>CALXDZ010000001.1 GCA_944387205.1 uncultured Oscillospiraceae bacterium
ATTTGTAATTTCCAACAAAACGTTGTTGCTATTTTGTGACTAAAATCAATTGACTTGTGACTGTATGTTGCGTATACTGAAAGTACCTATTTCCTCTCAATTCGCCCTCGTGTTTCCCGCACAGGAGGGGAGGCGGAAAATGAGAAAGATTTCCTGCGGGACCCCAGGGCAGTATTGAGAGAATTTCAAAGGAGGGACCATCCATGAGCGAACAGGAAAAAAACACTGTCCAAACCGAAGAAGGCGCATTGTCGGTTAAAAAGCTGACCTTCTGGGAGGCGGCGCTGATTATCGTCGGAGCCAACATCGGCGCAGGCATCCTGGGACTGGCCTACTCGGCCCGCAAGGCCGGCTGGCCGATTTTGTTGATGTGGCTTCTGATTGCCGGCGTCTGCACCACCGTCTCCATGCTCTATGTGGCGGAGACCACGCTCCGGACCAAAAAGCCCATGCAGCTGCCTGGACTGGCGGAGCGCTACGTGGGAAAGGCCGGCGCTGTCCTGGTTTTCATTTCCGTGTGTGCCAACTCCATTGGGTGCATGATCTCGTACACCAGCGGCAGCGGTGATATTCTGGCCGAGCTGCTGGGCGTCACGGCGCCGGTAGGAAGCCTGATCTTCACCATTCCCGCTGTGCTTGTGGTGTGGTTCGGCCTCAAGGCGACGGGAATCGCGGAAAAGTTCATCAGCTCCGGCATGATCGTGCTTCTGCTCTTGATCATCGGCGCGTCGTTCCTCTCGGGCAAAGCGGACATCAGCCGCGCGATCTACACCAACTGGGCGTTTGCCGTGCCGGTGTTTAATGTGGCCATCTTCTGCTACATCGCCCAGTATGCGGTGCCGGAGCTGGCCCGCGGCCTGCGTCACAACGCGCCGGCGCTGCCCAAGGCCATCACCACCGGTATGCTGATCACCGGCGTGCTGCTGGCCCTGGTGCCCCTGGCGGTCATCTCCCTGACCGGCCCCGAAAATGTCACCGAGGTGGCCACCCTGGCCTGGGGCCAGGCGCTGGGCAGCTGGGCCCTCTTTGCGGCCAACCTGTTTGCGCTGTGTGCCATGATGACCTCTTATTGGGCTGTGGGCGGCTCCATGCTGACCAACATCGTGGATATGTTCAAGTTCAAAAACGAGAACGACGTCAAGACCCGGGTGCTCTCCATTCTGTGCGTGATCATTCCGCCCTTCGTTCTGGCTTACAGCGGACTGGTCAGCTTTGTGGACGCCATCTATCTGGCCGGCACCTTCGGCGGCGTGATCATGTCCATTCTCCCCGCCCTGATGGTCAACAGCGCGCGGAAGAACGGCGACATGGAGCCGGCGTGGAAGTGCGGATGGTATGCCAGCCGCTGGACGCAGGCTATCATCATCGTCCTGTTCTGCGCGGCCGCGCTCTATGCCATCTTTGATCTGATCGGCCTTCTGCCCTCTGCCTGGTAAGGAGGTACCCCATGAAAGTTCTTTCAAAGGATCATGTGATCTATTTCTTCAATCAGGAAAACCCGGCCTGCTACCGCGTGGAGGATGGAGAGACCTTCTGGGTGGAGACGGACGACTGCTACAGCGGCCAGATCAAGGACGCCTCTGTGAAGCGGCCGGACATCGACATCTCCATCATGGACTGCTCTGTGGGGCCCATCTATATCGAGGGTGCCATGCCCGGCGACACCCTGTGCGTGGAAATTCTGGCCATCCAGTTTGCACCCCAGGGGGTCATGGTGACCTCCAAGGGTCTGGGGGTGCTGGGGGAGAGAATTCAGGAGCCCGATACCAAGATCATCCCCATTCGGGACGGCTTCGCCTATTTCTCTGACTCCATCCGCCTTCCCCTCACCCCCATGATCGGGGTCTGCGGCGTCGCCCCCAAGGCCGGACTGAATGTTCACTGCGCGGTCCCCGGCGACCACGGGGGAAATCTGGACACCAAGCTGGTCACCGTGGGCTCCCGGCTGTACCTCCCGGTGGAACAGGAGGGGGCCGGACTGGCTGTGGGCGATCTCCACGCCTGTATGGGGGACGGGGAGCTGAGCGGCACCGGCATTGAAACCCCCGGCCGGATCTGCATCCGGACCTCTGTGCGGCGGGACTGCCCGGTCTCCCGGCCGGTCATCGAGACCCGGGACGCGCTCTACTTCCTCGCCTCCGCCCCCACCCTGGACGAGGCGATCCACACCGCCGTGTCGGACGGCGTGCAGTTCCTTCAGGAAAAGCTCTCCCTGTCCTTCCCGGACGCGTACCGGCTGCTCAGCGCCATGTGCGACATCCAGATCAGTCAAGTCGTCAACGACTGGAAGACGGCCCGCCTGCACTGTCCCAAGTTTGACACAAAAATCGAGACCCTGTAAACTAACCGGTATTTCAGCTCCCGGCCCACCTGTTCGTGGGCCGGGAGCTGAAAATTTTGCGTGCATTTTAACGGGTCGGGCATTATAATAGACGTATCCCTCACAGTACGAACACAGACGCCCCGCCATAACGGAGGGAGGCCATATGAAACGGATCAAGCACCTTTTTTCTCTGCGCTGGCAGGACGGTGTGACTCTGGTGGTCCTGATGCTTGCGGCCCTGGACGTCAGCCTGCTGCTTCAGCCCATTGGGGCGGACGACAACCACGCCTCCCTGATCTATGTCCTGGCGGTCTTTCTGGTGGCCCGCTACACAAACGGGTATCTGTGCGGCCTGCTGGCCAGTATCTTTTCCGCGATGATCGTCAATTACGCCTTTGTAGCCCCCTACTACTCCTTTAATCTGGAGGGCGTGGGATATCCCCTCTCCTTTGTGACCTTGTTCAGCGTCTCCATCATGACCAGCGTGATGACCGCCCACATCAAGGAGCAGGAGAGCTTTCACATTGAGGCC
>CALXDZ010000002.1 GCA_944387205.1 uncultured Oscillospiraceae bacterium
CACCAGAGACCCTGGCCCAGGTGGACCAGTGGACCGGGGGCTGGATCACCGGGATCTACCTGCTCCTGCGGGGGCTGCGGGAGGGGTATCCCATCGGCCCCCAGGGGGACATCGACCGTCTGCTGGAGGCGGGTATCTATGCCGGATACGACCAGGAGACCCGGAGCTTCCTGCAAAAGCTCTCCTTTTTGGACCTGTTCACACCGGAGCAGGCCTCCTATGTGCTGGGGGACCCCTGGGCGGGCGGGCGCATCGTGGCGCTGATGCGGGGCAATGCCTTCCTCTCGTACAGCCGCTCAGACGGGGCCTACCAGATGACGAAGCTGTTCCGCAGCTTTCTCCGGGAAAAGGCGGAGCAGGACGGTGTGGACCCGGCCCCCATCTGGCGGAGGATGGGGCGGTGGTTCCTGGAGCGGGATAAGCGGACTCTGGCCTATGATTACCTGTTGCGGGCGGACGATATCGAGACCATCCTGGAGGATCTGGACCGGGACGAAGAGCAGGACATCCACTATGGACAATTCCTCCAGACCGAGCGGATCTTCGCCCAGCTTCCGGAAGAGGACAGCTTCCGCTACCCCATCGCGTTCCTGAGATATCTCCGGGTCAAGGCCCTCTCCGCGCCGCCGGAGGGCAAGGCACGGCTGGCGGCAGCGCTGGGAGAGCTGGAGCGCTATGTAGAGGAGAGCGGCATCCCGGAGCCCCGCCGCTCCCGTATCCTGGGGGAGATCCACAATGACTGGGTCATTGTATCCTTCAACGACCCGGTGGAGATGGTGGCCCATGCCCAGCAGGCGGTGGACCACTTTCAGGGCCGCTACTCCAATGTCATCTCGGCCAGGACGGAGTTCACCTACGGGGCCCTCAGCCTGCTCTATTGCTACTACCGTACGCCGGGCCAGCTGCGGCAGACCACAGAGTACATCTCCACCCACTTTCATGTGCTGGCCCGGGCAGTAGAGGGCTGCGGCGCGGGGAGCGAGCCCCTGGCTATGGCGGAGTATGACCTGGAGACCGGGAACTGGGAGGGGGCCTCTCTCAATGCGCAGAAGGCCCTCCACCAGGCCCGCATCTACCGCCAGACCTGTGTGGAGCTGTGTGCCCTTCTGGCCCTCCAGCGCCTGGCTCTGGTGCGAGGGGACCTGGACGGCTGCGACAAGCTGCTCTCAGAGGCCGCCATCGCGGTGAGCCGGGACGACAGCAGCGTCCTCACCACCACGCTGGAGCTCTGCGCCGCCTATATCGGCTGTTGTATGGGCATACCGGAGGCGGTGCCGGACTGGCTGCGGAATGGCGACACCGCGCCGGGGAATTTTTTCTTCCAGGGCATGGGCTTCAACGAGCTCATTACCGCCCGGGCGGCCATGCTGGCGGGGGATTATATTCGCACGGAAGTGCTCTGCGAGGAGGCGGCCCGGGGGCTGGAGAGCGGCCGGTATCTGATGGGCCGTATCCACTGTCACATCTACGCCGCCGTGGCGAAACAGAAGCTCTACGGTATGACTGCGGGCCGGCAGGAGCTGGAGCGCGCTCTGGACATCGCCGCTGCGGACCAGGTGCTCCTCCCCTTTGCTGAGCTTGGGTATCATGTGCTGCCTCTTCTGCGGGAGGTGGAGCGGAAGGGGACCTATCCGGCCAGGTATTTAGGCCGGCCCATCAAGGAGTGTGAGCAATACGAGCGCAACCGCTCCACCCTCCAGCCGCGCCAGATCAGCCTGAGCGAGCGGGAGGGAGAAGTGCTGCATATGCTGGACGAGGGCCTCAAGCACGAGGAAATCGCCGAACGCCTGTTCATTTCGGTGCCTACGGTGCGCTACCATGTGAAGAATATCTATGGAAAGCTGGAGGTCAACAATAAGCTTGCTGCGCTTCAGAAGGGCAAAAGCCTGGGCCTGCTGTGAGGGGATGGAAGCTCTGATCGGGGCCGCCTGAGGCACTGCTTGGACGAAGCTTTGAAAAACAGAAAACCGCAAAACAGAACTGATATAGTCCTTTTTTGCGGTTTTCTGTTTGATTTTTATGCTTTTTTGTGGAGATTCAATTTGCGCAGCAAGAAGCCCGCTGGGGGGCAAAAAACTTGACCTTAGGGGAGCGGGTGGAGTATAATAAAAACAAAAGAACGGACCGGCCGCCCGTGCGGCACAGAACACGATGTGGGGAGGTTTTTCTATGAGCAGCGCTGTGATTACCATTGGCCGGGAGTACGGTTCCGGCGGACGCCTCATCGCCCAGCGGGTGGCGGATCAGCTGAAGATCCCCTTCTACGACAAGGAGATCATCTCCGGCGTGGCCAAGAAGACCGGTCTGGCTGAGAGCTTCATCCGGGAGGCGGAGCGCCACCATACCCGCAGCTTTATTTATGACCTGTACTACTCCACCCAGAACCTGTCCATCTCCGACCAGGTGTTTATCGCCGAGGCGGGCATTATCAAGGAGAAGGCCGCCAAGGGCGGCTGTGTCATTGTGGGGCGCTGTGCCGACTATGTCCTGCGGGATTGCAAGCGCCTGCTGCGGGTCTTTGTCCATGCACCTCTGGACCAGCGTCTGCGCCGGGTCAGGGAGGAATACGGCGTCCAGGACAAGGATCTGGAGGACTACGTGGCCAAGCTGGATAAGAAGCGGGCCTCTTATTATAACTTTTTCACGGACCGGCGCTGGGGTGACGCCCACAACTATGATTTGTGCATAAACAGTTCTATGGGCCTGGATACGGCGGCTGATATCATCTGCCACACGGCCCGAAATCGGGAGGAGCACAAGGACGCCTGACCGGAGGTCAGACAAAGGAACAAAAGCAGCAGGGGGCGGACCGATTTTGCGGTCCGCCCCCTGTCTGAGCTTCGGACGGGTAGCTGGAGGAGAGCCTCCGAGCTTCGAAGGAGGGAGCTGACCTGTGCCCGTATATATCAGTGGGCGGAAGAAAGGAAGAGAAGGTCCGCTTCCCTTTGGCAAAACGGGGCATACTGTTCGGGAGGTGAGCATATATGGAGCGGCTGGTCTGCCTTCTGGTGGGGTATTGCTTTGGCCTGTTTTTGACTGCGGAGCTGGTGGCGCGGTTCCGGACCGGCCGCGGCGCGGCAGAACTGGGAAGTGGAAACCCGGGCATGGCGAACATTGCAGGGAGCCTAGGCGCAGCCTGGGGAGCCCTGGTCTTGCTGGGGGACGTGGGCAAGACGGCGGCAGCCTGCCTGCTGGCCCGCTTTGTCCTGTTCCCGGAGCTGGGTGCGCTGGCCACGCTCTATGCAGGTCTGGGAACCGCTCTGGGACACAACTTTCCCCTGTGGAGGAGGTTCCGCGGTGGAAAGGGAGTGGCAGTGACCTGCACGTTTCTGGTCCTGGCCCAGCCGCTGTGGGGAATCGCAAGCGATTTGCTGGGGCTGTTGGTGG
>CALXDZ010000003.1 GCA_944387205.1 uncultured Oscillospiraceae bacterium
AGTGTATCGGGGGTCATGGGATACCTGAAAGGGAAAAGCAGCCTGATGATATTTGAGAAATATGCAAATCTCAAGTACAAGTATGGCAACCGACAATTCTGGTGCCGGGGCTACTATGTGGATACAGTCGGGAAGAACAGTAAGAAGATAGCGGAATATATACGGAACCAGTTGGAAGAGGACAAGGCACTTGACCAGGTGAAGATGAAGGAATTTGTAGACCCCTTTAGGGGTAGCAAGTAGCAATCCCCTCGCGGCTGGCAGACCGCATAAGCGCCTTTAGGCGCAAGCTAGTATGAAAGCCTTTTAGGCTTTTTGAAGAACCACCGGCTTAGCCGGTGGGTATCTATTCCCGGAGACGGAAAAAGTCGAAAATTCGGTTGCGGCTGAGGGGCTTTTTTACTATAATAGTGGGGATGATATCCGGTGAAGGGAGTGGAAGAATGAGAAAAGCCGTGGACAAGAGAGGGAAGAAACGTGCAGAGCGGCATGTGTCGGCGGCTTTGCGCATGGGTGTGGCGGCGCTGACGCTGCTGCTGCAAATTGCGGTCATTCTGCTGCTGACCATGTACATGCGGCGCTATGCCACCATGATCTATCTCATTTTGGAATTGGTGGCTCTGGCTGTGGCCATTGGTATCTTCAACCGCAGCGGCAGCCCGTCCTATAAGGTCAGCTGGATCTTGCTGGTACTGGCGGTGCCTGTGGCCGGTACCATCCTCTATGTGCTCTGGGGCGGTAATCACCAGGCTAAGCACCTGAGCCTCAAGCGGGTCCCCCCGCCCGCAGAACGGGAGAGCGCCCGAATGGAGAGTGCGGACAACCTGATCCGTCTGGGGAGGAAGTATCCCAACTGGGAGAGATTGGCTGCCTCGCTGCACAAACGGGGCTTTCTCCTTTATCGTAACACTAAGGTGCGCTATTTCCCGGAAGGAGAGGCCTTCTTTGCCGATCTGATCCACCGGGCATCTCAGGCGGAGCGGTATATCTTTTTGGAGTATTATATTCTGGCGGAGGGCAAGCTGTGGGACCGGCTCTTTGAGGTGCTGCGGGAGCGCTCTGCCGCCGGTGTGGAGGTCAAGATCATCTTTGACGACTTCGGGAACATCACTCGTCTGTCCGATACCATGCTCCAGCGGATCCAGGATGCGGGGATCGAAGTCCAGGTCTTTAATCCGGTCCACAAGTACGTCAACCGCATCTACTTCAACTATCGGGACCACCGCAAGATCGCGGCCATCGACGGCCAGTTCGCCTATACCGGCGGTCTCAACATCGCCGATGAGTACGCCAACATCATCGAGCGCTTCGGCCACTGGAAGGACACCGGCGTGTGCCTGGAAGGGGAGGGGGCCTGGGGCCTCACCGCCCAGTTCATCCATATGTGGGAGATGATCGGCAGCAATCTGGACAATGAGCATGACTACTATCGTCCGCTTTATACGGTGGAGGGCGCCGGCTTTTGCCAGTGCCTTGTGGACGGCCCCATGAACAATCCCGACAATCCTGCGGAGGACACCTACCTGCAGCTCATTGCCGGCGCCCGTCGCTTTTTGTATATCACCACGCCGTATTTGGCCATTGAGGACTCCATGCTCAAAGCGCTGTGCATTGCTGCCGATGGCGGCGTGGACGTGCGGCTGATGATGCCTGCGGTGCCGGACAAGAAAATCGTCTATATGGTGGCGGAGACCTATTTCGGCGAGCTCATGCGCCACGGCGTGAAGATCTACCGCTACCGGCCCGGTTTCCTCCACGCCAAGAGTGTCATGGTGGACCGGGAGGTGGCATTGGTGGGCACCACCAACATGGACTACCGCAGCTTCCAGCTCCACCATGAGTGCGCAGTGCTGCTCTATGATATGCCGGCGGTGGAGGACCTCTTTGAGGATATGGATCACATCATGGCCGAGAGCATTCAGGTGACCATGGGCGAGTGGAAGAAGCGCTCCTGGCCCAAGAGGGTACTGGAGACGGTGCTTAAGCTTTTTGCCATCTGGATGTAAAGGGAAAGATATTCACTGCTTAAGGGCCTGGAAATAAGACGGCAGCAGAATGGGAAAAGGATGCGGGAAGAGATATTCCGGCGTCAAGGACGGTCTGGGGCCGTTCAATTACACGTGCTTGGGGGAAACATGGCAAAAGAACTCACACCCGCTCAGATCGCTGAGCGCAGCATCATCAAAAAGTATCGCCGGGAGCTGTGGAAGCCATTCATCGCGGCAGTGAAACGCTATGAGCTCATCGCGCCCGGGGACCGGATCGCCGTGTGCATCTCCGGCGGAAAGGACTCCATGCTGCTGGCCAAGCTCATGCAGGAGCTGCAGCGCCACACAGTACAGCCCTTTGAGCTGACCTTTCTGGTGATGGATCCGGGCTATCATCCGGCCAACCGCCGGCGGATCGAGGAGAATGCCGCCCGGCTGGAGATCCCCGTCACCATTTTTGAAAGCGACATCTTTGATGTGACGGCCACGGCTGGCGGAAATCCCTGCTATCTCTGCGCCCGGATGCGTCGGGGCTGCCTCTATGCCAAGGCCAGAGAGCTGGGCTGCAACAAGATCGCTCTGGGCCATCACTTCAGCGATGTGGTGGAGACCACACTGCTTGGCCTGCTCTACGGCGCCCAGCTTCAGGCTATGCCGCCCAAGCTCCACAGCCGCAACTTTCCCGGCATGGAGCTGATCCGGCCCATGTACTGCATCCATGAGGACCATATCATCGCCTGGAAGAACTATAATCACATGGAGTTTATCCAGTGTGCCTGCCGCCTGACGGCCCAGCGGGATGAAGCGGAGGACGGCATTGGGCCTTCCAAGCGCCAAGAGATGAAGGAGCTGCTGCGAACACTGCGGAAAACCAACCCCAACGTGGAAAAGAGCATCTTCAGGGCCATTCACGGCGTCCAGCTGGATACCTTTCCAGGCTATAAATATCGGGGGATCGCCCACTCCTTCCTGGAGACCTATGACCGCAGGGAGGACCCGATCCTACCCGGCACGGAGAAAGAGGCATAAAGAGGCCGGGTGGCCCACTTTTAGGGGCCGCCCGGCGAATCAAAAAGAAAAAAGAATTTTTTTGTAAAACCTATTGACAAATAAAGAAAGCTGAGTATAATAATATTTGTTCGCGACACGAGAACGAAAAACCTAGCGGGATTGTGTAAGGGTAGCACAGCAGACTCTGACTCTGTATGTGAGGGTTCGAATCCTTCTCCCGCTGCCAAAGACCGGAAACGTTGATGAGACGTTTCCGGTTTCTTTTTTGGAAGTAGGACACCGGAATGGTGTCGCTTTGCTCCGGCTGACAGTACACTCTCAGAAGAAGGGGAAGCGCATCGGACAGGAATTCCTGTTCGATGCGCTTTTTACAGGGACATCGCTGAATAGTGGAAAGATAATCAGCCCTCCGTCTTTTCCTCTAGGGACTCCACCAGGGCGTCCGCCAGCTTGTCCAGCTCCACGGCCCTGTCGTCGTGGAGGGCGGAGGCCAGGCTTAGGCGCTCGTTGAGGACCGTCATGTTCTTCATCTCTTCATCCACGAACTTCTGCATGAGATCGCCGGACTTGCAGGCCCAGGAGCCGTTTTCGATGATGGCAAAGGTGCGGTTTTGCAGGTTCAGCGCCTTCATGTCCTCCAGGAAGTTCTTCATCACCGGGTAGATACCCAGGTTGTAGGTGACAGAGGCCAGGACGATGTGGCTGTACTTGAAGGCCTCGGAGATCAGATAGGACACGTGAGTGTTGGACACATCATACAGCGCCACATCGGTGATGCCCTTCTCGCAAAGCTTGGCGGCCAGCGCCTGGGCGGCGGCCTCGGTGTTGCCGTACATGGAGGCGTAGACGATCAGCACGCCCTTGACCTCCGGCTCATACCGGCTCCACTTGTCGTACTTGTCGATGAAATATCCCAGATCCTTCCGCCACACGGGACCGTGGAGGGGGCAGATGTACTGGATCTGGTCCAGAATGCCGCCGGCCTTTTTCAGCAGCAGCTGGATGTGGGGGCCATACTTGCCCACGATGTTGGTCAGATACCGGCGGGCTTCGTCGATCCAGTCCCGGTCGAAGTTCACCTCGTCGGCAAACAGCTTGCCGTCCAGGGCGATGAAGGAGCCGAAGGCATCGGCGGAGAAGAGGACGCCGTTGGTGGTGTCAAAGGTCACCATGGCCTCCGGCCAGTGAACCATGGGGGCACCCACGAAGGTGACCGTGTGGTCGCCGAAGGTATAGGTGTCACCCTCCTTGACCTCGATGCACTCGTGGCCGTCCACGTGGAAGCCGAACTGGCGCATGAGCATAAAGGCCTTTTCCGTGGAGATGATCTGCACCTTGGGATAGTGCAGCAGGATCTCCTCGATGGAGGCGCCGTGATCGGGCTCCATGTGGTTGATGACCAGATAGTCCAGGGGCTTGCCCTGCAGCAGATACTCGATGTTCTCCAGCAGCTGGCGGCAGGCGGACCAGTCCACCGTGTCGAACAGGACGCTCTTCTTGTCCAGCAGCAGATAGGCGTTGTAGCTGACGCCCTTGGGGATGGGGTGGATGTTCTCAAACAGCGCCAGACGGTGGTCATTGGCGCCGACCCAATAGAGGTTGTCCGTGACTTTTCTCACGCAATGCATACCAAAATCCTCCTTTTACTCATAGATGACAGGCCGTTACGCCTCAATGAACTGGTCCTTGGCCTCGGCGCACTCCGGGCAGACCCAGTCCTCAGGCAGCTTCTCAAACA
Organism: uncultured Oscillospiraceae bacterium; assembly: GCA_944387205.1. GTDB lineage: Bacteria > Bacillota > Clostridia > Oscillospirales > Oscillospiraceae > Oscillibacter. The sequence continues at coordinate 4,738 of CALXDZ010000003.1, forward strand.
GCGTGCCGGGGGCGATGTCGGCATCGGGATCGCCCAGCTCCGGGACATATTCGTAGCCGCAGCCGCCGCAGACATACCGCTTGCCGATGGGGGCGTCCTTGGGCGGGCGGGGCCGCTTCATCTTGACCATGGGAGGTGCAGGCTGCTTTTCGCCGGTGTCCAGGGCGGCGGTCAGCAGGGGCAGGATCTCATTGACGTCTCCCACGATGCCGTAGTCGCAGTTCTTGAAGATGGGAGCACCGGCGTTCTTGTTAATGGCCACGATGGTGGAGGCATCCTTGATACCCTTGAGGTGCTGCACTGCGCCGGAGATGCCGCAGGCGATGTACAGGTTGCCGGTGAACTTCTGGCCGGACATGCCCACATACCGGTTCAAAGGCACGTACTTCAGTGTCTCCGCCACCGGACGGGAGGAGCCGATAGCGGCGCCGGCGGTCTTGGCCAGGTCCTCGATGAGTTTCATGTTCTCCTTGTCTCCGATGCCCTTGCCGGCGGAGACCACCCGCTCGGCCTGGGCGATGGGGGTATCCATGGGGATGCCCACAGTGAAGTCGTGGCCATCCTTCTTCAGGTGCTCCACCAGAGCGGCCACCTGGTCGGCAGGGGAGCCATCCCGCAGGATGACCTTCTTGCGGACGCCGGTGATGGGAGCGGGCTTCTTGGGCTGGCTGGAGGAGCCGCCTGCGCTCTTGGGGGGCTTGCCCAGAATGTGGGAGGCAATGACCACCCGCTGGATCTCATTGGTGCCCTCGTAGATGGTGGTGATCTTGGCGTCCCGATAGGCACGCTCCACCTCCATGCCCTTCATGAAGCCGGCACCGCCGTGGATCTGCAGGGCGTCGTTGGTGACCTCCAGGGCGATGTCGGAGGCGTACATCTTGGCCATGGCGGATTCCATGCCATAGGGAGCGTGGGCCTCCTTGAGCTCCGCGGCGGAGTACACCAGGAACCGGGCGCAGCGGAGCTTGGTGGCCATGTCTGCCAGCTTGAAGCCAATGGTCTGCTGGAAGCCGATGGGCTTGCCGAACTGGATGCGCTCCTTGGCATAGGCTGCAGCCGCCTCATAGGCCCCCTGGGCGATGCCCAGGGCCTGGGCCGCGATGCCGATGCGGCCGCCGTCCAGGGTGGACATGGCGATCTTGAAGCCTTCGCCCTCCTTGCCCAGCAGGTTCTCCTTGGGCACCTCCACATTGTCAAAGATCAGCTCGGCGGTGGAGGAAGAACGGATGCCCATCTTGTCATAGTGGTCGCCGAAATAGAAGCCCTTCCAGCCCTTTTCCACAATGAAGGCGGAAATGCCGCGGGTGCCGATGTCCGGTGTGGTGACCGCAAAGACCACATAGGTGTCCGCCTTGGGGGCGTTGGTGATAAAGATCTTGCCGCCGTTCAAGACATAGTGGTCTCCCTTGAGGACGGCGGTGGTCTCCGTGCCGCCGGCGTCAGAGCCGGCGTTGGGCTCGGTCAGACCGAAAGCGCCGATCTTCTCGCCCTTGGCCAGGGGCACCAGGTACTTCTGTTTCTGCGCTTCCGTGCCATAGGCAAAGATGGGCCAGGAGCCTAAGGAGACGTGGGCGGAGAGGATGACGCCCGCACCGCCGTCTACCCGGGCCAGCTCCTCCACGGCGATGGCGTAGCTCAAAGCGTCTAGCCCGGCGCCGCCGTACTCCTTGGGGAAGGGGATGCCCATGAG
>CALXDZ010000004.1 GCA_944387205.1 uncultured Oscillospiraceae bacterium
GAAAGTTCACATAGTCATAGGGCCCGATGGTCAGACGCCGGTTTTCGTCCGCTGTCACGTTCTGGATGGGATAGAGAATGTCGCCGGAGAGGGTCTTCGCATCCGGGTCATAGGTCCAGTCCGCCGCCAGGGCGGGGACGGTGAGCAGACACAGCAGCAGGCCCGTACAGAGCAGAACTTGCAGCAGGTGTTTTTTCATCATGAGCGCCTCCTTTGCTCCCGGTCATCCGCTGGGGAAAACCCGGCGTGGTGTTCCGTTGTGGAACGGAATCGTGGTTCTGCGGCCATTTTCCAGCCATTTTCTGGGATAGGGTCAATATATCATGAAAAATGCCTCCTGTCATCCCCCCAAAAAGCATTTTGCCGCACTTTTTCAAAAAGCGCCGGAGCACACAAGGGCAAAAAAAGGCCCCTGCTTTTCGCAGGGGCTCCTTTTTCAGCCCTTGAGATAGGCCTCCGGGTCCGTGGGTTCTCCGTCCTGGGTCACGGAGAAGTGGAGATGGGCGCCCCGGTCCGCCTCGGCCACGGCGGTGCTGCCCACCTGGCCGATGACCTGGCCCGCGGTGACCGAATCCCCGGTCTCCACCGCCGGGTCGGGCTGGAGGCTGGCGTAGAGGGTCTGGACGCCGTCGCCGTGGTCGATGACCACCACGGTGCCCATCAGGTTGTCCTCATACACCGACTGCACCGTGCCCGCCTCCGCCGCCAGCACCTGGGTGCCTTCGGGGGCCTGGATGTCGATGCCGTCGTGGGTCCGCCAGTCCCCCATGGTGGCGTCATATTGGAGCTCATCGGCGGAGAAGGCCGCCACGGTCTCCCCTTCCACCGGCGTTACGATCAGGGACGGCGGCGCGGCCACCACCGGCGTGTCATCCAGCACCGGGGCGGCGGTCTCCGTCTCCTCCTGAGGCGCAGGGACGGTCTGGTCCTCCACCTCCTCGGGCTCCATGGTCTGGATCACCGGGGCCTGAGGCTCCTCCTGGCTTTGCGTGGGAAGGGGTTCCTCCTGGCTGGTGGTGTCCCCCGTGGGTTCCGCGGGGGTGTGAAACAGGGCATAATAGCCTCCGACTCCAATGGCGGCGACGCACAGGAGCAGGGCTATGTAGTAGCCCCCTCCGCCGAGCACCGTCTTCATTGTGCGTTTACCCATAGATTCCTCCTGCGCTGCCTCCGGTTTCCCGGCCTGCGGACAGCGCTGCCGCCCTTTCCCGGCAGGCGGCCTGCCGGCTTCGGTGGTGTTTCATGCACCATCTGTGACCCAGTATGTCCCCGGCCGCCGCCTTTTATACCGTTTTCTGCCAGAAAAGAAAAAAGCTGCCCGGTTTCCCCCACTTCCCTGCCCCAGAGGCGGGACCTGGGGCAAAAGCAGGGGCGGAAGCAGCAAAAAACATAGAGAAAACGCACAAAAAGGCATGCATAAAACTGTGCATAGCTACAAAGATAAAAAAGTTCGAAAAAAGTGGAGATAAAAGAGGGCCCTTTGGCGTCTTATAGGTATAAAGGGTCTCCGGCGGATGCCGGGCCACAAGGAGGGAAAAGGCATGGAAAAGAAAAAGAGACAACAGCCGATGAAGGAGATGCTGGGTCTGCTGGCACTGGCTCTGGGCTGGGGCGCGCTGGCGCTGCTGGCCTGCTACGGCCTTTTCCTGTACCTGCATGTGGACTATGAGGACCTGATGATCTGGGCGCCGCTCGCCGGTGTAGCCATCTTTACGCTGACGCTGATTTTGAGCACGTTGGGGCGGTATCGGACGAACTGAGGGGCAAGGGAGGCTCTGTGTGGAAATAAAAAACGGACGGCTTTCGCCGTCCGTTTTTTTGCTGATTTACGCCTGGTCAGGGGCGTTTTTTGCCAGATAGTCCACAGCAAACTGGGTCATGATGGCGGTGCCTCGGGGAAGGATGCTCTCGTCTACGTCGAACTTCTCGTGGTGGTTGCCGTAGACGATGCCCTTGGCCTCATTCCGGCAGCCCAGGAAGCCAAAGACCGCGGGGATCTTGGCGGCGTAGTTGGCGAAGTCCTCGCTGCCCATCATGGGAGGCAGCTCTGTCAGGGTCTCCTCACCGTAAAGGCGGGTGACCACATCCTGAGCGAGCTGGGTCAGCTCATCGTCGTCGTTGAGGACGGGAGCCACCACGTCATCATACTCCAACGTGGCGGTCATGCCCATGGCTTTGGCGGTGTTCTCAATGATCTGGCGCATGACCTTCTCATGGAGATCCGCGGAATAGGCCCGGGTGACGCCCTCCATGTGGACCCGGTTGGCCACGGCGTTGAAGCGGTTGCCGCCCTCGATGGTGCCGATGGTCAGCACCAGGGGGTTGAGAGGATCGTTCATCCGGGAGACGTACCGCTGGAGGTTGTCAATGATGAGAGCCGCGCAGGTGATGGCGTCGGCGCCCAGGTGAGGATTGGCCGCGTGGGCGGACATACCGTTGACGTAGATGTCAAAGCGTCCGGAGTAGGCCATACGGCTGCCGGGGCTGAAATCCACGTAGGGAGCGTCCAGGGTGCCCCAGACGTGGTTGCCGTAAATGGCGTCCACACCCTCCAAAGCTCCGTCCTCGATCATCCAGTTGGCACCGGCCACGATCTCCTCGGCGGGCTGAATGATCAGCCGCACATTGCCTGCCAGTTCCTCACGGTGAGCCTGGAGGATCTTGGCGGCGCCCAGCAGCATGGCAATGTGGCAGTCATGGCCGCAGGCGTGCATCTTCCCCGCCTCGCAGGAGGCAAAGGGCAGGCCGGTTTCCTCCTGGAAGGACAGGGCGTCGATATCGGCCCGCAGGGCGATGGTTTTGCCCGGCTTGCCGCCGTGGATGGTGGCGATCAGTCCGTAGCAGTTGGAGGCGTCACGGATGTCCGTAATGCCCAGGGCCTCCAGGTCCCGGTGAATGGAATCCCGGGTGTTTTTTTCCTCGCAGGTCAGCTCCGGGCGCGCATGGTAATAGCGGCGCCGCTCTACGATGTAAGATTCCGCCTCTTCGGCGAGCTTTTTCACATCCATCATATGCAAATCCTCTTCTTTTTTTCAGGGCGGCTCTCATGAGAGAGCCGCCCTGTTTGAGTTGATCCGGAAAGGGAGACTTACTGGGCGCTCTCAGCCAGGTAGTCTGCCGCGAACTGAGCGGCCACGGCGGCGCCGCGATGCAGGATGTCCTCGTCCACGTCGTACTTCTCGTGGTGGTTGGAATACATCTCGGTGCCCTTCTTGTGGCTGCCCACGAAGCCGTAGATGTAGGACGCACCGTCCTTGCCGAACCAGGAGAAGTCCTCGCTGCCCATCATGGTGGGCACATCCACCAGGTACTCCTTGCCGTAGAGCTTGCTGACGGCGTCCTGAGCGATGCGGACCAGCTGCTCATCGGAGTTGATGACGGGATCGGTCATGTAGGTGTAGCTCAAAGTGGCCTTGGCGCCGAAGGCGGCAGCGGTGTTCTCCACCACCTTGCGGATCTCGTCCTCCACCTTGGTGCCGGTGGTGAAGGTGCGGACGGTGCCCTCCAGCAGGGCGCTGCCGGCCAGCACGTTCCAGCGGCTGCCGGCGGTGACCTTGCCGATGGTCAGGACCAGGGGGTTCAGGGGATCGTTCATACGGGACACGCACTGCTGCAGGGCCTCCATGATGGAGCAGGAGACCATGACGGCATCCACGCCCAGGTGAGGAGCGGAGGCGTGGGCGGACTTGCCCTCCACCTGGATCTCAAAGCCGTGGCAGCAGGCCATGCGGTTGCCGGCGTTGAAGCCCATGTAGGGAGCGTCGAAGGTGGCCCAGACATGGACGCCGTAGATGGCGGAGACGCCCTTCATGACGCCCTCTTCCATCATGGCCAGAGCGCCCTTGGCGATCTCCTCGGCGGGCTGGAACACCAGGCGGACGGTGCCGCACAGCTCATCCTTCACGTCGTTGAGGATCTTGGCGGCGCCCAGCAGCATGGAGATGTGGTTATCATGGCCGCAGGCGTGCATCTTGCCCTCGTTCTTGGAGGCGAAGGGCAGGCCGGTGGCCTCCTTCACGGGCAGGCCGTCGATATCGGCGCGCAGGGCCACGGTCTTGCCGGGCTTGCCGCCCTTGATGTCGGCCCACAGGCCATAGCAGTTCTGGCACATATGGATGTCGGTGATGCCCATGGCCTCCAGATCCGCCTTGATGAGACCGACGGTCTCCTTCTCCTCGCAGGAGAGCTCGGGGCAGGTGTGATAAAAGCGGCGGCGATCAATGATATAGGAATCGTATTTTTCCGCAAGAGCCTTGATATCCATAAAAATACATCCTTTCTTTTTCCAGGTTGAAGCGGTATAAAACAAAACTGTCCGGCCCCAGAGAGGCCGGACAGTCGTTTTAACAAGCGACAAATGTCCTGTCGGCCTTTACAGCATATTTGCGAAAGCGCCGGCAATGATGACGGAGGTGATGGTAACGGTAACGAAACCACCAACGATCATGGCGGGGAACATCTTGCTCATCAGGTAGTCCTTCTCTTCCTTGTTCTTAGCCAGAGCAGTGCAGACGGACTCGGTGATGATGGCATTGGGGGGGAAGCCATACAGAGCGGTCAGCGCAGTGGCGAAAGCCAGCAGGAAGGACATCCGCAGGATCTTGGAGACCACGAAGCAGAGGATACCCATACCGGCCACACCGATGACGATCAGCTCGATCATGGGCAGAACGATGGAAGCCAGCATCTCGGGAGTGGAATCCTTCAGACCGTCGAAGATGTACATCATCAAAGCGAACATGACGATGCCGTAGGAGTTGCAGCGATGCAGGATATCCTTGTCCAGGAAGCCGATGGTGGTCAGGATGATACCGATGACCAGAGCCCACACAGCGCCGCTGATGCCGGTGATGGCACCGATCTGAGTGGCGATCCAGGCGGCGATGCCCATCTTCAGGAAGTTGACCACAGCGGAATCGAACTTCTCAGGCACAGCGGGGATCAGGCGGCGGCCTTCCTTGGTGTTGGTCTCCAGAGCGCCGTCCTCAGAGACGCTGCCCACAGCACCGGCGGTGCCGCCCTTCTCATGATAGACCTTGAGCAGACGACGGCCTTCCAGCTGCAGGCACACAGCGGTGAGGGGATAGCCGGCGAAGCCCTGGACGCAGTACATAGCGATGGCGAACAGAGCGGCCTCGGCCAGGCCCTTCTCAGCAGCAGCAGTCTGCATGGTGACAGCAGCCACGATACCACCGGTCAGGGGGGGCAGACCGGAGATGACGAGGGAACGATCCATCAGCAGGGGGCAGATCAGCAAGCAGGCTGCGCACATGCCAGCCAGGCCGGCCAGGCAGACCACGATGACCTTCCACTGCTCAGCCAGCTGCTTGAGGCTGATAACGGTGCCCATGTGGACCAGGATCAGGTAGATACCGGTGGTGCTGCCGAAGGGGATCAGGGCAGCATCAGTGATCAGGGAAGTGGGCCAGATGTACCAGTAGCCGATGATGAAGATTACTGCAGTGACGAAGACGGAGGGAACCCAAGCCTTCGTCAGCGTCGAGACGACTTCACCGATGACATAAGCAACGGCGCAGATCACGAACGCGAGCGCGAAGTTATACATACAACTCTCTCTCCTTTGACATTGATTTGCGGCTTACTACCCCGAAAGGCAGTGCACCGACATGCGGGAAAGCGCTTCCTTTTCACAGATTTCTCTCCGCCGCCGTCCTTATGAAACGGCTGATTGCCCCCTACGGAAAGACATCTGGGAAAAGTAGTGACCTTAGTATACGCTTTATAGCACAAAAATGCAAGGTCAATTTCGCAGAAAATTGACGATTGGGGGAAAAAATATGAAAAAATTATGACTGCCTGTCCGTTTTATCGGACGCAAAAAAGGCTTCACCCCTTGGGGGCGAAGCCTTTGCGCTATTTGATGATCAGCGTCTTACCATCCATTTGCGGGGGGCATTCCAGGCCCATTACGTCCAAAATGGTGGGCGCGATATCGGCCAGCCGGCCCGGCCGCAGCTCATTGCCGGCACCGCAGAGGATAAAGGGCACCAGATTGGTGGTGTGGGCGGTCATGGGACTGCCGTCGCCCTGCTTCATCTCCTCCGCGTTGCCGTGGTCGGCGGTGACCATGGCAATGCCGCCCATTTTCAGCGTTGCGTCCACCACACGGCCCACGCAGGTATCCACGGTTTCCACTGCCTTTACGGCGGCGTCGAACACACCGGTGTGGCCCACCATGTCGCAGTTGGCGAAGTTGAGGATGATCACGTCGTAGGCGCCGGATTCGATGCGCTCCACGCACTTGTCGCATACCTCCACCGCGCTCATTTCCGGCTGAAGGTCATAGGTGGCCACCTTGGGAGAGGGCACAAGCACCCGGTCCTCCCCGGGGAACACCGTCTCCACGCCGCCATTGAAGAAGAAGGTGACGTGGGCGTATTTCTCGGTCTCGGCGATGCGCAGCTGGGTCAGCCCCAGGCGGCTGAGGTACTCGCCCAGGCCGTTTTCCACCTGGATGCGGGGGAAGGCCACCTCCACATTGGGCATGGAGGCATCATACTCCGTGTTGCACACATAGGTCAGGGGGAAGAACTGACGGGTGAAGCCGTCAAAGTCAGGGTCCACAAAGGCGCGGGTGATCTCCCGGGCCCGGTCGGGGCGGAAGTTGAAAAAGATCACGCTGTCGTTGTCGGACACGCAGCCCTCCGAATCCACCACCACAGGCTCCACGAATTCGTCGGTGACGCCCCGGGCATAGGATTCCCGCACAGCAGCCACCGGGTCGGAGTTGGCATAGGCGCCCTCGCCATAGACCATGGCGTCATAGGCGGCCTCCAGCCGGTCCCAGCGCTTGTCCCGGTCCATGGCGTAATAGCGGCCGATCACTGTGGCGATCTTGCCCACACCGATGGCTCGGCACTGCTCCACCGCCTGGGCCACGAAGTCCGCACCGGAGGTGGGAGAGACGTCCCGGCCGTCCAGGAAAGCGTGGAGATAGACCTTCTCCAGGCCCTTTTCCTTGGCCAGGCGCAGCAGGGCCCACAGATGCTCCACATGGGAGTGGACGCCGCCGTCGGACAAAAGGCCCATGAGATGCAAAGAGGTGCCCTTTTCCAGGCAGTTGTCCATGGCGTGGAGGTAGGCGCTGTTGCGGAAGAAGGAACCGTCCTCAATGGAACGGGTGATCCGGGGCAGGTCCTGAAACACCACCCGGCCGGCGCCGATGTTGGTGTGGCCCACCTCGCTGTTGCCCATCTGCCCCTGGGGCAGTCCCACATCCAAGCCAGAGGCGGCCAGAGTGGTGTGGGCATATTCGGCAAAGAGCTTGTCCAGACAGGGGGTGTTTGCCGCGGAAATGGCATTGCCTGTCTTTTCACCGGACAGGCCGTAGCCATCCATAATGATCAATGTGGTGGGGGTTTTGTTCATGGTGTCCTCCTGTGCGTCACACGCACAAACTTGTACTTCAATCGGGCCCGACCGCTGCCGGACCGAGAAAACGCTGCCGTCCCAGCCGCCCAAGGCGGCCGGGAGCCCTTATAGATTTGCGATCCTCGGCGGAAGTGGATTCCGCCTGCGGCAAGGGTTTTGCCTGACGGCAAAACCGCTTGGACGCGCCGCTGGGCGCGAAGCGGCGGCGCCGGTCAGAGCAAAATGGGATCACTCCTGATTGGCGGCGTTGACCGCGGCGTAAAGAAAATTTGCCGGCGGCAAATTTTTAGCGCAGCCCCCACCGGCTGTGCCGGTGGGGAAACGCATCGTGCGCGGGGATTACTCCTGATTGGCGGCGTTGATGATCGCGACGAACTGGTCGGGCTTCAGGGCGGCGCCGCCGATGAGGCCGCCGTCCACATCGCCCTGGGCCAGCAGTTCAGCGGCGTTGTCGGGCTTCATGGAGCCGCCGTACTGGATGGTGACGCTGCGGGCTACCCGGGCGCCATAGAGGCTGCGGATGGTGGCGCGGATGGAGGAGCACACCTCGGCGGCCTGCTCAGCGGTGGCAGTGCGGCCGGTGCCGATGGCCCAGATGGGCTCATAGGCAATGACGCACTTGCGCATCTTCTCGGCGGGGACGCCGGCCAGAGCGGACTTGACCTGCAGGGCGATCCACTCGGTGGTCACGCCGGTCTCCCGCTGCTCCAGGGACTCGCCCACGCAGATGATGGGGCTCATACCGGCCTCCAGCACGGCCAGAACCTTCTTGTTGACGATGGAATCGGTCTCACCGAAATACTGCCGCCGCTCGCTGTGGCCCACGATGACGTACTTCACGCCCAGGTCCTTGAGCATATCAGCGGAGACCTCGCCGGTGAAGGCACCGCTCTTCTCATAGTACACGTTTTCGGCGCCGATGGCCACCCGCATATCCTTGAAGGCCTTGACAGCGGCGGAGATATTGACGGAGGGCACACACACCACCACGTCGCACCACTTGGTCTTGGGCAGCATGGTCTTCAGTTCCTCAGCGAACTGACGGGTCTCGGTGGCGGTCTTGTTCATCTTCCAGTTTCCGGCGATAATCGTCTTGCGGTATCTGCGATTCATGGCTCAAATACTCCCTTTTCTATCAGTGTTGAAATGTTAAAAACTTACATTATATAAATAAGGTATAAAATGGGAAACAGCCGAAGCGCCGCCGGTGGCGGAAGAAGCGAGGCTGTTTCGAGGATGGGCCTCGGTTGGCGGGCGCGAACAACGCCTGCCAAGCGAAATGGCCCAACGGTAAAATTTACTTATCCAGCAGGCAAGCCACGCCGGGGAGCTCCTTGCCTTCCAGGAACTCCAGGCTGGCGCCGCCGCCGGGAAACAGCCGAAGCGCCGCCAGCGGCGGAAAAAGCAAGGCTGTTTCGAGGATGCGGCCCGGTGGGCGGTCCCGACAGGGGCCGGGCATCGGAATGCCGCGACGGTGGAATAAGCGGCGGGGAAATTACTTGTCCAGCAAACAAGCAACGCCGGGGAGCTCCTTGCCTTCCAGGAACTCCAGAGAGGCGCCGCCGCCGGTGGAGATATGGGTCATCTGATCGGCAAAGCCCAGCTGGGCCACGGCGGCCGCGCTGTCGCCGCCGCCCACGATGGTGATGGCATTGGTGTCGGCCAGGGCCTTGGCCACGGCACGGGTGCCCTCGGCAAAGGCGGGGAACTCAAAGACGCCCATGGGGCCGTTCCAGATGACAGTGCCGGCGTCCTTCACCGCGTCGGTGTAGAGGGCGATGGTCTTGGGACCGATGTCCATGCCCATGCGGTCGTCGGGAATGGCCATGGTCTCCACCAGCTCGGGCTTGGCGTCGGCGGAGAACTCCGCGGCGCACAGGGTATCCACCGGCAGGAGCAGCTTCACGCCCTTTTCCTTTGCCTTGTCCATCATCTCCCGACAGTAGTCCAGCCAGTCAGCCTCCAGCAGGGAGGTGCCCACGGTGCCGCCCAGGGCCTTAATAAAGGTATAGGTCATGCCGCCGCCGATGATGATGGTGTCGGCAATGTCCAGCAGGTTATTGATGACGCCGATCTTGGAGGAGACCTTGGCGCCGCCCAGGATGGCCACCAGAGGCCGCTTGGGGTTGGCCAGAGCGCCGCCCATGACCTCCAGTTCCTTCTGGATCAAAAAGCCGCTGACGGCGGGCAGATAAGCCGCCACACCGGCGGTGGAGGCGTGGGCCCGGTGCACGGCGCCGAAGGCGTCGGACACATAGATCTCGGCCATAGCGGCCATCTTCTTGGCCAGCTCGGGGTCGTTTTTGGTTTCGCCCTTTTCAAAGCGGGTGTTTTCCAGCAGCAGGATCTGTCCCGGCTGGAGGGCAGCGGCCTTGGCCTGGGCGTCAGGGCCCACCACATCGGCGGCCATGATGACCTCCCGGCCCAGCAGCTCGCTCAGCCGCTTGGCCACAGGGGCCAGAGACAGCTGTGCCAGGGACTTCTTCCAGGCCTCCTCGGTGAGGGTGGCGGGGTCCTTGCCCTTTTCGGTCTGCTTTTTCACGAAAGAATCAAAGGTGGCGTTGGGCTTGCCCAGGTGGGAGCAGGCAATGACGGCCGCGCCCTGGTCCAGCAGATACTGGATGGTGGGCAGAGCGGCCCGGATGCGCTTGTCGTCGGTGATGGCACCGGTGGCCTTGTCCTGGGGAACATTGAAGTCACAGCGCAGCAAAACCTTCTTACCATGGACGTCTACGTCCAGAACGGTCTTTTTGTTGTAGTTCATGAAATGCCTCCTTATTTCCTATCTGAAAACTATCCTGATTCTCCTGTCGTATTTTATTCCAATGTCTCAGCGGCTGCCGGCCATCTCGCCGGTACCCAGCAGTCCGGGAAAGTTGTTTTGCCGCAGAGCCTCATACACGCATACCGCCACCGTGTTGCTCAGATTCAGGCTCCGGGCCTGGGAGATCATGGGCAGGCGGATGCACCGGTCATAAAACCGCTCCCGGAAGGCCAGGGGCAGTCCCGCGGTCTCCTTGCCGAAAAACAGCCAGCAGTCCGGTGAGAAGGCGGCCTCCTGGTAGGACCGGGGTGCCTTGGTGGTGGTCAGCCACAGATCCTTGGCAGCCTCCGGGTGCCGGGCAAAGAGGTCCTCCAGACCGTCATAGTCCGTTACCTCAACCAGGTGCCAGTAGTCCAGGCCCGCCCGCTTTACCGCCTTGTCCGAGATATCGAAGCCCAGGGGGCGCACCAGATGCAGGCGGCTGCCGGTGGCGGCGCAGGTGCGGGCGATGTTGCCGCAGTTCTGCGGGATCTCCGGCTCCACCAGGACGATATTGAGCATAGGATTTCCCCCTCTGTTCCGCCCCAGAGGGCCGGGCGGGAGCCGTAAGCCGGGGGCAGAGAACTTGAACGGGCTATATTGTAATCCATTAGACGGATAATTGCAACAAAAATGTGTGAAATTTTAGGATAATCCAAATGAATTTGTGGGGTTTTGAGAATCTGACAGCGGGAAAAAGATGCCGCGCCCATAGACCGGGGCCGTCGCTGACGGACAATGGGGCCGTTCAAAGTAGCCAAAAAGCCAGGGGAAAATTTTAGTATATTTTCCCCGTGGGGACTGGATTTTTGTCAAGGTTTTGTTATAATGAGGATAGAATTGAGTTCCAATCTTTTTGGATCAAGGAAAGGAGGAGAGCCCCATGGATCAGAAACGAGCAGTTTTGTTCCTGCCGGATGATGATTCCTATGAAGACTCCGTTTCACCGCTGATGCTGGAAGCAGTTGTGTTTTGTCCCATCCTGTCCTGGGTGAGTGAAAAATTACTGGCCGATGGCGTCGAGCGGTTTTTTGTTGCCTGCGGGCCGAAATACGCCAAGGAGGTCTTGGCCTGTTTCCCCCAGGGGGCTCAGGTGACCGTCTCTGAACAGCATCAGGATCTTTTGAAGTTTGTGGACTGTGAGGAGGACGTGGTGGTCATTCCCCGCCTGGTGCTGCCTTTGGAGGGCGCCGGTGAGGGCTATGTCTACGCCGCCCCCGGCGAAGTTTTAAAAGAGGCCTGGACCCACGCCCCCAACCACAACGTGCGCAAGGCCGATTGCGTCCCGGGCTGGATCCCGGTCTATGACCTGGGCACGGTCCAGGAGGTGGAGCTGCTGCTTCGGGACCGGATCGTGGAAAAGCACAAGAAAAATGGTGTCCGGTTCCTGGACCCCGGTGCGGTCTATATCGATCCCAGAGTGGAGATCGGCGCGGGCACCATGGTCCTGCCCGGCACCATCCTCCGGGGATATACCCGTATCGGCAGAAACTGCACCATCGGTCCCAACGCCATGGTCCGGGACTGCGTCGTGGGCGACGGCACCGAGATCAACGCCTCTCAGGCCAATGAAAGCACCATCGGCAGCCGTACCCATGTGGGCCCCTTCGCCTATATCCGCCCCGGCTGCACCATCGGCGACGACATCAAGGTGGGCGACTTCGTGGAGGTGAAGAACTCCGCCCTGGGCAACGGCACCAAGATCTCCCACCTGACCTATGTGGGCGACAGCGACGTGGGCGAGCGGGTCAATTTCGGCTGCGGCACCGTCACCACCAACTACGACGGCTTCCGCAAGTACCGCTGCACCATCGGCAGCGATGTGTTCATCGGCTGCAACACCAATTTGGTGGCTCCCGTGGAGGTGGGCGATGGATGCTATATCGCCGCCGGCGGCACCATTACCAAGGATGTGCCCGCTGACGCGCTGGCCATCGCCCGTGTGCCCCAGACCGTCAAGGAGGGCTGGGCTGCCCGGAACCGCAAGATCAAGCGGCAGAAGAAATGAGCCGCTGCCATTACGATCACTACAATCACTGAAGAAAGAGGGCGTTTGCAATGATTTCTCATGGCAAGGATATCAAGATTTTTACCGGAAATGCCAATCCCAAGCTGGCGGATGAGATCTGCAAGATCATGGGCACCAAGCTGGGTGAGTCTGAAGTAGGTACCTTTTCCGACGGCGAGACCTTTGTCTCCCTGTATGAGACGGTCCGCGGCTCCGATGTGTTTGTGGTTCAGCCTACCAATTCCCCCGTCAACAACAACCTGATGGAGCTGCTCATCATGATCGACGCGCTCAAGCGCGCCTCCGCCGGCCGCATCACCGCCGTGATGCCCTACTACGGCTATGCCCGTCAGGACCGCAAGGCCAAGGCCCGGGACCCCATCACCGCCAAGCTGGTGGCCAACATGCTCACCGCTGCCGGCGCTGACCGGGTGCTGACCATGGATCTCCACGCCTCCCAGATCCAGGGCTTCTTTGACATCCCTGTGGACAATCTGGCCGGCAATCCCATCTTTGTGGACTACTACGCCAAGAAGTTCGGCGCCGACTGCGAGAATATGATGGTGGTCTCTCCCGACGTGGGCTCCGTGGCTCGTGCCCGCGCCTTCGCCCAGAAGCTGCACATGAACCTGGCCATTGTGGATAAGCGCCGTCAGAAGGCCAACTCCTGCGAGGTCATGAACGTCATCGGCGACGTCCGGGGCAAGGACTGCATCATCTTCGACGACATGGTGGACACCGGCGGCTCCCTGTGCAACGCCGCCCAGGCCCTGGTGGAAGTGGGCGGCGCCAAGAGCGTCCATGCCTGCGCTTCCCACGGCGTCCTCTCCGGCCCTGCCATCCAGCGCATCAACGACAGCGTCATCACCGAGCTTGCCCTGCTGGATACCATTCCGCCCATCCCTGCCGATGCCAGCGACAAGATCAAGTATCTCACCGTGGCCCCCATGTTCGCCGAGGCCATTGAGCGCATCTACCAGGAGATCTCCATCTCCAAGCTCTTCCGCTGAGAGAAAACGCCCCTTTTGGGCGATATATCGTAAATCCGTACGCGAGGCGGGGAGTTTTTCCCCGCCTCGCGCAGTGCCTTTGGGAGTTGAAACCATGCTGTTTGCAAAAAAATCCGGGGGCGTGCAGTGGCTTTTGGTGTGCCTGGGCAATCCGGGCCCCAAGTACGAGCATACCCGCCACAATATGGGCTTTCTGGCTGCCGATTTGCTGGCGGAGCGGGAGCATATCAAGATCAACCGCATCCGCTTCAAGGCCGTCACCGCCGAGCTGACCTTCGGTGGGCAGCGGGTGCTGGTGATGAAGCCCCAGACCTATATGAACCTGTCCGGCGAGGCGGTCCAGGAGGCCGTCCGCTTCTACAAGATCCCCGCCGACCACGTGCTGGTGATCTATGACGACGTGTCCCTTCCTGTGGGGAAGATCCGGGTGCGGCCCTCCGGCTCCGCCGGCGGCCACAACGGCATCAAGAACATCATCGCCCACCTGGGCACCGATGTGTTTCCCCGGGTGAAGGTAGGCGTGGGCTCCCCTGCCCACCCCGAGCATGAGATGATCGACTGGGTCATCGGTGTGCCGTCCAAGGAGGACCGGAAGGTGCTGCTGGATTCCCTGAACCGGGCCCTGGATGCTGCCGCCTGCGTCATCGAAAGCGGCACCGACCGGGCCATGAACCAGTTTAATTAAAGGAGATACGCCGGGGCGGGGGAGGAAAAAATCCTCCTCTTCCCCTAAAAAACGTTGTGCTTTTTCCGCTTGGCGCGTATAATACTACTCTAAGACCCGGCACGCGGTCAGAAGGTTCCGCCCAGGGCGGAGGGCTTTTGCCCCGTGTTTTCTGTTTGACCCCCACCCTCCTGCGGGAGGCTGGGGGCGGTGCCCTGTCCGGGATTTCCAAATTTTGTAAAGAAGGAGGCGCTCCATGGAACAGCTCCTGCGGTGCTTGCAGCAGATCCCCGAGGTGGCTGAGCTGGCCCTTCGGGTGGAGGAGGGCGGCTGTCCGGCGGCGGTGTCCGGCCTGGCCCCGGTCCACCGGGCCCAGGTGGCCGCCGCCCTGGCCCAGGCCACAGGCCGGCCCCTGGTGGCCGTCTGCGGCGACGAGCGGGACGCCCAGCGCCTGGCGGCAGACCTGAGCGTCCTCACCGGCACGCCGGCGGCCATGCTGGGGGCCAGGGAATGGCAGCTGACCGCTGCCTCCGCCTCCCGGGGCTGGGAGCAGCAGCGCATCGCCGCCCTTTATGCCCTGGCCCGGGGCGGGCAGCGGGTGGTGGTGGCCACCGCCGACGCTCTGCTCCAGCGCAGTATTCCGCCTCAGGTGCTGCGGGACACCGCCTTTTCCCTGGAGCTGGGGGGCCGGGCCAGTCTCAAGGACCTGTCCCAACGCCTGGCCGCCGCCGGTTATAGCCGGACCCAGCAGGTGGAGGGCGTGGGCCAGTTCGCCCTCCGGGGCGGCATCCTGGACGTGTTCTCCCCGGGTATGGAGGAGCCGGTCCGCTGCGAGTTCTTTGACGACGAGATCGACTCCATGGGCGTCTTTGACCCGGGCACCCAGCGGCGGACCCGGAACATCAAGTCCGCCCTGGTGCTGCCGGCCATGGAGGTGCTGCCGGCTCTTGCGCCGGGGGGCATCCAGGGTCTGGCGCAGCGGCTGGAGGCCCTGGCGGAGAAAGCGGAGAAGAAAAAGGCCGGCCAGCGCCTGGCCCAGACCCTCACGGAGGATGCCGAGCGGCTGCGCAACGGAGCGGCCCTTCCAGGGGCCGACCGGTATCTCCACGCCGTCTACCCCGGCGGCGAGAGCAGCGTAGACTATCTCCCGAAAGGCGCCCTGGTATTTTTCAGCGAAAGCGGACGGGTGACCGAGCGGGTCAAGTCCGCCCTGTGGCAGTGGAAGCAGGACACGGAGACCCTGCTCTCCGCCGGAACATTGGCGGGAGAGCTGGCCCACCTGAGCCTGAGCGCCGAGGAGCTGTGGAGCGCTCTGGAGGACTTCCCGGTGGTCATGGCCGACGCCCTGCCCACCTCCCGGTATCCCCTGCGGCCCCGGGGCCTTTTGAGCATCACCGCCAAGCAGCTGAGCTCCTACGGCGGCAGTCTGGAGACAGCGGTGACGGACCTGGAGCAGTACCGCCGAAGCGGCAGCGCCGTGGTGGCCCTGTGCGGCAGTGAGACAAGGGCGGAGAACCTGCGGCGGCTGCTGGAGGAGCGGGGGCTGCCGGCCACGGTGGATTGGAAGCTCACCACCCTGCCTGCCCCGGGCCAGATCCGCATCGCCCTGGGGGCGCTGTCCGCCGGCGCGGAGTATCCAGCGCTGCACCTGGCCATTTTGACCGAGGGCCAGCTGATGGCCCCGGAGCGGAAAAAGCAGCGGCTGAAAAAGACCGACAGCCGTCAGAAGATCCAGTCCTACACGGACCTGACCCCCGGGGACCTGGTGGTCCACGTCCACCACGGCGTGGGCCGCTTCCTGGGGATGCAGCGGATGCCCGTGGACGGGGTGGAGAAGGATTATATCCAGATCGGCTACGCCGGCGGCGACTGCCTCTATGTGCCCGCCACCCAGCTGGATTTGGTGAGCAAATACATCGGCGGCGGTGAAGAGCAGGAAAAGACCCGGCTCAACAAGCTGGGCGGTACCGAGTGGACCAAGCAGAAGTACAAGGCCAAGGCGGCGGCCAAGGACCTGGCCAAGGGACTCATCGCCCTCTATGCCCAGCGTCAGCGCCAGCCGGGCTTCGCCTTCTCCCCCGACTCCCCCTGGCAGCAGGAGTTTGAGGAGGCCTTCCCCTACCCGGAGACCGACGACCAGCTCCGGTGCATCGCCGAGATCAAGGGCGATATGGAGCGGCCCCGGCCCATGGACCGGCTGCTGTGCGGCGACGTGGGCTACGGCAAGACGGAGGTGGCCCTGCGGGCGGTGATGAAGTGCATCCTGGACGGCAAGCAAGCCGCCATTTTGGTGCCCACCACCGTCCTGGCCCAGCAGCACTACGCCACGGCGGTGAACCGGTTCCGCAATTTCCCGGTGAAGATCGCCGTCCTCTCCCGGTTCCAGACCGGCAAGCGGGCCCAGCAGATCTTGGCCGATACCAAGAGCGGCGCCGTGGACCTGCTCATCGGCACCCACCGGCTGCTGCAAAAGAGCGTGGTGTTCAAGGACCTGGGGCTGCTGGTCATCGACGAGGAGCAGCGCTTCGGCGTCAGCCACAAGGAGCGGCTCAAGGAGATGTCCAAACAGGTGGACGTGCTGACCCTGTCCGCCACCCCCATCCCCCGGACGCTGAACATGGCCCTTTCGGGCCTGCGGGATATGTCCACCCTGGAGGAGCCCCCCGCCGACCGTCAGCCGGTCCAGACCTACGTGCTGGAGCACGACTGGGAGGTGCTGGCCGACGCCATGCGCCGGGAGCTGGGCCGGGGGGGCCAGGTGTACTGGCTCCACAACCGGGTGGAGACCATCGAGCTCACCGCCGGCCGCATCCAAAAGCTCCTGGGCCCGGAGACCCGGGTGGTCATCGGCCACGGCAAGATGAGCGAGCAGGAGCTCTCCACGGTCATGGGGCAGATGGTGGAGGGCCAGGCGGACGTGCTGGTGTGCACCACCATCATCGAGACCGGCATCGACATCCCCAACGTCAACACCCTCATCATCGAGGACGCGAACCATCTGGGGCTCAGCCAGCTCCACCAGCTCCGGGGCCGCATCGGCCGCAGCGCCCGCCGGGCCTACGCCTATTTGACCTACCGCCGGGGCAAGCTCCTCTCCGAGGTGGCCCAGAAGCGTCTGGGCGCCATAAGGGAGTACGTGGAGTTCGGCTCCGGCTTCAAGATCGCCATGCGGGACCTGGAGATCCGGGGCGCGGGCAATCTGCTGGGCCCGGAGCAGTCGGGCTATATGATGAGCGTGGGCTACGATATGTACCTCAAGCTGCTGGAGGAGGCCGTGCTGGAGGAAAAGGGCGAGGACAAGGCCCGGGTCCGGGAGTGCACCGCCGACCTGACGGTGAACGCCAACATCCCCGAGCGGTATGTGCCCTCCCCGGAGCAGCGGATGGACCTGTACCGCCGCATCGCCGCCGTGCGCACGCCGGAGGACTCCGAGGACCTGCTGGACGAGATGATGGACCGCTATGGCGAGCCGCCCAAGTCGGTGCTGGCGCTGCTGGATGTGGCGCTGCTGCGGACGGCGGCCATGGCCGCCGGGGTCTCCGACATCTCCCAGAAGGGGGAGCGGCTGGTGCTCAAGCTGGCGGTATTCCGGCCCGAGGGACTGGCGGCGGTGTGCGGCCTGCCCAAGTACCGCCGGGTGCTGACCCTCTCCGCCGGAGAGGACCCGGCTTTGACGCTGCGCCTGAGCCCGGGACAGAACGTGCTGGACACGGCCATGGCTCTGGTAGAGGACCTGCGTCTGGCCGGTACGGAAAACAGCGGCACGCCGTAAGGCACGCTGCCCTGCTCCGCCGGAGGCGGAGAAATATACGAAAAACAGATCAGAAAGATACAGTCTGTGCCGCGCACAGCGGCGGAATGGGGGACCACTATGGACGAGAATCAAAAAACACCGGCCGCGGAGCCCACGCCTCTGCGCAAGCTTTGGGACCGGTTCGGCTATCTCATCATCACCGCTGTGACGGTGATATTGCTCTTCGGCGTCATCTTCACCCTGGCCTATGTGCCCTCCGGATCCATGGAGCCTACCCTGCCCACCCGCTCCTTCTTCATTGCCTCCCGGCTGCCCTACACCCTGGGAGACCCGGAGCCGGACCGGGGGGATATCATGGTGTTTTACAGCGCTGAAATGAATGAGACCCTGGTCAAGCGGGTCATCGGACTGCCCGGGGACACGATCTCCTTTGATGGCGGCTACGTCTACATCGACGGGCAGAAGCTGGAGGAGGACTATTTGACCGTCCAGGGCAACACCTACCCTGCCCGGGAGGGGGATACCTTCACCGTTCCCGAGGGCTGCGTATTCGTTATGGGCGACCACCGGGACGACTCCCTGGACAGCCGCTTCTGGGACGACCCCTTCGTGCCCATGGAGAATCTCAAGGGCCGGGCTCTGGTGGACCTTTCTTTCCTGCCCGGCAACACCTGGCTGGGCATCCGCCTGCTGGGCTGAGCATAGCAAAGAGGCGCCGCTTTTGCGGCGCCTCTTTTTTTTGCGCTTTTCTTTTATTGCTTTCGGCCTGTGCAGAGGAACTGGGCCTCCTCCAGATCGCGTTTCTTCACAAACACCTGATAGAGCTGGGCGTACTGCGGATTTTGGCCCAGGCCGCTGATGGTGCCCCTGTGGCGGCTCCTATGGCAGGTGTTCTGCACGCTTTCCCGGAAGGGGATGCCCGCTTCCGTCAGTTTGTCTGCGGTGTGCATATGAACCGAGAGGTCATTGGTGATGGTCAGCTCCCGCCACCCAAATAAAAAAAGACACATGGCAGTTCCCTCCGTTTTATCCGGAAAAATGCGGGCATAAGGTTTGGGAGGCCGTCCGGGGCGTGCTGCGGCCTCGATTTTGGGGCGGCTCCATCCCTGTCCACACAGTACCATATTCTGACAGATTTGAAAAGGCGGCGGGGGAGATTTTTAAGAGAGCCGGCACCGGCGCACTCTTTTTTTGTACTGCCCCGGAGGGTGGGCGCATAGGCTATCCCCAGGACGGGCGGGACCGCTCTGTCCCAAGACCGGACAAGGAGGCATGACATGAAACGGATCATGGCCGCCGCAGCGGCGGCGGGAATGCTGTTTTTGACGGGCTGCGGCGCCGGCGGCACCATCCGGGAGGGGGCCTACTATGAAGCCTCCGGCATCTGCCCCGACGCGGTGGCGGTGACGGTCAACGGCCGCCAGGTGGACGCGGAGCACTACCTCTACTGGCTGGCCCGGAACTGCGCCTGGCTGGAGGAGGAGCTGGGGGGCACTGTGGACTGGGAGGAGGACCGTCAGGGCCAGACCCTGGGGGAGTATGCCAAGGAGATGGCCCTGGAGAACGTGGTGCTCTATGCCCTGGTGGAGACTTGGGCAGAGCAGGAAGGCGTCACCCTGACGGAGGAGGATCAGGCGGATCTGGAGGCGGCCTGGCAGAGCCAGTGCGAGGCCGCCGGGGGCCAGGAGGCCTATGAGCAGAGCCTGGGGCGGCTGGGGGCGGACCGGGAGCTGGCCCAGAGCGTAGCACAGGATGCCTGCCTCTACCGGGGACTGCAGGCCCGCTGTGCCTCCGGTGAGGGGGGACTGGCGCCGGAGGGAGAGGTGGAGGCCTTCGCCGCGGAGCAGGAGCTGGTCACTGTGGACTACCTGCGCTTCGGCACCGGCGCGGCGGACCTGGCCCAGGCCCGGCAGCAGGCGGCTGCCGCCCTCACTGCCCTGACCTCTGCCGGCGCCACGGCGGAGGCCTTTGCCGCCCTGGACACCCAGGGGAAGCGAGGGACGCTGACCTATCTGCCGGGCCAGAGCGACCTGGGTGAGGCGGCGGAGAGCGCCATCGCCGCCCTGGCTGAGGGCCAGTGCAGCGCCGCAGCGGCGGAGACGGAGGAGGGCGTGTGGATCTTCTGCCGCCGGGCTCCCGACGCGGCCCAGGCGGCGGAGCTGTACCTGGATGAGCTGCTCCGCTCGGCTGCCCAGGAGGCGGATGTGTCGCTGTCCCAGGCCTGCCGGGACCTGGATGCCGGGGCCTTCTATACCGCCCTGACCCAGCCTCAGGACACGGCTCAGACCGGCGATGACACGTCCGGGACCGGGGCTGAAAGCGACCCCTCCACCCAGGAATCGGGAACGTAGGAGGCGGAAAAAGATGTGAAAAAAACGGGTTCGTTACAGGCGGAGGGAACATTCTCATGGGTTGCTTGTTAATTTTTCGTCAATATGACGAAAACGGGTGGGCAGTTGTCAAAGATTTAACAAAAATCTCGAAACGGGCGTTTCCGCCATTGACGGCGGCGGGTTTCTTTTATATAATAGCACCATGAGCCAAAGGATTGCGGGCCCTCCCGCGGGCTTTGGCTGGGAAACATGTGTATCCGAGCGGTACATAAATGACCGCCGCATAAAAATGAGAAAACGGAGGAACATCATGAAAGATCTTTATGTCGTGAACTGCTGCAGAACCGCGATCGGCTCCTTTGGTGGCTCTCTGAAGAACGTCCCCGCCACTGAACTGGGCGCCATTGTGGTCAAGGAAGCCCTGAACCGCGCCGGCGTGAAGCCCGAGCAGGTGGATGAGGTCATGTTCGGCTGCATCCTGACCGCTGCCCAGGGCCAGAACGTGGCTCGCCAGGTGTCCGTCAAGGCCGGCATCCCCTATTCCGTTCCCTCCTACACCGTGGGCATGGTCTGCGGTTCCGGCATGAAGTCCGTCATCGAGGGCGCTCGCGCCATCCTGGCCGGCGATGCCAACATCGTTGTCTGCGGCGGCACTGAGAACATGAGCGCTGCTCCCTATGCTGTTCCCACCGGCCGTTACGGCGCTCGCATGGGCCACACCCAGATGATCGACACCATGATCAAGGATGGCCTGTGGGATGCTTATCACAACTACCACATGGGCACCACCGCTGAGAACATCGCCGACATCTGGGGCATCACCCGCAAGGAGATGGACGAGTTCGCCGCTTCCTCTCAGCAGAAGACCGAGGCCGCTCAGAAGGCCGGCAAGTTCGATGATGAGATCGTTCCCGTTCCCGTGAAGGTCAAGAAGGAGATCGTGGAGTTCAAGGTCGATGAGTTCCCCCGCGCCGGTGTGACCGCCGAGGGCATCTCCAAGCTGCGCGGCGCTTTCCCCGTGGGTCCCGAGTCCCCCGCTCCCGAGGTCGTTCACACCTTCGAGCCCAAGGGCCTGCAGGAGACCGACGACAAGGGCACTCAGCGTGTCACCGCTGCTAACGCCTCCGGCATCAACGACGGCGCTGCCGCCATCATCCTGGCCTCCGGCGAGGCGGTTGAGAAGTACGGCCTCAAGCCCATGGCTAAGCTGATTGGCTGGGGCCAGGGCGGCGTGGATCCCAAGATCATGGGCGTCGGCCCCGTTCCCGCTTCCCGTCAGGCTATGGCCAAGGCCGGCGTGACCATCGACGACATCGACCTGGTGGAGGCCAACGAGGCTTTCGCTGCTCAGTCCATCGCCGTGGCTCGCGAGCTGGGCTTCGACATGAGCAAGGTCAACGTCAACGGCGGCGCCATCTCTCTGGGCCACCCTGTGGGCGCTTCCGGTGCTCGTATCATCGTCACCCTGCTGCACGAGATGCAGAAGCGTCCCGATGCCAAGAAGGGTCTGGCCACTCTGTGCATCGGCGGCGGCCAGGGCACTGCCACCGTGTTCGAGAAGTGCTAAGCTTCTGAAAAACCCATCTACAAAAGGACCCGGGAGTTACCTCCCGGGTCCTTTTTTTCCTTTGTTGCCCTCTCCCGCTGAGGGATTGGGAGATCAGCGCAGAGGCAGAGGCCCGCCGGGGCGGCCCATGCCGGCGCCCACACCGGAGTCGGCCTTGCACACCTCCAGGCAGCCCAGCATGCTCAGCTTGTGCCGGGCCAGCCAGAACAGGTCCACCACGCCCAAAAAGAGGTTGCACAGCAGCGTCATCACTCCGTCGGGCAGGGGCAGGGGCTGGTCAGTGAGCAGCAGATACACCGAGTAGAGGTAGGGCAGCTGGCCCACCAGGGCCCAGGGGGCAAAGGTCAGGTCCATGCAGAAGAGCTCCAGCTTGTGGCCGGCGGTTTGGAGCCGGCTGCGCCGCAGGGCCTCCACCGCGCTGATCTCCGGATCCTCGCACAGGTTGTACACGGCAAAGCGGTAGCGATAAAAGGCAATGGCGCCGGGGATCAGGAACAGCAGCGACCACAGGTAGACCAGCAATCCCTCCAATAGATATAGGAGGATCAGCTTCCCGGCAAAGGGCACGGCGTCGAACAAAAGGGGATATTCCGCCAGCTCGCCCCGGTATACCGCCATACAGTACAGGAGAAAGCCGGCCTGAAGCACCAGGGACAACAAAACGCCTAATATTTCAAGGAAGACCCCTAAAAAGCCCTGGGGACTCAGGGTCAAAGCCAGGTCCACCACCTGATTGAGGACCAGCAGAAGGCCCATCAGCAGTGCCGTCATGGCCACGGCAGAGATCTGGGCCTCCCGGGCCAGATCCCGGGCCTGGGCCCGGAGCAGTCGGATTTGTATGGTCATGGTCATCGTCCATCCTTCCCAAGGGCAGATCGGGCCCGCAGGCCGCTTGCAGAGCAGTATAGCACAAGGCGGGCGAAAAGGAAAGCAGCGCCGCTCTTTGAGGGGGAAAGGGGGAAAAAAGTCCCAAACCGGCGGGAAAATCTTGGCAGCGGCGGAAAAAGTCTGAAAAAAATGTGACAAAAAAATCACGATTTCGCCGGTTTAGTCTGGACAACAGGGCACTTTGGGTGTAGAATGAAACGCAGTATGGGGTAGCTCCGAGCTGCCCGGGAGTAAAATGAGGTGAAGACAATGGCACAAGCTTTCTTTGGCGGCGTTCATCCCCACGACATGAAAGCCGCTACCAATGAAAAGGCCATCGAACAGCTGGCGCCCCCAGCCGTGGTGGTCATTCCCATGTCGATGCACTTTGGCGCACCCTGCACCCCCCTGGTCAAGGTGGGGGACCATGTGAAGGTGGGCCAGAAGATCGGCGAGTTCCATGGTCTGGGCGCCCCGATCCATGCCAGTGTGTCCGGCACGGTGAAGGCGGTTGAGCCCCGGCCCTATTCCATGGGCGGCAATATCATGTCCGTGGTTGTGGAAAATGATTTCCAGGATGAGCTGTCCGAAGAGGTCAAGGCTCCCGCTGACCCCGACGCCCTGACGGTGGAGGAGATGATCGAGATCGTCAAGAACGCCGGTATCGTCGGTATGGGCGGCGCTACCTTCCCCACCCACGTGAAGATCTCCGGCGGCATCGGCAAGGTGGACACCGTCATCATCAACGGTGCCGAGTGCGAGCCCTACATCACCGGCGACCACCGTACCATGCTGGAGCGTCCCGAGGAGATCATCGGCGGTGCTACCTACCTTGCCAAGATGTTCGGCGTGGACAAGGTGGTCATCGGCGTGGAGGTCAACAAGCAAAACGGCATTGACGCCATGAACAAGGTCATCGCCGAGAAGAAGGCCCCCGTCACCGTGGAGCCCCTGCGCTGCCGTTACCCCCAGGGCGGTGAAAAGCAGCTCTGCCAGGCCATCACCGGCAAGCAGGTGCCTCCCGGAGGTCTGCCCGCCAACATTGGCTGCGCCGTGTTCAATATCAACACCACCTGCTGCGTTTACCGGGCCATCACCCAGGGCATGCCTGTGGTGAAGAAAGTGGTCACCGTGTCCGGTTCCGGCGTGGTGGAGCCCAAGAACATCGAGTGCCCCATCGGCACCCCCGTGTCCAATCTGCTGGACGCCTGCGGCGGTGTCAAGGATGGCAGCTATAAGCTCATCGCCGGCGGCCCCATGATGGGCATGGCCCAGTACACCACCGATATCTCCGTGGCCAAGGGCACCGGTTCCATCCTGGTCTTTGCCGGCAACGAGGAGCAGACCGTGGAGACTCCCCACTGCATCCACTGCGGCAAGTGCGTCTCCGTCTGCCCCATGCACCTGGAGCCCCTGTTCATGTATCGTTACGCATCCAAGAACATGGTTGATGAGCTGGAAGCCGCTCACATCATGGACTGCATGGAGTGCGGCGCCTGCTCCTATGCCTGCCCCGCTCGGGTCCACCTGACCCATATGTTCAAGCTGGGCAAGCAGCTGGTCAAGGACAAGGCTGCCAAGGAGAAGGCGGCTGCTGAGGCTGCGGCCAAGGCTGCCGAGCCCGCAAAGAAGGAGGCGTAAGAGATGACTGACTACAAGAATTTGAAATGGATCGCGACCTCCTCCCCCCACATCCGCGGCAATGAGACCACCCGCTCTTTGATGCTGGACGTGGTCATCGCCATGGTGCCTGCGCTGGTGGCGGCCGTGATCGTGTTTGGTTTCCGTGCTCTGACCCTGACGGCTGTGTCTGTGGTGGCCTGCATCTTCTGGGAATGGCTCTACCGCAAGATCCTGAAGAAGGACCAGACCGTGGGCGACCTCAGCGCCGTGGTCACCGGTATGCTGCTGGCTTTCGTGTGCCCTGTGACGCTGCCCTACTGGATGATGATCCTGGGCGATGCCTTTGCCATTTTGCTGGTCAAGCAGCTCTACGGCGGCATCGGCCGTAACTTCATGAACCCGGCTCTGGCTGGCCGTGCCGCTCTGCTGGCCTGCTATGCCACTGCCATGACCACCTGGATCGACCCCTCCGCCGCCAAGGCCGGCATTGTGGGCGTGGGCGCTGACATCGTCACCGCTGCCACCCCCATGGCCATGATGAAGGAGGGCGGTCTTGCTGCCGTCATGGAGACCTATGATCTCCAGTCCATGTTCGTGGGCAACATCGGCGGCTCCCTGGGTGAGGTCTCCGCTCTGGCTCTGCTCATCGGCGGCATCTACCTCATCGCCCGCAAGGTCATCACCTGGCACATTCCCGTGGCCTATCTGGGCACCGTGGCCGTGCTGACCTTCCTGTTCCCCCGCGGCAATGATCCTCTGACCTTCATGCTCTACAACCTGCTGGGCGGCGGCCTGATGCTGGGTGCCTTCTTCATGGCTACCGACTACGTCACCTCCCCTGTCACCAGCAAGGGCCGTATCGTCTTTGGTATCGGCTGCGGTCTGCTGACCGTGTTCATCCGCTATTTCGGCGGTTATCCCGAGGGTGTGTGCTATTCCATCCTGATCATGAACTGCACCACCTGGCTCATCGACAAGTATATGCGGCCCGCCCGCTTCGGCGTCGTGAAGGGTGAGAAGAAGGAGGCGGCTAAGAAATGAAATTTGATCCCAAGTTTATTGTAAAGGTTGCCGGCACCCTGACGGTGATCTCTCTGGTCACCGCCGCTGTGCTGGGCGGCGTCAATGCCGTCACCAAGGACCCCATCGCGGCCATCAACGCCCAGAAGACTCAGGACGCTATGGCTGCCGTGGTGTCTGATCCCACTGTGTTCCAGGCCGTGGAGGCCATTCCCCAGGAAGCTGTTGACGCTGCCGCTTCCTACGGCGGCACCCTCACCGAGCTCTATGACGGTCAGGGCACCGGCTACGTCATGAAGGTCGTGGCCAGCGGTTCCCAGGGCAGCATCGAGATGATGGTTGGCGTGGACGCCGAGGGCGCCGTCACCGGTGTTTCCGTGGTCGATCACGCCGAGACCTCCGGTATCGGTACCAAGGTCACCGGCAATGAGCCTCTGCCCAGCGGCACCGGCGTGCTGGATCAGTTCAAGGGCATGAGCCATGCCGAGGGCGATCTGGTGGTGGGCAAGAACGTGGACGCCATCTCCGGCGCCACCGTTTCCTCCAGAGGTATCACCACCGGCGTCAACGCCGCCCTGGCCGCCGCAGAAGCGCTGGCCTAAGAAAGGGGAAGTGAGCTATGAATTTTAAAAGACAATTAAAGGAAGGCCTCATTACCCAGAACCCCGTGCTGGTGCAGCTGCTGGGTATGTGCTCCACCATGGCCATCACCACCTCCATCATGAATGGTCTGGGCATGGGCGTTTCCGTTTTGATCATCCTGACGCTTTCCAACATCTTCATCGCCCTGCTGCGTAAGATCATTCCCAACGAGGTCCGTATCGCCTGCTTCATCGTCGTGATCGCCGGCTTCGTGACCTGCGTGGATCTGCTGCTGCAGGCCTTTGTTCCCGCCATTGCCGCGTCTCTGGGCGTGTTTATCCCCCTGATCGTGGTGAACTGCATCATCCTGGCCCGGGCCGAGAGCTTTGCCTCCAAGAACACCGTGGCTGCCTCCGCTGTGGATGGCATCTGCCAGGGCATCGGCTATACCATCGTGCTGCTGATCATGTGCGCTTTCCGTGAGCTGTTCGGCAACGGCACCCTGGCCGGGATCCAGATCCTGCCTGAGTCCTACACCCCTGCCCTTCTGCTGGTGCTGCCTGTGGGCGGCTTCCTGTGCCTGGGCGTGCTCATTGCCGTCATGCAGTGGGCGCTGGCAAAATCCGCTGCGAAAAAGGAGGGCAAATAAGATATGAGCATCACAACTTTGCTTTCTATCTCCCTGGGTGCCATCCTCACCAATAACTTCATCTTCTCCCAGTTCCTGGGCATCTGCCCCTTCCTGGGCGTGTCCAAGAAGCTGGACACCGCCGTGGGCATGGGCGCCGCCGTGACCTTCGTCATGGGCCTGGCCTCCGCCTTCACCTGGGCGGTGAACAAGTTCCTGCTGGTTCCCATGGAGCTGGAGTACATGCAGACCGTGGCCTTCATCCTGGTCATCGCCGCCCTGGTGCAGTTCGTGGAGATGTTCCTGAAGAAGTCCATCCCCGCTCTGTACACCGCTCTGGGCGTGTACCTGCCTCTGATCACCACCAACTGCGCCGTGCTGGGCGTGGCTCTGCTGAACATCCAGAACAACTACGGCTTCATCGAGTCCGTGGTCTACGGCATCACCGGTGGCCTGGGCTTCCTGCTGGCCATCGTGCTGTTCGCCGCCGTGCGTGAGAGCATCCAGTTCGCCGAAAATCCCAAGTGCTTTGATGGCTTCCCCATCGCGCTGGTCACCGCTGGCCTGATGGCTCTGGCCTTCATGGGCTTCAGCGGCCTGAAGGTCTGGTAAGGAGGAGAGGATCTTATGAATATCGTATTCGCTGTGGTGGTGCTGGGCGCCCTGGCCCTGGTCTTCGGCCTGGTGCTGGCCATCGCCGCCAAGGTTTTTGAGGTCAAGGTGGATCCTCGCCTGCCCGAGATCACCGAGTGCCTGGCCGGCGCCAACTGCGGCGGCTGCGGCTATCCCGGCTGCGCCGGCTGCGCCGAGGCCATTCTGGCCGGCAAGGCTCCTGTCAACGCATGCGCCCCTGCCGGCGCTGAGGCTGCCAAGAAGATCGCCGCCATCATGGGCGTGGAGGCCGTGGAGGGCGAGCCCAAGGTGGCCTATGTCCGCTGCAACGGCGGCACCAACGCCAAGAAGAGATTCGAGTATCGCGGCGTCAATGACTGCATCGCTGCCACCAAGGTGGCTGCCGGTCCTCTGGACTGTGCCTTCGGCTGCCTGGGCTTCGGCACCTGCGTCAAGGCCTGCCAGTTCGGCGCCTTGACCATCGGCCCCAACGGCGCTGCCGTTGTGGACCCTGAGAAGTGCACCGACTGCATGGCCTGCGCTTCCGTCTGCCCCCGCCACCTGATCGTGGAGGTCCCCAAGTCCAAGAAGGTCCACGTGGCCTGCGCCAACCAGGACAAGGGCAAGGCCGCCATGGAGGTCTGCTCCAACTCCTGCATCGGCTGCGGCCTGTGCCAGAAGGAGTGCAAGAAGGACGCCATCCATGTGGAAAACGGCGTGGCCGTTATCGACTACGACAAGTGCGTGGGCTGCAAGCTCTGCACCAAGGTCTGCCCCAGAGACGCCATCTCCCCTGTGGCTACCGCCGAGGAGAAGGAGAAGTACAAGGCCATCAAGAAGGCCCAGGCCGAGAAGGCCAAGGCTGCTGCCGAGGCCAAGGCGGCCGAGGAGGCTCCCGCCAAGTAAGGCATACCCCGTACATCCCCAAGGGAGACGGACCTGATCGGTCCGTCTCCCTTTTTTTCCGTCCTCCGAAAAGGGGATAGCAGAGGGGCGTGAAAGGGAAGCGGGAACGACCGGGCAGGCGGCAAAAAAGCCGCCTGCCCCCTCCTGAGAAAGCCCATTGAAACAGCGGCGGGGAAAACCTTGTCTCCTGTCCCCCGGAAAGGTAAAGCGCAGTGGTGAGAAGGGCGCAGAGGCAGCGGCTGGGGACAGACGGCAGAACGCCCAAAAAGGCACACCGGAGCAGGGGAAAATTTTCCTTGCAATTTCCCGCCCGGAGCGTATAATGTGTCTATCCGATCCGCCGGCCAAAGGGGATCGGCGCGGCCCAGGCCGCAAAACACGCAAAAACAAGGCAGAGTAGAGGGACACGTGTGGCGCCCGCAAGGGCCAGTGCCGGCGAGACGGGGAGTTGTTCGCCGGACGAAAGGAGCCAAGCTCCGCAGTGTGTCCTTCGCATCCCGCTGCCGCATATGGGAATCGCGCCATTGCCTTCCTCTGTGCGGTGCTCCGGTCACGGACTGCCGAATTTTGCAGAAGGAAGGTATTTTTATGTCCAAACCTCTGGCAGCTGCCAAGCCCCGTCCCCGCTTCGGCATCCGAGCGTTGTGCCGGATCGCCGTCATGACCGCCCTGTACCTGCCCCTGGCCCGTCTGGCCATTGAGATCGGCACCGTCAAGCTTTCCCTGGGGTCTCTCCCGGTGACAGTGCTGGCTCTGCTTACCGGCCCGGTGGAGGCCGCCCTGGCGGCGGCATTGGGCGAGCTGCTCAAGCAGATGCTCACCTACGGCTTTACAGCCACCACCCTTTTGTGGATCATCCCCCCTGCCCTGCGGGGCCTTTTGATCGGCCTGGCCGCCGCCCGCCTCTGGCGCACGGAGCGGCCCCTGGAGGAGCGGCCGGTGCTGTGCTACGGGGTGGGTATGGGGGCCGCCGTGGCCACCACCGTGGCCAACTGCCTGCCGCTGTGGCTGGACAGCGTCATCTACGGCTATTACTTCCCCGGCTACATCCTGGGCAGCCTGCTGGCCCGGTTGGGTGTGGGCATCGCCACGGCGCTGATCGTGGCCATCCTTGCCATGTCCGTGGTGCCCGCCCTGCGGCGTCAGGGTCTGGGCCGGGAGGTGCGGCCATGACGGGCAGCGAAGCCATCGACTACATCCACTCCTTTCACTGGCAGAGCCACGCCCCGGGCCTGGCGCGCATCCGCACGTTGCTGGCGGCCCTGGGGAATCCCCAGAAGGAGCTAAAATTCGTCCATGTGGCCGGCACCAACGGCAAGGGAAGCACCTGCGCCTGCCTTGCCTCGGTGCTCCAGGCCTCCGGCTGCCGGGTGGGGCTCAACACCTCCCCCTATCTGGTGCGCTTCCACGAGCGCATCCAGGTGGACGGCGTGCCTATCTCCGATGAGGAGCTGGGGGAGCTGACGGAGGAGGTGCGTCCCGCGGCGGAGGCCATGGCCGAGCACCCCACGGAGTTTGAGCTCATCACCGCCCTGGCCATGGTGTACTTCCTCCGAAAAAAGTGCGACATCGTGGTGCTGGAGGTGGGCCTGGGCGGCGCCCTGGACGCCTCCAACGTCATCGACGTGCCGGAGGCGGCGGTGCTCTGCGCCATGGGCATGGACCATGTGCGGGAGCTGGGTCCCACCCTGACGGACATCGCCCGGGCCAAGGCGGGCATCATCAAGCCCGGCGGCGATGTGGTCAGCTACGGCGGAGCGCCGGAGGCGGACCAGGTATTCCGGCAGGTGTGCCGACAGCAGGGGGCCCATCTCACGGAGGTGGACTTCTCCCGGCTGCGGCTGGAGGAGTCGGACCTGAGCGGCAGCCGCTTTGCTTTCGGGGACCTGAAGGGGTTGTACCTGCCTCTGGCGGGCAGCTATCAGCCCAAAAACGCCGCCCTGGCCCTGACCACCCTGGAGGTGCTCCGGCGCAGGGGCTGGCCGGTGACGGAGGAGAGCATCCGCCGGGGACTTGCCTCCGTCCGGTGGCCCGGACGGTTCCAGCTGCTGCGCCGGGACCCGGCGGTGGTGCTGGACGGGGCCCACAACCCCCACGGCATGGCCGCCACGGCCCGGAGCCTGGCCGCCGCCTTCCCCCAGGGCGGGGTGGAGTTCGTCCTGGGCATTATGGCCGACAAGGACGTGGAGAGGATGCTGACGCCCCTGCTGCCCCTGGCGGACCGGTTCTTCACCATTCGGCCCGACAATCCCCGGGCCATGGAGGCCGGAGAGCTGGCCCGGCGGCTGACGGCCCTGGGGGCCCGGGCCCAGGCCTGCGCCTCCGTGGAGGAGGCCGTGGAGGCCGCCCTGGCGGCGGCGGGCCCTGGCGGCGCCGTGTGCGCCCTGGGGTCCCTCTATCTCTCCGCCGCCGTGCAGCAGGCGGTGGCGGACTGGACCAGCCGCCATACCATATAAAAAAATAGGACGAGAGTCCTCCGCAAAGCAAGCGGAGGGCTCTTTTTCTGCCTTCCCTCCCCTTTCCAGGTCCCCATAAGGGAAAGTTCAAAAACCCGCCGCGGTTTGTTTACAATTTGTTTATATCCATCCATTGACAAGAATTGGGGCCGGTGGTAAACTTGCTTTAGCACTCAGGGAAAGAGAGTGCTAAAGCGGAAGAGAGGAGAAAACCGTGGAACTGAGCGACCGGAAAAAGCAAATACTGAAGCTGGTCGTGGAGGACTACGTGGACAGCGCCGAGCCTGTGGGCTCCAAGGTCATCGCCCAGCAGATGGGCGGCAGCGTCAGCTCCGCCACCATCCGCAACGAGCTGGCGGACCTGGTGGAGCAGGGCTATCTGGAGCAGCCCCACACCTCCGCCGGACGCATCCCCTCTCCCAAGGGCTATCGGCTCTATGTCAACGAGCTGATGGAAAAGCACCGTCTTTCCCTGGAGGAGACCCGGGAGATCAACCGGGGACTGCAGATGAAGATGCAGGAGCTGGACCGGATGATCACCCAGGCGGGCCAGCTGCTGTCCTCCTTTGAAGGCTATCCGGCCTATGTGGCCGCCGCCGGAAAGGGCTCGGTCCGGGTCAAGCGGTATGAGCTGCTGCCGGTGGATGAGAGCGGCTGCATCCTGGTGCTGATGACCAATGACGAGCGGGTCAAGTCCCAGCTGCTGCATCTGCAGCTGAAGGTCCCCGGCGAAAAGCTGCCGGTGGTGACGAGCCTCTTGAACAACCATTTCGCCGGCATCAGCGCTGAGGAGATGAACCGCCGGCTCATGGACGTGTCGGAGCAGCTGGCTCCGGCCATGTTTTTGCTTTTGTCCCAGATCGTGAGCTACACCACCCGGGTGCTGGAGGAGGCAAACCGGAAGGAGGTCCGCACCGTAGGCGCCTCCCAGCTTTTGAAGCTGCCGGAGTTCCGGGATGCCGACAAGGCCCATCAGCTCATGAGCTTCCTGGCCGAGGAGAAGGAGGCCCTGCCCGCCCCCGACGAGCAGAGCGCCATGAAGATCCTCATTGGGCCGGAGAACGTCAGCGAGGCCCTGCAGGACACCAGTGTGGTGGTGGCCAGCTACGACATCGGAGACAATATGCGGGGCCTCATCGGTGTGGTGGGACCCACCAGAATGGACTATGCCGCTGTGGCGGCCCGGCTGAGCTGCTTTGCCGAGGGATTGACGAGAATGTTCGGCAAGCGGGAGCATGGCGAGCTGCCGCCAGGCGAGGAACACGAAGAATAGAGCTTCCCTCCGGAACCGCCGGAGCAGGAGCCATCAATACGAAAGGAATGGACGCAGGCTATGAACGAGCAAGAGGAAAAGGTCACGCCCGAGGCCCAGGAGCCGCAGGAACCCCAGACGGAGAAAGCGCCGGAGGAGGCCTCCCAGGCCCAGGCCCAGAGCACCGAGGAAAAGACCGAACCCCAGGTGGAGAAAAAGGCCGGCAAAAAGAAAAAGGAGCAGGGCTACACCCTCACCGCCGAGCAGATGGAAAAGATGGAGCAGGCCGCGGCCCAGCTGGAATCCGTCAAGGACCAGTACACCCGCCTGGCTGCCGAATATGACAACTACCGCAAGC
>CALXDZ010000005.1 GCA_944387205.1 uncultured Oscillospiraceae bacterium
GCCGATGGCGAAGTAGTAGTCCCCCGCGTCAAAGACGTAGCAGCCGGTCTTGCTGGGGTCGGCGCCATTGGCGGCGTTCTGGTCGTAGGTGGCGAAGAGGTAGTCGGAGAACTCCAGGGTCACAGTCTCGCTCTCCCCTGCGGCCAGGTCGCCGGTCTTGGCGAAGTCCACCAGTTGGATGGCGCTCTTCTCGGCCTGGCCGGCCTCCCAGGGCAGCTGGACATAGAGCTGCACCACGTCCTTGCTCACGCCGGTGTAGTTGGGGGAGCCGTTATTGGTGACCTTCACCTCAGCGGTGACGGTGTGGGCCTCCTTGTCCCAGTTCACGCTCACCAGCTCCTGGGTGAAATCCGCGTAGGACATGCCGGCGCCGAAGGTGAAGACCATCTCGTCGGCGTAGTCCCAGCTGCCGCCGTCGCTGGCGTAGACGCCCTTGGCTCCGGCGGCGTTGTTGATGCCCAACACCTGGTCCTGATAGCGGGTCTCATAGTACTTGTAGCCCACATAGATGCCCTCGGCATACACCAGGTACTTGTTCTTGTACTGGCCGGTCAGGTTGTCGAAGGTGAAGTCGCCGGCATTCTGCATGGCGGCGGAGCTGAGGGAGTCGGCGGCGTAGGTGATGACATTCCGGCCCGAGGGGTCGGCCTGCCCCAGGATGGCCTGGGCCACGCCGTGCATACCGTAGTTGCCCGGATAACCCACCCACAGGCAGGCGTCCACACCGTAGTCGGCCAGCCAGCCCAGCTCCATGGCGTAACCGGAGTTGACCACCACGATGATTTTATCAAAGGCGCCGGAGTCCCGGATCATCTCCAGGGTGTCGATCTCCTCCTGGTGGATGCTCAGCTCGGGCACGCCGGCTGGGCCCTCCTGCCAGTCGCCCTGGAGGCCGTGGTTCAGGTCGCCCTCCTCGCCGCCGTAGCGGCTCATAACGTAGATGGCGGCGTCGCCGTACTGGGAGAAGGAGCTCTCCGTACCGGCGTAGGCGCTGGCGGGAATCTCACCGATGAGGCCGGTCTTGGTCCGGGTCCCGCCGGCGGCCACGATGGCGTCGTACACCGTCTGGTTGACCTGGGCCCCCGCCTCCTTCAGGGCGTCAAAGAGGTTCACGCCGTCATTGGGAGGCCCGCCGGAGCCGCCGTGGTACACCGGGGTGGCGGCGGCGTAGCCGAAGAGGGTGACGCTGGCACCGGCGGCCAGGGGCAGGGCGTTGTTCTCGTTGCGCAGGAGCACGCTGCCCTCGATCTGGCTCTGGATGAGATAGGACTCCAGATCGGCGCGCATCTCGTCCATGGAGGCGTAGTCGGACTTGATGTAAGTGGTGTCATCCGTCGCCTGGATCGTGGGCGGCATGGTGCCCAGGAAGAGGTTGATGTCCCCCTCCCGGGTGAAGGCGAGGCTCTGGCCGAACATGGTGAGGGAGAAAATCAGCACCATGGTGGCGCAGAGACCGCGCCAGAGGTTTTTCTTCTTCATGCGGGGCCTTCCTCCTTTTCGTTATTCCTCCGCGGCGCGGGAGGCGGCGGGGCTCACTCGCCCATGAAGGCGGGGGTGAAGTCGAAGGAGGCGGTCTTGGTGTTCACCTGAATGGTGGTCTCGGGATAGGCCACGCTCTCCAGGTACTGCTCGGCGGTCCAGGGCTCGGCGTTGGGGTCGGCCACCGCGGCGCCGGTGGTGGTGTCGATGGTGCCGGGCACAACGGCCTTGCCCATGTCATCGTTCCAGTTGTCGGTATCCAGCCAGTAGGTCTGGTCCTGGCTGCGGGCCACGCGGGTGGGGGCGGAGAGGGTCACGTCCAGCAGGTCCTCGTCCAGGTCGTTGACCTGGGAGGTATAGGTGCCGTAGAACTTGACGATGTAGTTGGTGCGCTCGTTGCCCTTGGCGTCATTGGTGCTCTCGGCCAGCTCCAGGGCGGAGAAGCAGGAGCTGGAGATCACCAGGCAGTAGGTGTCGTCATCCATCAGGGTGAGCTCCTGCTGGTCGAAGGTGGTGAGGTAGTAGTTGTACTGGGGACGCATGTTCTGGTAACTCAGGCGGCCGGGGGTGAGGTAGATGCCGGTGGTCTTCCCGCCGGCGCTGCCGCCGCCGCAGGCGGCGAGGGCCAGGACCATGAGTGCGGACAGGGCCAGTGCAGCCAGTCTCTTTGCGTACTTTTTCATAACGGGTATCCTCCTTTTCTTTGTCCGGGGACCTGCCCCCAGCTGGTGGTTCACAATTTATTCATTTTCGCCAAGCTTTTCAATGGATATCGCACAACCTTCCTCCCAAGCAGCACAACCTTACTATTTCCCTCCGCCGTTTCTTGACTTCCCTTGTATAACTTGCTATATTAGTAAAGAGGATTTTGAGGAGAAAATGGGAGGGAGCGCTATGCTGGGCATTGCTGTGGTGGAGGATGACCGGGAGCAGGCCGCGCTTTTGGAGGCCCATATCCGGCGCTATGCCGGCGAGCACCGCTTCTCTGTATCGGTGGACGTGTTTTACGACGCTGTGACCTTCCTGGAAAAATACTCCCAGGAGTACCAGATGGTCTTTATGGACATCAAAATGCCCATGCTGGACGGGATGGACGCCGCCCACCTCCTCCGGGAGCGGGACGGCAAGGTCATCCTGGTCTTTGTCACCACCATGCGTCAATACGCCATCCAGGGTTACGACGTGAACGCCTCCGACTTCATCGTTAAGCCGGTGGCCTACCCGGAGTTCGCCCTCAAATTCACCCGTCTGCTGGGCAAGGTGGACTGGAGGGCCCTGAGTACCGGGCAGGATGTATTTATCAAGACGGAGAACAGCTTTGTGCGCCTCTCCCCCGCCGACATCCGCTATGTGGAGGTCAAGGGGCACTATTGCGTCTACCACACTGCCGGCGGGGAGTATCGCCGCTACCAGGCCCTGAAGAGCGCCGAGGTCGCCCTGCCGGCGGAGAGCTTCGCCCGGTGCAACAACTTCCTGCTGGTCAACCTGGCCCATGTGGATAAGGTGGAGGGGATGAGCGTCTTTGTGGCCGGGGAGGAGCTGCAGATCAGCCACCCCAAGCGGAAGGCCTTTGTGGAGGCCCTGATCCGCTTCGCAGAGGGGGCTGGGACATGAATGTGTTCCTGGACTTTCTCTTTTCCGTCCTTGGGGACTATACTTTCCAGGCCTTCAGTCTGGGAAACACCTTTTTGTGTTGCTATATCTGTATCGCCCTTTTCTCCCCCGGGCTGGGCCGGCGGAACTTTTTCCCGCTCCGGCTGGCCCTCTCCCTGCTGGAGGGACTGGCGTTGTGCTTTTTGCTGGCCATCTGGTACACCGAGGTGGACACTCTCCTGATACGGGTGCTGTGCTACTTCCTCCTCACCCTCATCAACTTTGGCGCCCTACTCTTCTGCTGGAAGGACAGCCTGCCCGAGCTGCTGATCTCCTTCTGCTGCGGCATGGCCACCTGGCAGGTCACCGGTAAGCTGCGCCCCCTCATTCAAAACCTGCGGGGCATCAACGATAAAGAGACCATTTCCTTCGTCCAAGGGGCCGGGGAGCCCATCACGAATTGGGAGTGGCTGCTGTACATCGCCTTCCACGCCATGCTGTACGCGCTCCTCGCCTATCTCTTCCGCCGCAGAAACCGCCTCTCCCACAGCCCCTACGCCGCCTGGGGCGTGGGGGGCATCTCCCTGTTGACGGTGCTGAGCGTCAATGT
>CALXDZ010000006.1 GCA_944387205.1 uncultured Oscillospiraceae bacterium
ATTTGGAGATCCTTCGGCACGGAAAGTTTCAGGATGAGGAGCAGCAGGCGGAGTACCTGCGGCGGGCGTCGGACAAGGCCCTCCAGATGCGCACTCTGTCTGACGAGATGTTCCGCCACTTTCAGGTGGGGGAGGCCCCCGCACCGGAGGAGGGATGGGAGAGGCTCTCCGGACCTGTCTTTCTGGGGCAGCTGCTGGCGGAGGAGAGCTTTGACCTGACGGACGCGGGATTCTCCGTGGAACCGGCGGTGACGGAGGGAGCGTATTGCCTGTATCTCCGCACAGAGGATATCTGCCGGGTGTTTGACAACCTGTTCAGCAACCTGAAGAAATACGCTGACCCCCGCCATCCCATACGGCTGTCCGTGCGGGAGGAGGGGGAGGAAGTGGCCATAGAGCTGGAGAACCGGGCCGGGAAAGCGCCCCGCGGGGACAGCCGGGGCATTGGCCTGCCTACGATCCGTGCCCTTTTGGATCGTAACGGAGGACGCATGGAAATCGTCCGGAGGGGAGAGAATTACCACACCACCGTTTGGCTGCCCAAAGCGGCGGACACGGAGACAGAACGATCTGAATAACCGTCAGCGGCCCCGCCGGGAAAACCGGCGGGGCCGCTTTTTGCATGGGTACAAAAGTTAAGGTTTTTTAAGATTTGCGCCCTACCGGAAGTTAAGATTCGCCAGGTATCCTGTTGCTGTATCGGGGCAGCGGTCCGTCGGGCTCCGAGAGAACGCGGAAAGGATGTATGTGAACATGGCAGACAAACGACGTTTCCTCCTGCTCCCGGCCGCACTGATATTGCTGCTGGGAACATTGCTGTGGGCATTCTGGAGCGGAAGCATGGGCAGGCCTTTGAGCAGAGCCGCCCAGGCCAAAATCATCCATCAGGTGGCGGAACAGCCATCCAGCTGGCGGGGATGGAGCCTGCTGCATTCGCCGGACCCTGACTGGACCGATCCCCGCCGGGCAGAGCAACCGGTTCAACCCGTCCCGCAGCCGTTGACGCCGCCGGAACCCTTCTTTTTGGTGGATGGCTCCCAGAGCCTTACCCCCGAGAAGGCGGCCAGCGAGGCGCTCTATGGGATGCTCCACTACATCCGGGCCAACAAGGCCGGACAGGGGTATACGCTCCTGGAGTTTCGCGTGGGAGAACCCAAACTGCTGGGCCGGGAGGAGGTCATGCAGATGGCATTAGAGGCGTGCAGCACCCCGGAGCGGAGCCGGTGGACGGAGGACCAGCTGCGGGCGTGGTGCCGCAGCTTCTTTCGGCGCTATCCAGGGCTGGGGAAAGATATGTGGATCGTAGAGCCGGCCTTCTCGCTGAAGTGGAGCGGAGAGATCGATTCGATCCCTTACGACGCCTGCGTGAGCAGCGGCATGGCTGATCCGGAGGGCTTTGTAGACCTCCCGAACCTCTTCCGCCACCGGGTCCGCTCCAGCCCCCTGCTGCTCATCCGCCAAGGTCACCAGTACCGGCTCCAGCATGCCGAGGCATTTTTTGCCCAGTATGAGGACAGCGCCCGGCATGGGCGCCTCACCTGATGGCAAAGATCGAAAGGAGGCAACATCATGCGGTTGTTTCATCAAAATAAAAGTGGCTCTGCCAGAAGGCTGGCAAAGCGGCTATTGCCGCTGGCACTGGCCGGCATTCTGCTGACGGCGGGAGGATATGGCGCCATACGCCTGCTGGGGAACAGCGCTGGAAACGGGCAGATCGTGACAGACTTTGTGACCCGGGACACCATCCAGAGCACGGTGAAAGGCACCGGCACAGCCTCTGCCAAAGAGGCGGTTTCACTCAATCCGCCGGTCAGCGCCACTGTGCTGGCCCTTCCTATAAAAGAGGGCGACCGGGTGGAGAAAGGCACCGTGCTCTGCGAGCTGGACCCCACGGAGGCCCAGAAGGTCACGGAGGAGGCCAAAAAGACGCTGGCAGAGGCGGAGAAAGGGGTCACCTCTGCTGCGGAGCGGCTTCAGACGGCCCAAAAGCAGCTGTCTGAAACGGAGGAGGAGTACCAGAAGCTGCTGGCCTCCAGAGCCGACCTGGCAGTGACCGCTCCCTTTGACGGGAAACTGGTGGAAGTCACCCGGCTCCTACCTGGGGCGGAGATCGCCGCCGGCCAAAAGGTCGCCACGCTGGTCAGTTCAGACCGGCTCAAGCTCTCCCTCTATTACAGCTACGCCTATCTGGAGCTGCTCCAGACAGGCCAGACGGCCAGTGTATCCATTCCGGCGGTGATGGCTTCGGTGCCGGGGAAGATCAGCGAGATCAATCAGGTGGAGTTCGTGACACCAGAGGGCTCCAAGTGCTTTGAGGTGGTAGTGACCCTGGACAACCCAGGGACACTGACGGAGGGTATGGCGGCGTCCGCTGTGCTGACCGCTGGAGGACAACCGATCTATCCCTACCAGAACAGCAGGCTGGAATACCAGGAGATCCGGGAGATCACGGCCAAGGTGCCCGGACCGGTCAAGACCAGCTCTCTCCGGAACTACACGCCGGTAAAGAAGGGACAGGCCGTCCTGGTGCTGGGGCCGGAGGAGCTGGAAAAGCAGCTGGAGGAGAAGCGGACTGCGGTAAGCTCTGCCCGGGAGAGCGTAGACGCCGCCCGCTCTGCCGTGGAAACTGCCCGCGAGACCCTCGCCTCCGCCCAGGAGAAAGTCAAAAAGGCCCTGGAGCAGGAGGAGAATATGACGATCAAAGCCCCGATCACCGGAACCGTGCTCACCTGCCTGCTGGAGCAGGGAGAGAAGGCGGATGCCGGACAACTGGGTATTTTGCTGGCGGATACCTCGGTGATGCGCATCCAGATCCAGGTAGATGAGCGCAATGTGAGCCGAGTACAGAACGGTATGGCGTGCACGATCACTCAGACCGGGCTGGGCGGGGAAGAGGCTACCTTTGAAGGGATCGTGGAGAGCGTCAGTCTGACCGGGAAATCAGAAAACGGAGTGTCTTTCTTTCCCGCCGTAGTGCGGGTGGACAACGAGGATGGCGCGATGCGCAATGGAATGTCCATCGAATATGAGCTGGTGCTGGCCCGGTCGGAGGACTGCCTTGTGGTGCCCGCCCAGGCGGTGCAGTACACGGAACAGGGGAACTGCCTCTTTGTCAAGGGCGACCGGCCGCCGGATAACGCCATTGACCTGGGCGACGGAGTGGAGATCCCGAAGGGCTTCTATGCCGTCCCCGTGGAGACCGGTCTGGCAAACAGTGCTCAGGTAGAGATCAAAAGCGGGGTGGAGGAGGGCATGGAGATCTTCACCCAGAAGCTGGTGGAATCTGGAAGCTCTTTTGACATGACGTAGGGAGGTGCGCTATGAACCTGATTGAAATGGAACAGATCTATAAGATCTACCATGAGGGGCTGGAAAATGAGGTGCGGGCTCTCAACGGTATCGACCTGTCTATCGGTCGGGGAGAGTTTGTGGCCATCATCGGCGCCTCCGGC
The DNA here is from genome assembly GCA_944387205.1 of uncultured Oscillospiraceae bacterium. Lineage (GTDB taxonomy): Bacteria > Bacillota > Clostridia > Oscillospirales > Oscillospiraceae > Oscillibacter. Next base: position 3,453 of record CALXDZ010000006.1, read on the forward strand.
TCGGGAAAGTCTACTCTGATGAATGTGCTGGGCTGTCTGGACCTGCCCTCCCGCGGCACATACCACCTCAACGGCAAATTGGCCAGCAGCATGACCGATGACGAGCTCTCTCACATCCGCAATGTGGAGATCGGGTTTATTTTTCAGGGCTACAACCTGATCCCGGCTTTGGACGCGCTGGAGAATGTGGAGCTGCCCCTGATCTACCAGGGGATCGGTGCGGAACAGCGGGCCAGGACCGCCAGGGAGGCCCTGGAGCGGGTGGGCCTGGGCGAGCGGGTGCATAACTACCCCTCGCAGATGTCCGGCGGCCAGCAGCAGCGGGTGGCCATTGCCCGGGCCATCTCCACCGGCGCTCCCATCCTGATGGCCGACGAGCCGACCGGAGCCCTGGACTCCAAAACCGGGGAGCAGGTGCTGGACACCCTCCACCAGCTCCACCGGGAGCAGGGCACCACCATCCTGCTCATCACCCACGACAATAAGGTGGCTGCGGCGGCGGAGCGGGTGATCCGCATTGCCGACGGCCGGATCGTGGTGGACTGCCCCAGGGAGGAGATCGCCCTATGAACCTGAAGCAGTCCTTCCGGATGGCCTTTAAGTCCATCCGCTCCAACCGGGTGCGCTCTCTGCTGACCATGCTCGGCATTATCATCGGCGTGGCGGCGGTGATCATCATGGTGTCGGTGGTCCGGGGCTCCAACCGACACATCAAGGAGTATTACGAGCGCATGGGCAACAACCGCATCACGGTTTCCGCCGAGCAGTGGGGCGGCATGGATATCTCCCAGTCCCTTTACGACTACTGCCTCAGCCTGGGGCCGCTGGTCTATGGAGTGACCCCGGATATCACCACCGAGGGGCCGATCATCTACCGGGACAAGTCCACCGGCGACATGGAAAACGGCTCCCCGTCCATCAAGCTGGGCAGCGTGCAGTACTCCCTGTGCAACAATTTCCAGATTGCACGAGGGAGGGATCTGTGCCAGATGGACATTCAGTCCAGTCAGCAGGTGATCATTCTGGGAGCCCGCACGGCACAGTATCTGTTTAACTACCAAAATCCGGTAGGCAAGACCGTCCTGCTCCGCGGCCATCCCTTTGAGGTGGTTGGAGTGTACCAGGCCAAGGACCCGGACTCAGAGTACTCCATGGATAATATGGCGGTGGTGCCCTACACGCTGAACCGCCTGCTCAACCGCAGGGATACCGTGGACTCTTTCACTGTACGGGCCTCCAGCAGCGAGACCACAGCGGAGGTGTCCTCCCGGGTGTCCGGCTTCCTCAAGGGACAAATCGATACCGAGCGGGGCTACTTCAGCGTCTACTCGGAAAACCAGGACATGAAGGCGTCGGACGACCAGAACCGGATGATGAGCATGGTGCTGGGAGGGATCGCCTCCATCTCCCTGCTGGTGGGGGGCATTGGCATTATGAATATCATGCTGGTCACGGTCACGGAGCGCACCCGGGAAATCGGGATCCGCAAGGCCATCGGCGCCAAACGCAAATCTATTCTGGCCCAGTTTCTCATTGAGGCTTCGGTGGTGTGCGGTGTGGGCGGCCTTCTGGGCATCGCCATCGGCGTGGCCGGCACCTTGGTCGCGGGACAGCTCATCCTGCGTGCCGTGGTCCTGCCGGATCTCCCCATGTCCGCCGGTGCATTCCTGTTCTCTGTGGCCATGGGAGTGGGCTTCGGCATATATCCGGCGGCCAAGGCCTCCAAACTCCAGCCGGTGGTGGCCCTCCGGGCCGACTGAGCTGCGGAGCATAACCCTGCACAGCAACGGGTGGGGATCTGGCTGCGGAAATTTGTCTCCTTTCTGCCTGGATCGGCGGTTGAGGAGTGCATGACTCGAGCGCAGCTTCCCATCCCTGCTGTGCATAAGACGCTTCATAACCTACATGGACCCACACCATTCCAGCAATGAGTTTAAGCGTAGTACCGATATGGACTAGCGGCCGCTGGCCCTCGTAACCGCACGGACAGAAAGGGTATGTGAATATACATCAAATAAAATAGTGGGCAATATAATTCTCTCTTGCGGAGTGTTCTCAATATCGTATGATGAGTAGAAGGAACTGCACATTCAATCCGCAGATGAACAAAAATCACCAGCAGAGGCATTATGAGGAGCATTCAAGAAGCGCTGTTCCGTAAGCGCATATCAAATCCTCTGCCCAAGAAGAGATGAGGCTCCCGCTGTTTTGAACGAGAGCGGGGAGATCTTTTTCAAAAGACAAAAGTCAGGCGGCGGTATGATGGGGCTGACGAGGGCCTCGACGCAGGCATCCGGCGCCGCAACATCGGAGAAACGCATCGCCATTTGACGGACGAAATTCCGGGGAGATAATGCAGCACGGGATCAATTCGATGCATCAGTGAGTGCCTGATACAGCCCGGTGTATTTTTACTCCCCTAACTACCGCCGCTTACGTTCGTGCATGAAGAACGCGCTTCCATGCGCCAAGGAAGAGCCGGCCGTTCAGGGCGCAGACCGCGAGAAAGCAGATACCCGACCACAGATACCAAAACGGGACACCTTCTTCGATTAAAACGCATTGCACAGAAAGCAGGAACACACCGGCCAGAAATCTCGGCACATCCCACCGAATACGCAGCAGAGAACGCGTATGGAGCGTCCGCACGAAAAAGATCAAGAGGTAACTGAACAAGGTCGAAATCGCAGCCCCCATAGAGCCCCACAGCGGGATCAGCAAACCGTTTCCGACAATATTTGCCGCCGCACCGAGCATCGTCGTGCCCATGGTGGCGCCGCTGCGCTGTTCTACCATATAGATGGAGGACAAAAAGGTGCCCAGACAGGCAAAGGTAGTCGCAAGCGTAAGCACGGGCACATAGCGCCACGCCTCAAAATAGTCCGGTGCCGCCAGCAGCCGGGTAGAGAGCTGCGCAGCGAGGATGACCCCGGAGGCCGCCACAAGGGCCACCGCGGAGTAGACGGAGTAGACATTGGAAAAGAAGCGTGCCTTCTCCGCTTTCGGCTGATCTGCCAGAGCGGAGAGCTGCCAGGCGGAGGAAAAGATATTGGACACGATCAACAGCACCGTGGGGATCTTATTGGCCACTGCGTAGATGCCGGTAGCCGCATTCCCGATCAGCAGGGCGATCAGATAGCGGTCTGATATGTTGATGATCCAGCTGCAGAGATTCGTTGGCACCAGGGGAACGCTATAGCGCAGCATCTGGGCCGTATCCCGGCGGTTTACGGAGGACAGTCTTAGATACTGCCACTCTCTGGCGCAGAGAAACACAAAAGCCGTAGTGATCCCGTCCGCCAGTACGTTGGCCAGCATATACCCAGTGATCCCCATGGGAAAAACGGCCAGCAGCAGGATGTTGAAGGCAATGGCCAAAACGGTTCGGAGGATGCCGTCCAGCGCGAACAGCCGCACATAACCAAGGGTCCGCGCAAACTGGTTGCAGACCGAGTGGACATTGGCAGCCAGGACATAGAGCAGGACCAGCCATAAGTAACCGGAAAGAAATTCGAGCTGTCCCAGCAGCGGAGACACGAGCATCAGCAGGCAGAAGCCGGCCAGCGTCACCAGCAGTCCGGTGGTAAAGACGCCGTTTTTATCGCAGGTCTCTTCCAGGCCATACCGAATAACGGCATTCGTGATCCCCACCGCGGCAATCGGCAGGATAAGATTGCCTGTTTGGAGCAGCAGGTCGGTTATGCCATACTCTGTGCTGGAGAGAACACGGGTATAAAACGGCGTCAGCAGAAAGGTGAGGAACCGGGCGCCAAAGGTACTGATCCCAAACAGCGCGGTATTGGACACCAGGTTTCGATAGGGGTTCATGGAAGTTTCTCCTCTCGCGTGCCGCAGCTCAAAACAGGACCCAAAACGGCCCGTCCATCTGCCTCGTGTGCTTATCGTTCCCTGTCCGTGCCGGGCCCGGAGCACCGGACCGCCAGGGGGCAGCAGATGGGGAACCGCTTCCCCTGGATGGGGTGAGCAAACGGGCGGCCAGGCTGAGCTGGGAAGGGATGTCCGGCATGGTCAAATATGAAGTTTATCTTCTGCTGTTAAACAAAAGATAAACTCGGATTCAACAGTTTTGAAACTGTACTGCCGGTGCAGCTCCATCTCCTGCCGTCTGTGGAAGCAAAATAGGAACCCCCTGAACCGCTCGTCGCAGTTCAGGGGGCTGTTTGTTGAAGCTATCTTTGAACTTCACGCCTGGCCGGCCGTATGGCCCGGCGGCAAAGGGCTCCCGGACCGCTCAGCCGTCCAGGTCCACTT
>CALXDZ010000007.1 GCA_944387205.1 uncultured Oscillospiraceae bacterium
GAGTAGACGTCCACTTTCCGCCCCATGGCGAAAAGGGCCGTTCCCGCCAGCATGGCTGGGACCAGGAGGGAAGAGAGGGATTCCATCAGTGCCTCCAGACTCGGCTGAGGACCTTGGCAGCCAGAAGGCCCACGGTTACCGATAATATCGAGGACAGCCACACCGCCGGCAGAATGTCAAAGGGGGCGGCGGAGCCGCAAGCTGCCCGGACGCCGGCTACGGTGGCGGGGATCAGCTGGATGGAGGCAGTGTTGAGCACCACCAGCAGGCACAGCTCGTCGCTGGCCACCCCGTCGGTGCCCCGGGCCATCCGACAGGCGGCCTGGATGCCCAGGGGCGTCGCGGCGCTGCCCAGACCCAGCAGATTGGCTGACACATTGGCAGAGACCGCTGCCAGAGTTTCCGAGTCCCGGCTGGCCTGCGGCAGAAGCCGACGAAGCAGGGGACGGAAGGCTCGGGCCAGGGCGCCGGAGAGTCCGCACTGGTTCATCAGCTCCATGACTCCGCTCCAAAGACACATCACCCCTGCCATGGAAAGACACAGTTCGATGGCAGCTGAGGCGCCCTCCAGGGCTGCGCTGCCCAGGATATCCAGCTCTCCTGTGACTGCGCCGCAGACGAGAGAGAGCACCACCATCCCCGTCCATACCACCGTCATTGCCATAGCGCCGACCTCCTTTTTTGCCGCCTTTCCGGCAGGCGACATGCCCAGGGTCCCTGAGGGGCGGACAGCCCGGTACAGGTCCTTTTATATATAGGACGCAAGTAGGAAAAATATGTCTCTGGCGGGATTCGACAAGAAAACAACCGGTTTGTGAACGAATTGGAAATTCTGGGAAGGTTCGGTTGACAGAATGCGACGTTTTGTGCTATTGTGCTCATTACAGAGTGATTTGTTTGTGGAAAATAGATAGGAATGGTCGTACGTTGACGAGAAAGGTGATCATATGAAGTCGACAGGTATCGTGAGGAAAGTGGATGAATTAGGACGTATCGTGTTGCCCATCGAGATGCGGCGCACACTGGATATTGCGGAAAAGGACGCCCTGGAAATCTATGTAGAGGGTTCCTCCGTGATTCTGAAAAAGTATCGACCCAGCTGCATCTTCTGTGACAGTACAAAGGATATCACCACCTTTAAGGGAAAGAATATCTGCCCCAAGTGCCTCAAGGAAATCAAGGGGTTATAACGGCATAAAAAAGGACCGGACCACCTGGGCCCGGTCCTTTTTTATGCCTTCATGGCGGCGGCGTAAAGCTCGTTGCGGCTCAGACCTGTGGCCTGGGCTACCTGACGGACAGCGTCCTTGGTGCCCACGCCCTCCTCCCGGAGCCGCAGCACCTCCTCCACCGCCTCCTCCAGGGAGATCACCGGTGCCGCCTCCGGCTCCGCGCCGGCCACCACCAGCACATATTCGCCCTTGGGGGCGTTTTCGGCGTAGTAGGCCACTGCCTCCTCCAACGTGGTGCGCATGGTCTCCTCGTGGAGCTTGGTCAGCTCCCGGCACAGGGCGATCCGCCGCTGGGGGCCGAAGGTATCCTTCAGGTCCTGCAGGGTGGCGCGCAGCTTGTGGGGGGCTTCATGGAAGAGCATGGTCCGCTGCTCGCCTCGCAGGCTCTCCAGATGGGCTCGGCGCTCCTTTTTGTTGACGCTCAAAAAGCCCTCAAAGGTGAACCGCCTGGTGGGCAGACCGCTGACCGCCAGGGCATTTACTGCCGCGCAGCAGCCGGGGATGCTCAGCACCTCCACCCCTGCCTGGGCGCACAGCTGCACCAGGCCCTCTCCGGGGTCGCTGACGGCGGGCGTGCCGGCGTCGGTGACCAGGGCGCAGCTCTCACCCCCCAACAGACGGTTCAAAATGGCCTGTCCGGCGGAGGCCTGGTTGTGCTCATGGTAGCTGACCATGGGCTTTTTGATCTCGAAATGGTTCAGCAGTTTCACAGAAACCCGGGTGTCCTCGGCGGCAATGAAGTCCACCGTTTCCAAGGTCTCCACTGCCCGGGGGGAAAAGTCGCCCAGATTCCCGATGGGAGTAGCGACCAGATACAGCGTACCGCTCATGGCTTGTCCTCCATATGTCTGAAATAGGCGGCGTTGTAGTCCGCCGTGGGCTGTCCGTCTGCCCCGGTGAGCACCAGGGGGGCCTCCAACTGCAGTCCCGGCCTGCCGCCCCGGCGGGCTTCCGCCAGCACCAGGGAGGGTGCCCGGCCTGCCCTGGCCTCCACCAGCCGCAGCCGCTTGGGCTCCAGGCCCTGCTGACGCAGGGTGCACAGCAGGTCTGTCAGCCGTTCCGGCCGGAAGCACAGCGCAAACCGCCCGCCCCAGCGCAGCAGCCGTGCCGCCGCGGCACACACCTGTTCCAGCGTGGCCGTCTCCTCACTGCGAGCGCTGCGCCGGGCATCGCCGGAGGCGGGTGCACCGCTGCCCACGGGAAAGTAGGGTGGGTTGGCCACGCAAAGGTCAAAGCTGCCCGCCTGAGACAGATGGCTGGCATCCCGTAGGTCGGCCCGGAGGCAGACAAGGCGGTCCTCCAGACCGTTGGCTGCCGCCGTCTTTTCCGCCAGGGCCGCCGCCTCCGGCTGCAGCTCTACGCCGGTGACATGGAGGGACGGCTCTCGGGCCAGCAGCAGAAGGCCCAGCAGTCCGCAGCCGCAGCCCAGGTCACACACCCGTTCTCCCGGCCGCAGGGATGGGAAGGCCCCCAGTAAAAAAGTGTCCGTTCCTGGGGGAAAGTGGCTGTCATCGTAGTAAAAGCGGGGACCACCGGGGAAGAGCTGATCGAGATGTTCCATAGCGTGTCCCCTTTCTCTCTCCGAATGGAGGGTTTTCTTCATCATAGTATAAAATCGTGCCCTGTGCAAGGGATACCTCTGCTCAGAGACAAAAAAACAACACCACAGGCAGAATCTCTGTCTGTGGTGTTGCTCTTATGGACCTTGGCTGAATTATTCAGCGGGAACGATAGCGCCGTTGGGGCAGGTATCGCTGCAAGAACCGCAGTCCAGGCAAGCGCCGGCATCGATCACATAGGAATCGTCGCCCTGGCTGATAGCGCCGGCGGGGCAGGCATCAGCGCAAGCGCCGCAGCTGACGCAAGCGGAAGTAATCTTGTAGGCCATTGGTACGCACCTCCATAAAAATTGTATTTTTAATTGTAGCATGAAAATCGGAAATTGCAAGGGTCTTTCGAGAATTTGTGAGAAAAAACACAAATCCTTAACCTGGAAACCAAGGTCAAATTTCGCTTGTTCACAAATCATTTACACAAAAGTCAAAGAAAGTCAAACTTCTACCCTTGACATTTGGCTGAGGTGTGGTATACTAACACTTGAACAGAAGGTCAAAGAAAGTCAAAGTCAAACTTAAATATCAGACCGAAAGAAAGGTGAAATCCATGGGAATGTCTGATTTGATAGCCGAGTTCATTCAGGAAGGGCTGAAGGAGAGTGACGGAGTGCTGGAACTCCAGCGCAGCGATCTGGCCCAGCGGTTCAACTGCGTTCCCAGTCAGATCAACTACGTCATGTCCACCCGCTTTTCTCCCGAGCACGGTTACATTGTGGAGAGCCGGCGGGGCGGCAACGGATATATCCGCATTACCCGGGTCCGGGTAGAGCGGCCTACGCTGCTGATGCAGGTCATCAACTCCGTGGGAGACCGGCTGGATCTGCCCAGCGCACGGGCCATCCTCAGCAACCTGGTGGCCTCCGGAGCACTGGAACAGAGCGTAGGCCAGGCACTGTTGGCAGCCATTGGAGACAATGCTCTGCGGCCGGTGGCTCGGGAGGACCGGGACCGTCTGCGAGCATCTATCTTCAAGCAGGTGCTGATCCAGCAGGTCTAGCAGCCCCTGTCTGGGGCGCCTCGCCGAAAGGCGTAGGCAAAGTAAAACAGTGATTAAATATCTTTCAAATATGGAGGAATCGATTATGAAATGCGAAAATTGCGGCAAGAATGAAGTGTCCTTTGTGTATAGAAGCAACATCAACGGCAAAGTGGAGGAGAAGCACCTGTGCCACGAGTGCGCGGAAAAGCTGGGCTACACGCAGAAGATCCAGGACAGCTACAGCGGCTTCCAGAATCTGTTCCGCAGCAGCTTTTCCAGCCTCTTCGCTCCCATGCATGCCCTGGCCGGCAGAGCGGCCGACCCCTTCTTCGGAGACGGCTTCTTCGGCGGCAGCCTCCTGGGGGACCGCTTCTTTGATGACTTCTTCTCCATGCCCGCCTTGGGCGGCTCTACCTCTGAGGCGGCTGCTCCGGCACAGCAGCAGGAGAACCTGGTCTCCGACGAGGAGCAAAAGAAGATCAGCCGCGAGCGGGAGCTCAATGCCCTGCGGGCTGAGATGAAGCAGGCGGTGGAGAGCGAGAACTTTGAGCGGGCCGCCCAGCTGCGTGACCAGATCCACGCAAAAGAAAAGGAAAACTGAGCCGGAGGGGGGCTTTCCCCCTTCCGGAATCCCCGAAATGAGGAGTGAAACGATATGAGTGAAAACAAATTTTCTCCCAGAGCCGAGGAGGTTTTGCGGCTGGCTCAGGAGGCCGCCGGTGAGTTGGGCCACGGCTATGTGGGCAGCGAGCATCTGTTGCTGGGCCTGATTCGAGAAAAGGACGGCCTGGCCCACCAGGTGCTGACAGAAAACGGCCTGACTGCCGATATGATCCGCAACATCATCGTCCGCAGCGTGGGCAGCGGACTGCCCGGCAGTGACCCTGCTCAGGGGCTGACGCCCCGTGCCAAGCGGGTCATCGAGATCGCCGTGGAGGAATCTATGCGGGGCGGTTTCGGCTATGTGGGCACAGAGCACCTGCTGCTGGGCATCCTGCGGGAGGGCAGCAACATGGCTGTCCGCATCCTGCGCACCGCCGGTGTGGACGCCCGGAAGCTCTATGCCACGGTGATTCAGAAGCTCAGCGAGGCGCCCAGAGCGGCCCAGCAGAGCGAATCCCGTCCCTCCAATGACGGCAAGGAGGGCAAGACCCTGAAGGAATTCACCCGGGATCTGACCGCAGCTGCCCGAGAGGGCAAGCTGGACCCGGTCATCGGCCGGGATGAGGAGATCCAGCGGGTCATCCAGATCCTGTCCCGCCGGAGCAAGAATAACCCCGTGCTGATCGGCGAGCCCGGTGTGGGCAAGACCGCCATTGCCGAGGGCCTGGCCCAGAAGATCGTCATGGCCGATGTGCCTGAGGAGCTGCTGGACAAGAGACTGCTGTCTCTGGACCTGAGCGGCATGGTGGCCGGCACCAAGTACCGGGGCGAGTTCGAAGAGCGGATCAAGAACACCCTCAACGAGATCAAAAAGGCCGGCGACGTGATTTTGTTCATCGATGAGCTGCACACCATTGTGGGTGCCGGCTCCGCCGAAGGCGCCGTGGACGCCGCCAACATCCTCAAGCCGGCTCTGAGCCGGGGCGAGCTCCGGGTCATCGGTGCCACCCCCCTCAACGAGTACCGCAACAACATTGAAAAGGATGCCGCTTTGGAGCGTCGTTTCCAGCCCGTCCAAGTGGGCGAGCCCAGCCAGGAAGCGACCCTGGAGATCCTCAAGGGCCTGCGGGACAAGTA
>CALXDZ010000008.1 GCA_944387205.1 uncultured Oscillospiraceae bacterium
TAGGGCAGCGAGGCAAACATGGGGGAATTGCCTGTGATGCCGCCCACATCCAAAAACTCTGTTTCCATGGGGCCGGGGCAGACCGCCGTGGCGGTGATGCCCTTGCGCCGCAGCTCCTCCGCCACGCCCAGGGTAAAGGAGGACACATAGGCCTTGGAGGAGGAATAGACGGTCATTCTGGGATTGGGGCAGAAGGAGGCAATGGAGGATACGTTGATGAGATGGGCCCCCTTGCGCATATAGGGAATAGCCATATTGGTCAGCGCCGTCAGCGCCCGGAGATTCAAATCCACCATCCGGGTCTGCGTGGAGGTGGGCATCTCCCCCACCGCACCCAGATAGCCGCAGCCGGCGCAGTTAATAAGCACGGTGATATTGGGGTGCTCCAGCCGCAGCTTCTCCTCCAGATAGGCAAAACTGGCCGGGTCACACAGGTCCAGGGGCATCAGCTCCGTCTGCACGGCCGCCAGGGGCTTTGCCGCCTCCTCCAACCGGTCCTTCCGGCGGGCGATGAGCCAGACACACTCCGTCTCCGGGAACTCCCGAAGAACCTGACGGGCAAACTCCATGCCAAGTCCGGAAGATGCACCGGTGATAATAGCTGTTCTCATATTGCTTTCCTCCCTCCCAAATGTTCAGGAATATACGCTCTTATTTCTTCTCCGGCTCAGGATACTCCACGCCGAAGGTCTCCACCCGCACGCTCTTGATGACCACGGGGGTCTTGGGCTTGTCGTTCCAGTCGGTCTTCACCTCGGAAATGCGGATGGCCTCCTCCACATTCTCATAGACCCGGCCGAAGGCGGCGTACTGGCCGTCCAGGTGGGGCGCAGGAGCCACCATGATGAAGAACTGGCTGCCGGCGGAGTTGGGGTCCATGGCCCGAGCCATGGAGAGCACGCCGGTCTCATGGATGAGGTCATTCTTCTCAAAGCCGTTGCCGGAGAACTCGCCGCGGATGCAATAGCCGGGGCCGCCCATGCCGTTGCCGTTGGGATCGCCGCCCTGGATCATGAAGCCGGGGATGACCCGGTGGAAGATCAAGCCGTCATAAAAGCCGGAATTGGCCAGCGCGATGAAGTTATTGACGGTGTTGGGGGCCTTGTCAGGGTACAGCTCCGCCACCATCTTGGCGCCGTTTTCCATCTCAAAAGTCGCCACAGGATTCTTTTCCATATCAGTGATTCCTCTCTTTCAAAGTGCGGTCGATCTCCCGGCGGGCGTCCTTCTGGGCCGCCGCCGCCCGCTTGTCGTAGTTTTTCTTGCCCTTGCAAAGGCCCACTTCTATTTTCACCCGGGCATCCTTAAAATACACCGACAACGGGATCAAGGCATAGCCGTCCTGCTTCACCTTGGCGTTGAGCCGCAGGATCTCCCGCTTGTGCATCAAAAGCCGCCGGGTCCGGTCCGGATCCTTGTTGAAAATGTTCCCCTTCTCATAGGGAGAGATGTGCATCCCATTGAGGAACAGTTCACCGTTTTTCACGCCGCACCAGGAATCCTTCAGGTTCAGCGTTCCGGCCCGGATGGACTTGACCTCCGTGCCGTAGAGCTCGATGCCGGCCTCGAAGCGGTCCTCCACAAAGTAGTCGTGAAACGCCTTCCGATTCTGCGCCGCGACCTTGATTCCCTTTTTCTCCATGGCAGCCGCCTCCTTTCCTCATGCAGGCCATTTTGCTGGTTTTGTTAGTATAGCACAAACTGTGCGCCGGTTCAAGGGAAAGAACATCCACTTTTCTTCCCCCTCTTTTCCCGCTTCTGCTCTGGGCCAAATTGGCAAATGCCTCTGGATTTCTATCCACCTTGTGGTATAATAAATATATTTCAAAAATGACACGTCCCGGCTTTTGGTCCATCCCCAGCTTACAATTTATCACAAAACGGCCTGCGAGGCGTGGAGAATTTTGCCAGGAGAGGTTTTTTCATGGATTTTACAGAGAAGAGGATCAGTCGGAAGGATGTGTTCCACGGCCGCATCCTGGATGTGCATGTGGATACTGTGGAGCTGCCCAATGGGAAGCAGGCCACCCGCGAGGTGGTGGACCATCCCGGTGGCGTGGGCATTCTGGCCATTGATGAACGGGACAATGTGGTGCTGGTGAGCCAGTACCGCTACGTATTCGGCAAGAGCATACTGGAGATCCCCGCCGGCAAGCTGGAGCCCGGCGAGGATCCGGCAGCGGCTGCCCTGCGGGAGCTGAAAGAGGAAACCGGCGCCTCCCCAGTGGAGTTTATCCCCATGGGCCGGCTGCTGGCCTCTCCGGGCTGCTACGGAGAGGTGCTATGGCTGTTTTTAGCCCGGGGCCTGACCCAGGGCCAGTCCGCCCCTGACGAGGACGAGTTCCTCTCTGTGGAACGCATCCCCTTTGATGAGCTGATCCACCGGGTCAGCACCGGCGAGATCGAAGACGCCAAAACTGTTGCGGCAGCACTGAAGGCAAAGACGCTGCTGGCCCGTTGAGCAAAGACAACGGGACCTTTGCACATTACAAAATGGGAGGCTTTCTCATGGAGAACGCGACTGCCAAAAAGACCATACTGATCGTGGAGGATGAGAAGAACATTGTAGACATCCTCCGCTTCAACCTCCAACGGGAGGGATATGACACGGTGGAGGCCTACGACGGCGAGGCTGGGCTCTCTTTGGCCCGGTCCGTGAAGCCGGATCTCATTTTGCTGGACGTGATGCTGCCCAAAATGAACGGCTTTGATGTCTGTCAGACCCTCCGGCAGGAGGGGGACAATGTCCCTGTCATCATCCTCACCGCCCGGGAGGAGGAGGCCGACAAGGTGCTGGGTCTGGAGATTGGTGCCGATGACTATATCACCAAGCCCTTTTCCATGCGGGAGCTCATCGCCCGGGTGAAGGCCAACATCCGCCGTACAGCTATGGCCGCATCGACAGATCATACCAACGTCATGGCCGCCGCCGGCGACCTGACCATCGACACCGACAGTTGTCTGGCTTACAAGGGCGGAAAGCCTCTGAGTCTGACTCAGCGGGAGTATGAGCTGCTGACCTTCCTGGCCAGTCATCCTGACAAAGTCTACTCCCGCATCAACCTGATGGAGCAGGTGTGGAACTACGGCTATGTGGGCGATGACGCCCGGACCGTGGATGTCACCGTCCGCCGCCTGCGGGAGAAAATTGAGGACGACCCGGCCAACCCGGCTTATATTCTGACCCGTCGGGGCGTGGGCTACTACTTCAGCACCAAGGGTGCCGTCCAGGGCTGATGCGCCTGGCAAAGTGCCCGTGCCGTCTCGCCATGATTGCGGGGCAGGCCCTGTGGCAGCACTTTTCAAGTTTCCCCACCGCGTGAACGGTGGGAGGAAGGGGGAACCGCCTTGTTTCGCAGCCTGCATATGAAAGTGGCGCTGATCATGCTGCTGCTGATCACCTCTTTGATGGCGGTGGTGGGTACCTTTCTGACCACCAGCGTCTCCAACTTCTATATGGACAGCTTTTACGAGCAGATGAACGATATGTTTGGCTCCAGCGAGGACGCCGACGGAAACACCGTGGCCAACAACCCGGAGTTCATGTCCACCCTCCGCAGTGAGGCCGCCGAATCCGACGGCTCCGAGCGACTGCAAAACGTGCTGGAGAGCAACGCCGGCTCTTTGGGCATTGACTACCGCACCAGAAACTACTACATTTTGGATGAAAACGGAAAGTTCATCACAGGCTCCGACGAGGCCGGCGGTCTCCTTCTGGATGAGACCCCCAACCTGACCGCCGGACGCAACGGTCAAGTGGGCGACGAGAGCAACATCACTGCTGACTATATGGACGTGGCCATCCCCATCTCCGGTGGAGACAACCACTTCATCATCTACATTAAGGACACCCGCACCACGGTGGACACCCTGAACGCCAAGCTCTTTCAGATCATCATGCAGGCGCTGATCATCGGTCTTTTGACCAGTGTGCTGCTGAGCTTTTTGCTGTCTAAGACCATTGTCAGCCCCATCGAAAAGCTGACGGAGGGCGCCGAGCGCATGGCCTCCGGCGACTTCGGCAACAAGATCTCCATGGAGTCCACCGATGAGATCGGCATCCTCACCGACACCTTCAACCACATGGCCGGTGTCCTGCAGGACACCATCAGCGCCATGGAGAACGAGCGCAACAAGCTGGACACCCTCTTCCTGCACATGACGGATGGTGTGGTGGCCTTCGATCACGAAGGAACCATGATCCACTCCAATCCGGCGGCCACTGATATGCTGGGCCGCTCCCTGGAGGGGCTGACCTACGAGGACCTGTTCAGCGATGTTTACCCTTTCCGGGATGTGGTGGCTCTTCAGCGCCCAGGCTACGCCGAGGCGGAGATGTCCGTCCGGGAGCGGACACTGGAGCTGTACCTGGCCCCCTTCTCCGACGAGGAGCGGGGCGGCGTGCTGATCGTGCTCCACGATGTCACAGAGCAGCACCGCAACGAAGAGCGGCGCAAAGAGTTCGTGGCCAACGTCTCCCATGAGCTGCGCACGCCCCTGACCAATGTGCGCAGCTATGCTGAGACCCTGCGCACCACCACCGACATTCCCAGGGACATGGAGAACGGCTTTCTGGACATCATCATCAATGAGACCGACCGCATGACCCGCATCGTCCAGGATCTGCTGACCCTCAGCCGTCTGGACTCCGGCCAGTCGGAGATGAATATGGCCCGCTTCCCCTTTGACGAGGCCATTGACAGTGTGGTCCGGGCCAATGCGCTAGAGGCCAAGCGCCGGGGCCATCAGCTCACCTGCACCCACGACGCCCTGCCCCTGCTGTATGGCGACCGAAGCCGGCTGGAGCAGGTGATGATGAACATTTTGAGCAACGCTATCAAGTACACCCCCGACGGCGGTCACATCCAGGTCACCGCGGGCACCGAGGGGGAGAGCGTATGGCTGGAGGTCTCTGACGACGGCATCGGCATCCCGCCGGAGGACTGGGACCGCATCTTTGAGCGCTTTTATCGAGTGGACAAGGCCCGGTCCCGGGAGTCCGGCGGCACAGGCCTGGGTCTGTCCATTGCCCGGGAAATCGTCAACCGCCACCACGGCACACTGACCATTGTGGAACACCAGGGCCCAGGCACCACAGTACGGCTATGCCTGCCCATCCGGCAGGAGAACTGATCGCTTCCGGGCACACGCCCGGCCATGAAAGGAGGAGATGGACCCATGGATCATCAGACCCGGGACCGGCGAGACCGGCTCCAAAACCTTTTGATCGTTCTGCTGTCCGTCTCTGCCGTGCTGCTCTTTGCCCAGAACCAGATGGCAAACCTGAACCGCACCTGGAGCGACGGCCATTTGGGCTCTCTGCTGGACCCCGCTCCCACTCCCGTCAACGAGGTGGACACTCTGGCGGATCTGGCCGCGCCGGTCCGGGTGTCGGTGGCCACCGCCGATGGCCGATGCGGACTGCTCTACGCCACCACTGCTGACGCCTCTTTGTCTCAGCTCTCCACTCTGCTGGGTTCGGCTTTGGGGTCCGCCGGCACCTGGACGGAGTGTAACGACCAGGCTTTCCGGGCTGCTTTGGACCACGGGGCCTATTTTGATTTTCTCAATGAACTGCCGCTGCCCATTTTGGCAGGACTTCTGGGTACCGAGCCAACGGGAAACACCTCTTTTTCCGCCCGACAGGCTATCCTGTGTCCGGACCAGGATGGCGTCCGCCTTTATCTCCGCAGCGAGGACGGCATCTGCCGAGTCTGCTCCACCGCGGTGCAGACTGAGGTGCTCTCCGCGGAGATGGCACTGTATCAGGCTGACGGCACCTTTTTCGCCTTTGAAGGAGGCGAAAGCTACGCCCGACTGGACCCCTACACACTCCTGCCCCATGAAACGCCGGAGTCCGCCGTACTGACGGTCGGAAACTCTCTGAGCGATTCGTCCACGCTGCTGCGCCAGCTGGACTTTAACCCTTACACCAAGTATCGATACACCGAAAAGGGCGGCACTGAGGTCATTGTGGAGGAGCCCCGTACCCTGCGGCTTCAGACTGACGGCACCGTGGTCTATCAGGCCGGAGACGGCGACACCACCCTCTCCGTCTCCTCTGCCGGCGAGACGGCCACCGCCGTAGAGGCCGTGTTGGGCACGCGTTCCCTGGCAGAGACCGTGTTGGCCGGTCATCTGGGAGAGACAGCCTTATATTTGGAATCCATTACCGCCACCGATACCGGCTGGCTGGTGCGCTTTGGCTTCCAGTATAATGGCGTGCCTATCCTCTTCTCCGACGGCTCCTGCGGCGCTGAGTTCCAACTTACCGGCAGTGCCATCACCCACTTCGCACTCCACTTCCGGCAGTATGCTGCCTCCTCTGAATCCTCCTCTCCTTTGCCTTTGTCGTTGGCAGTGGCTATTGCCGACAGCCAGCCTGGTGCGGAGTTGGTCACAGGGTATGTGGACGAGGGCGGCACCTCGGTCTCTTTGAGCTGGCTGAACAACTGACAGATCGTTCCCGGAAAGGACAGGCCATGGAAAGCTATCGTCTGAAAAACATCATCCTGCTGCTCCTTGTGGTGACCAACCTCTTTCTGCTGGCCACACTGCTCTTCCGCTGGGTCGATGAGGCCCGGCTACAGGAGAGCGCTGCCACTGAGCTGGTGCAGCTGTTCTCCTCCCGGGGCGTGGAGCTGGACGCCAAAACCATTTCCCAGGAGATTCCCTCCTCCCTTTTGACTCTGACTCGCAGCAGCCAGGAGGAGGAAAAGCTGGCTGCCTTTTTCCTGGGCGATGACGTCTCCTTTCAGGATGACGGCGGCGGGTTAACTCGCTATCAAAGCGCTCTGGGCACTCTAAATTTCCTCAGCAGCGGCGACTTTACCCTCACCGCCTCCCTCTTTACCGATGATCCACAGGAACTGTGCGACGACTTTTTCCGGCAGTTCCACTATCAGGAGGCCGCCTTCTCTCTGGAGAAGGACTCAGGAACCGTCACCGCCACGCAATACTTTGACGGCCGTCCGGTGGTCAATTGTACCGTAACCCTCACCTTTTCGGACGGCGTTCTTGTGTCCGCATCCGGGAGACACTTGCCCAGCGGCAGCACCTCAGAGTCCACTGCGGACTGCATCAGCGCTGCCACCGCTCTGACCTCCTTTTTGCAAGCTCTGGCCGACCAGGACCGTACCTGCAGTCAGGTATGCGCCGTGGAACTGGGGTATGCCCTGCAAAACACCCCTGCCGCGCCCCTTTCCCTGACCCCAGTGTGGCGGATCACCACGGATTCTTTTTATTGTTATGTAAACTCAATTTCCGGCGAAGTTGTATGGATTTGATGGCACATTTTCCCTCTTTTTTCCTCAGCCGCCACTTTTTTTCATGTCAAACATTGCTTTTGTGAGAAAATCTGTTATACTGGATGTGTGTGACGATTCCATGTCGTCGTATTTTCTGATTGATCATTTATTTTGATATATAGTATGAACCCAGTGTGCCGGGGCAAACTTGCTAAGGGCATGTTTTCGCCTGCCGGCCTGTCGATGCGTTCATAATCGATATGGACCTGATGTGATAGAGAGGGTGCTTGTTTTGACAAAGTATATTGTACGCGGTGGAAAGCCGCTTTTCGGTGAAGTAGAGATCAGCGGTGCTAAAAACGCCGCCGTAGCCATCATCCCCGCCGCGCTGCTGGTAGACGGGGTGTGCCGTATTGAAAATATCCCCCAGATTTCCGATGTGACCTTGTTTTTGACCATTTTGGAGGAGCTGGGAGCCAACATCCGCACCATTAACCGCCACGCGGTGGAGATCGACTGCCGTCATATCCACAGCACCCGGACCTCCTATGACCTGGCTCACCGGATCCGTGCCTCCTACTACCTGATCGGCGCGCTGCTGGGCCGCTTCGGCAAGGCGGACGTGACCATGCCCGGCGGCTGTAACTTTGGTGTCCGCCCCATCGATCAGCACATCAAGGGCTTTACTGCCATGGGCGCTTCTGTGGAGGTAGAGGGCGGCTATATTCATGCCAACGCTCAGGGCGGCCGTCTCAAGGGTGCCAACATCTATATGGATGTGGTGTCTGTGGGCGCCACTATGAACGTCATGATGGCTGCAGTCTTGGCGGAGGGCAACACCGTCATTGAAAACGCCGCTAAGGAGCCCCACATTGTGGACCTGGCCAACTTCCTCAACTCTGTGGGTGCCTCCATTCGGGGCGCCGGCACGGACACCATCAAGATCCAGGGCGTGGAGCGTCTCCGGGGCGGCAGCTACGCCATCATCCCCGATCAGATCGAGGCGGGTACCTATATGGCCGCTGTGGCTGCCACCGGCGGACAGATTCTGGTGAAAAACATCATCCCCAAGCATATGGACTGCATCACTGCCAAGCTGGTGGAGATGGGTGCCACGGTGGAGGAACGGGAGGACACCCTTCTGGTCCGCCGCACTGAACGGCTTCATCGGACCAATATCAAAACGCTGCCATATCCCGGCTTCCCCACGGATATGCAGCCTCAGATCACCGCAGTTCTCTCCCTGGCGGAGGGTACCAGTCTGGTGACCGAGAGCGTATGGAACAACCGCTATCGCTATGTGGACGAGCTTAAGCGTATGGGCGCCCACATTCAGGTGGACGACAAGACCGCCGTGGTAGAGGGCGTGGAAAAGCTCACCGGCGCGCCAGTCCAGGCCAGTGACCTGCGGGCCGGTGCCGCTCTGGTTATCGCCGCTCTGGCTGCTCAGGGGGAGTCCGAGATCGGCTGCGTGCAGTATATCGAGCGAGGCTATGAGGACATTGTAGGCAAGCTCCGTGCCTTGGGCGCCGATATCCGCTCTGTGGAGGTCTCCAGCGACGAGGACGGTCTGGAGACCCGAATCAGCTGATTTTGCTTCTGTCAGCGTCCGCTGCAGAGAGCGGCGAGTCCATCGGCGCTCTTTGGAGCGGACGCTTTTCGTCTGTATGGAACTATAAGTATCGTGAGGGAACCATTTTGACCGAATTACATACCCTGGCCAGCGGCTCCTCCGGCAACGCCCTGCTTTTGTCCCAGGGGGACACCCACATCCTGCTGGATGCGGGCATCTCCTGCCGGCGCATCACCAGCGCCCTGGGTACTTTGGGGGTGGAGCTGCCGGAGCTGGCGGCCATTTTCATCACCCATACCCACACCGACCACATCTCCGGTCTCCAGACGCTCATTAAACGCTGCCGCGCTCCCATTTACGCCAGTGAGGCCACCGCCCGGGGCCTGAGCTACCGGGTGGCCGGAGTGGACGACCTGCTCTGCCCCTTCTCTTCCGGGGAGAACGTACAGCTGGACGGCTGCACCGTCACCCCTTTCCCCACCTCCCATGACGCAGCCGGTTCCACCGGCTACCGTGTGGACACCCCCGACGGGGCGGTGGGCCTGCTCACCGACACCGGCTATGTCACGGATATGGCGGCAGAGGTGCTCTGTGGGGTGGATCTGCTGGTACTGGAGGCCAACCACGATGTGGATACCCTCCGCAGCGGCCCCTATCCCTACTACCTCAAGCAGCGCATTCTGGGCAGTGAAGGCCATCTGTCCAACGAGGACGCCGGCCGCTTTGCCGCCGCCATGGCCCGCAGCGGTACGGAAGAGATCGTTCTGGCCCACCTGAGCCGGGAGAACAACACTCCCGCCATGGCGCTCCACGCCATGGAACGGGCCCTGTCCGCCGCCGGTGTGTGCCCGGCGCTGTCGGTGGCGCCCCGGGATACGCTGAGCCAGAGCTACACCGTGGAAAGGAGCCTGGTATGCAGAGGGTAAGCATCCTGTGCGTGGGCAAGCTGAAGGAGAAGTTCTATATGGATGCGGCGGCGGAGTACCAAAAGCGTCTCTCCCGCCACTGTCGGCTGGAGATTTTGGAGCTGCCGGAGGAGCGGCTGCCGGACAATCCCTCCCCCGCCCAGATCCAGGTCGCTCTGGCCCGGGAGGCGGAGACCGTCCGGGCCAAGCTGCCCTCCTCCTCCGCCATCATCGCCCTGTGCGTGGAGGGTGAGCTGTGCTCCAGCGAGGAGCTGGCCCGCCGGATGGACCGCTGGGCCGGCAGCGGCGAGAGCCACCTGGTGTTCCTCATCGGCGGGTCCTTCGGCCTTGACCCCTCCCTCAAAGCCCAGGCCAAGCTGCGGCTGTCCATGTCCCCCATGACCTTCCCCCATCACCTGGCCCGGGTCATGGTGCTGGAACAGATCTACCGGGCCTATCAGATCAATGCCGGGACGAAATATCACAAGTGACGGCGAGCGACAGGAAATCGCCGTGGAAAAGGAGTAAGCTAGCATGGACAAACACCCACTTCCCCATTGGGGCCGGGCCAGCCATGATCTGCTGGAGCGCTGGCCTAAGGACAGCGCCGGCGAACTGGAGTCCCCCGCTTTTTTGACGGACCTGCCTGACACCGGCGGCATTGCCGACATGACCGTAGCCCAGCTGGAAGCCTACGGCATTCCGGTGCTGAAAAAATACGACGGGGAGAGCTCCCTGGGCCATGTGGTCCTGGGCTTCTCCGGCTACGGCGTGAGCCTGTATGTCCCCGCCTCCCGGCTGGAGGAGGCCCGTGGACTCATTGAAACCGCCCAGCCTTTATCGGACGATACGCCGGAGAGCGGCGAGGAATAAAGGAGGTATTTCCATGGATTATCGCAAGGAATATGAAAAGTGGCTGGCCAGCCCCGCTCTGAGCGAGGAGGAAAAGGCTGAGCTGCGGGCTCTGGATGAAAAGGAGATCGAGGGCCGGTTCTACGGTCCTCTGGAATTCGGCACCGCCGGTCTCCGGGGCACCATGGCCGTGGGACTGCACAACATGAACATCCATGTCATCCGCCACGCCACCCAGGCCTTTGCCGAGGTCATCCTGGCCGAGGGTCCCGCCGCCGCGGCCAAGGGCGTGGCCGTGTGCTATGACTGCCGCAACCACTCTCAGGAGTTCGCCCGGGAGGCTGCCTGCGTCATGGCTGCCAACGGCATCTCCTGCCGTCTGTTTGAGGCCCTGCGCCCCACTCCGGAGGTGTCCTTTGCTGTTCGGGAGTATGGCTGTATCGCCGGCATCAACGTCACCGCCAGCCACAACCCCAAGGAGTACAACGGCTATAAGGTCTACTGGTCCGACGGCGCTCAGCTGCCGCCTCACCACGCCTCCGCTATCGCCGCCAAGATGGAAGAGCTGGACCTGTTTGACTCCATCAAGCGCATGGGCTATGAGGATGCGGTAAAGGCCGGCCTCATCACCCTGATGGGCAAGGAGACCGACGAGAAGTTCCTTGCCAACGTCATGGGTCAGGTCAACGACAAGGCCGCCGTGGAGCAGGTGGCAGACACCTTCAAGATGATCTACACCCCCTTCCACGGCTGCGGCTACCGGCTCATCCCCGAGGCCCTCAAGCGCCTGGGCATGAAGCATGTCATCTGCGTCCCCGAACAGATGGTCATTGACGGCAACTTCCCCACTGTGGTCTCCCCCAACCCGGAGAACCCGGAGGGCTTCTACCTGGCGGTGGACCTGGCCAAGAAGGAGGGCGCCGACTTCATCCTGGGCTCTGACCCCGATGCCGACCGTGTGGGTCTGATGGTCCGGAATGACAAGGGCGAGTACATCACCATCACCGGTAACCAGACCGGTGTGCTGCTGCTGGACTACCTCATCGGTGCCAAGAAGCGCACCGGCAAAATGCCGGAGAAGCCCGTGGCCCTCAAGACCATCGTCACCACTGAGATGGCACGGAAGGTGGCCGAGACCAACGGCCTGCAGTGCTATGACACCTTCACCGGCTTCAAGTTCCTGGCCGAGAAGAAGGATAAGCTGGAAAATGCCGGCGAGGGCAAGGTCATTTTTGCCTACGAGGAGTCCTATGGCTATATGCTGGGCGACTATGTCCGAGACAAGGATGCCGTCACCGCCGCCGTAGCTCTGACGGAGATGGCCGCTTGGTACGCCGGCCAGGGCAAGACCCTGTACGACGCCCTTCAGGAGCTCTACAAGAAATACGGCTACTATGCCGAAAAGACCTTCAACCTGGTGATGCCCGGCCTGGATGGTCTCAAGGACATGGCCGCGTTGATGAAGCGCCTGCGGGAAGAGCCCCCCGCCCAGATCTCCGGCGTCCAGGTGGTGGCCCGGAAGGATTATCAGGACGGCACCGTGGTGGACTGCATCACCGGCACGACCTCCTCCATGGAGCTCAGCGGCTCCAACGTGCTGCGCTTTGAGATGGCCGACGGCACCTCCGTCATCGTCCGTCCCTCCGGCACGGAGCCCAAGATCAAGGTCTACCTCCTGACCCAGGGCGCCGACGCCGCGGCCTGCCAGGCCAACGTGGACAAGTACGCCCAGTGGGTAGACTCCCTGAAGAAGTAAATACATCTTCTTTGCCGCTGCGAACGAGGATCGTTCGCAGCGGCTTTTTCTCCCTCCTCTTCCCTTTTTCTGGGATTGGTCATTTCGGAGAAAGCTGCTTAGTTCCGCCGCCGTTTTTTGTCAGGGCAAAGGATTGACATTCCCCCCTGTTTCCGATAGTATATTGTGTTGACCGAACACAAAACGGAAGGAGGACTCCCATGAAGTATCTGCTGACCGGCGGCAGCGTGTTTCGAAACGGCCGCTTCGAGCGTTTGGATGTTGCCATTGACCAGGGCCGTATTGTTTCCGTTTCCCCCTCTCTTTCCCGGGATGGCTTTTGTGTGATCGAATTGCATGATCGTTTTCTTGTTCCAGGTTTCACCGATGTGCATGTGCATCTGCGTGAGCCTGGTTTTTCTTATAAGGAGACCATTGCCTCCGGCACTGCCGCTGCTGCGGCAGGCGGTTACACCGCCGTGTGCGCCATGCCCAACCTCAAGCCGGTGCCTGACTGCGCTGAAGGCCTCCGTCCTCAGCTGGAGGCCATCGCCCGGGACGCGGCGATCCGCGTCTATCCCTACGGCGCCATCACCAGAGGCGAACAGGGCCAGGAGCTGGCGGATCTTTCTGCCATGGCCCCGGATACCGTGGGCTTTTCCGACGACGGCAAGGGCGTCCAGTCCCCGGAGCAGATGCGCCGGGCCATGGAGCTGGCCAAAGCGCTGGACAAGCCCATCGTGGCCCACTGCGAGGACGAAGCGCTGCTCCAAAAGGGCTGGTGCGTCCACGACGGCGCCTATGCCCGGGCCCATGGCCTCACCGGCAACGCCCCGGAGAGCGAGTGGCGGCAGGTGGAGCGGGACCTCCAGCTGGTCCGTAAGACCGGCTGCCGCTACCACGTCTGCCACATCTCCACCAAGGAGAGCGTGGCCCTGATCCGCCAGGCCAAGGCTGAGGGCCTGCCTGTCACCTGCGAGACCGGCCCCCACTACCTGACCTTGTGCGACGAGGAGCTGCGGGACGAGGGCGGCTTCCGCATGAATCCCCCCATCCGCTCCGCCCCCGATCGAGAGGCTCTGGTGGCAGGGCTTTTGGACGGCACCATCGACTGCATCGCCACGGACCACGCCCCCCACAGCGCCCAGGAGAAGTCCGGCGGCCTGCGGGGCAGTCTCAACGGTATCGTGGGACTGGAGACCGCCTTCCCGGTGCTCTACACCAAGCTGGTGCAGCCCGGCATTGTCCCTCTGGAGACAGTGCTGGACCGGCTGTGCGTCCGGCCCCGGCAGATTTTCCGTCTGCCCGGCGGAATAATCGAAGCGGGCGCACCCGCTGATCTCACTGTACTGGATCTCACCACCCTCTGGCGCATCAACAGCAGCGCCTTTCGCTCCCTGGGCCGTGCCACCCCCTTTGACGGCTGGCAGGTCCAGGGCCGGACGGAGCTGACGCTCTGCGGCGGGGAGATCGTATATCAAAGGGAGGAACACGCATGAAACAGGTGCAAATGACCCTGACGGAAAAAACGCCTCTGACGGCGGACGTGTGGCAGCTGCGCTTTGCCGGGGACACCTCCCCCATCACCCATCCCGGTCAGTTTGTGAATCTGGAGCTGCCCGGCCGCTTTCTGCGTCGGCCCATCTCCGTGTGCGACTGGGATGAGGAGACGCTGACGCTGCTGGTCCGGGTGGCCGGCAAGGGCACGGCGGAGCTGTGCCAGGCCCAGCCCGGCACCGTGTTCGACCTGCTCTCGGGCCTGGGCAACGGCTTTGACCTCGATGAATGTACCGGCACCCCCATCCTCATCGGCGGCGGCATCGGCGTTGCCCCTCTCTACGGCCTGGCCCGCCGCATGGCGCAAAACGGAAAGGCCCCCACCGTGGCCCTGGGCTTCAACACCGCCGCGGATGTCTTTTATCTCAAGGAGTTCACCGACCTGGGCTGCCACGTGTTTTTGTCCACGGTGGACGGCTCCCTGGGCGCCCCCGGCTTCGTAACGGAGCTGGTGGCCAAGACTGAATGCGACTACTGCTTTGTCTGCGGCCCGGGGCCCATGCTCCGGGCGGTGCTGGCGCTGCCTCAGCTCACCGGCGGCCAGATCAGCTTTGAAGAGCGGATGGGCTGCGGCTTCGGCGCCTGCGTGGGCTGCACCATGGAGACCAAAAACGGGCCCCGCCGGGTCTGCAAGGACGGGCCTGTGTTCCGAAAGGAGGAGATCCTGTGACTGACCTCTCTGTGACCTTGTGCGGGCTCCATCTGGACAACCCGGTGATCCCCGCCAGCGGCACCTTCGGCTTCGGCCAGGAGTTTGCCCAGTGGTACGACATCAACATCCTGGGCTCCCTCTCCTGTAAGGGCACCACGGAGGCGCCCCGGTTCGGCAACCCCACCCCCCGCATCGCCGAGACCCCCGGTGGGATGCTCAACGCCGTGGGTCTACAAAATCCTGGCGTGGAGGCCGTGGCGGCCCATGAGCTGCCGGAGCTGGCCAAGATCTTCCGCAAGCCGGTGCTGGCCAATGTGGGTGGCTTCTCCCTGGAGGAGTACGCCCGGAACTGCGAAAAGCTCTCCGCCTGCCCCAATGTGGGCATCCTGGAGGTGAACATCTCCTGCCCCAACGTTCATGCCGGCGGCAAGAACTTCGGCTCCGACCCGGAGGGCGCCGCCGCCGTCACCCGGGCCGTCAAGGCCGTGACGGACAAGCCGGTGGTCATGAAGCTCAGCCCCAACGTCACCGACATCGCCGCCATCGCCCGGGCCTGCGAGGAGGCCGGTGCCGACGGCATCTGCCTCATCAACACCCTCTTAGGCATGCGCATCGACCTCAAGACCCGCCGGCCAATCCTGGCCAACCGCACCGGCGGACTGTCCGGTCCGGCGGTGTTCCCGGTGGCGCTGCGGATGGTATGGGATGTGTATGAGGCCGTGAAGATCCCCATCATCGGCTGCGGCGGCGTCAGCTCCGCCGAGGATGTGTGCGAGATGATGATGGCCGGCGCCACCGCCGTGGAGGTGGGCGCCGCCAACCTCAAGGACCCCTTCGCCTGCAAGCGCATCATCGAGGCCCTGCCCGATGTGTGCCGGCAGCTGGGAGCGGACAAGCTCTCCTCCCTCACCGGAAGCGCCCATTCGTAAGTCCCCCGATTTTCTGTCATCACCGGCCGCAAGGGGTGCTGAACCCTGCGGCGCAACATAGAAAGGATGCTGCATCATGCGTACAAAAGACGTTATCATCGCTCTGGACTTCCCCTCCAAGGCCGAGACCCTGGCCTTCCTGGACCGCTTCCCTGCCGGGGAGAAGCCCTTTGTCAAGATCGGTATGGAGCTGTTCTACGCCGAAGGTCCCGACATGGTCCGGGAGATCAAGGCCCGGGGCCACAAGATCTTCCTGGATCTCAAGCTCCACGACATTCCCAACACCGTCAAACGGGCCATGGCCTCCCTGTCCCGGCTGGATGTGGATCTGGTGAACCTCCACGCCGCCGGCGGCTCCGAGATGATGCGCGCCGCCCTGGAGGGCCTCACCCGGCCCGACGGCACCCGGCCGCTGCTCATCGCCGTGACCCAGCTGACCTCCACCAATGCCGAGACGCTGAAAAACGAGTTGCTCATCCCGGTGCCCATGGAGGAGACTGTGCTCTCCTATGCCAAGAACGCCGCCGGCAGCGGCCTGGACGGCATCGTCTGCTCCCCTCTGGAGGCCGCCAAGGTCAAGGAGGTCTGCGGCGAGGACTTCCTCACCGTCACCCCCGGCATCCGCTTTGCCGACTCCGCCGCTGGGGACCAAAAGCGCATCATGACCCCGGAAAAGGCGGGCAAGTCCGGCTGTGACCTGATCGTGGTGGGCCGTCCCATCACCCAGGCGGAGGACCCCGTAGCCGCCTATCGCCGGACAGTCCGTGAATTCATCGGATAAAAGACCATCCGCCCATGGGTCCGTCTTTGGCGGGCCCGCCGTCAGAAAGGAAGGTATTATGGAACTTCTGCAGATGTTTCAGAATCGCCGCAGCGTGCGGCAGTACACCGACGCCCCCATCCCGGAGGAAACGCTGACCAAGATCCTTCAGGCCGGTCTCCTGTCCGCCAGCGGCAAGGCCATCCGCCCCTGGGAGTTCATTGTGGTCCGTGACCGGGCGATGCTCAACGCCATGGCCGACTGCCGGACCACGCCGGTGAAGATGCTCCAGGAGGCCGCCTGCGCCATCGTGGTGCTGGGCGACGAGTCCAAGTCCGACGTCTGGGTGGAGGACTGCTCCGTGGCCATGGCCAATATGCACCTGATGGCCGATGCCCTGGGCGTGGGCAGCTGCTGGGTCCAGGGCCGCCTGCGGGAGACCTCTGACGGCCGAACCACCGAGGCCTTTGTCCGGGAGCTGCTGGGCTTCCCCCAGGAGATGCGCCTGCAGGCCATCCTGACTCTGGGCATGCCCGTCAAGCATCCCGAGCCCCACGCTCTGGAGGAGCTCCCCATGGAGAAGATCCATCAGGAGCGGTTCTGATCCCCTTTTTCCCGCCTATTCCAAATCCAATAAGGAGTCTGATATCATGAGCTTAGAACGCACCATTGCCCACGATCTGCTGAGCATCGGCGCCGTGTTCCTGCGGCCTGACGAGCCCTTCACCTGGGCCAGCGGCATCCACAGCCCCATCTACTGCGACAACCGCCTGACGTTGACGGCGCCCGCCGTCCGCACCCATGTGGAGGAGGGGCTGGTAGAGCTGATCCGCGCTCACTATCCTGATGTAGAGGTCCTGATGGGCACCTCCACCGCCGGCATCGCCCACGCCGCCATCGTGGGCCATCTGATGAACCTGCCCATGGGCTATGTCCGTTCCGGCAACAAGGATCATGGCCGGCAAAACCGCATCGAGGGTAAACTGGAGAAAGGCCAGAAGGTCGTCGTGGTGGAGGACCTGATCTCCACCGCCGGCAGCTGCATCGAGGTGGTGGAGGCCCTGCGGGAAGCCGGCGCCGAGGTGTTGGGTGTTGCGTCTATTTTCACCTACGGCCTCCAGAAGGGTCTGGATCGGCTCTCCGCCGCCAACGTCATCAACTACTCCCTCTCCAACTTCGACGCCGTCTGTGAGGTAGCCGCCGAGGAGGGCAAGATCAAGGCCGAGGACATCCAGCGGCTCAAGCAGTTCCGGGCCAACCCCTCTGACGAAAGTTGGATCCGCTGAAAGAGGAGGGAAACAGACATGAATACCAGAAATCTCATTGACATCGTGGACCTGAGCGTGGAGGAGATCGACCAGCTCATCGCCACCGCTGAGGACATCATCGCAAACCCCGAAAAGTATCAGAACGCCTGCGCCCACAAGCAGCTGGCCACCCTCTTCTTCGAGCCCTCCACCCGGACCCGCCTGAGCTTTGAGTCCGCCATGCTGGCCCTGGGCGGCAGCGTGCTGGGCTTCTCCGAGGCCCAGAGCTCCTCCACCGCCAAGGGCGAGACCGTAGGCGACACCATCCACACCGTCAGCTGCTACGCCGACATCATCGCCATGCGCCACCCCAAGGAGGGCGCTCCCTTTGCCGCCGCCATGCACTCTGAGGTGCCTATCATCAATGCCGGTGACGGCGGTCACAACCACCCCACCCAGACCCTGACGGACCTGCTGACCATCCACCGGGAGAAGGGCCGCCTGAACAACTTCACCATCGGCTTCTGCGGCGATCTGAAGTTCGGCCGCACCGTCCACTCCCTGGTCAACGCCCTGAGCCGCTACGAGAACATCAACTTCGTGCTCATCTCCCCCCTGGAGCTCAAGCTCCCCCGGTATGTGAAGGAGGAGGCCCTGAAGAAGAAGGGCATCCCCTACACCCAGACCACGGATCTGGAGTCCGTCATGCCCCAGCTGGACATCCTCTACATGACCCGTGTCCAGAAGGAGCGCTTCTTCAACGAAGAGGATTACCTGCGCCTGAAGGACAGCTATATCCTCAATCCTGAGAAGCTGGTCAACGCCAAGCCTGATCTGTCCATCCTCCATCCCCTGCCCCGTGTCAATGAGATCTCCGTGGCGGTAGACAAGGACCCCCGTGCCGCCTATTGGAAGCAGGTCAAGAACGGCAAGTACATCCGCATGGCGCTGATCATGAAGCTGCTGGGCATCCAGGTGTAAGGAAGGAGAGGCATCTATGAATATCGACAGCATCCAAAACGGCGTGGTCCTGGACCACATCCAGGCCGGCAAGAGCATGGACATCTACAAGTATCTGCATCTGGACGAGCTGGACTGCTCTGTGGCCATCATCAAAAACGTTCGCAGCGGCCGCATGGGCAAAAAGGACATCATCAAGATCGACTCCCCTATGGAAGTGGATCTGGATGTGCTGGGCTACATCGATCCCAACATTACCGTCAACATCATCCGGGACGGCAAGCAGGTAGAGAAAAAGCACCTGGAGCTGCCCCAGAAGCTGGTGAACATCATCCACTGCAAGAACCCCCGCTGCATCACCATGGCTGAGCCCCAGCTGGACGCCATCTTCCTGCTCAGCGATCCGGAAAAGCACACCTACCGCTGCGCCTACTGCGAGGCGGAGCGCAAGCGCTGATCCCCGCCCCCTGGACAAACGCCCTCAAGAGGAGAGAGGCCGCCTGAGCGGTCCTCTCTCCTCTTTTCAGGTGGCTGCCCTTGCCAGAGGCGGAAAAAACTGCTACAATAACTGCCAATTAAACCACTTTGACTGGAATCTCCATCGGAAAGGAAGGAACCCCCGTGACACCTTATTCCAATATGACCCGCCAGGCCCTTGAGACCGAGCTCACCGCCGTCCGCGCCCGCTACGCCCAGCTCCAGGCTCTGCACCTGAACCTGAACATGGCCCGGGGCAAGCCCGGCAAGACCCAGCTGGACATGGTCAGCGACATCTTTAATGTCCTGACCCCCGACAGCGACTTCTCCTGCGACGGCATGGACGTGCGCAACTATGGCGAGCTGTGCGGCCTGCCTGCCGCCCGCCGGTACTGGGCTGATGTGCTGGGCTGCCGCCCGGAGCAGACGATCGTGGGCGGCAACGCCAGCCTGCAGCTGATGTATGACACCATCTCCAAGGCCTACACCCACGGCCTGCTTCACAGTCCCCGGCCCTGGTGCCGGGAGACAGAGCTCAAGTGGCTCTGCCCTGTCCCCGGCTATGACCGTCACTTCCAGGTCACCGAGGCCTTCGGCTTCCAGCTCATCCCCATCCCCATGACCGAGACCGGCCCTGACATGGACGCGGTGGAGGAGGCGGTGAAGGACCCCGCCGTGAAGGGCATGTGGAACGTGCCCAAGTACTCCAACCCCGAGGGCGTCATCTACTCCCAGGAGACCGTGGAGCGTCTGGCCGCCCTCAAGCCCGCCGCCCCGGACTTCCTGCTCATGTGGGACAACGCCTACTGCATCCACGAGTTTGAGGGGGAGTTCGTCCCCTTCCCCGACATCCTCAGTCTCTGCGCCCAGGCGGGCAATCCGGACATGGTCATCGAGTTCGCCTCCACCTCCAAGGTGACCCTCCCTGGCGCCGGCATCTCCGTTCTGGCCGCCAGTGAGGCCAACATCGCCTATCTCAGCAAGCTCATGGGCGTGCAGATCATCAGCTTTGACAAGGTCAATCAGCTGCGCCACGTACTCTATCTCAAGGACAAGGCCCATACCCTGGAGCTGATGCGCCGCCACGCAGAGATTCTCCGCCCCAAGTTCCACGCGGTGCTGGACGCTCTGGACCGGGAGATCGCCCCCCTGGGCATTGCCTCCTGGAAGCGGCCCCACGGCGGCTATTTTGTCAGCCTGGACGCCATGCCCGGCACCGCCAAGCGGACGCTGGAGCTGTGCCGGAAGGCAGGCGTCACCATGACCGCCGCCGGCGCCACCTTCCCCTACGGCAAGGACCCCCAGGACAGCAATATCCGCATTGCTCCCTCCCTGCCGCCGGTGGCGGAGCTGGAGCAGGCCATCGATGTGCTGTGCGTGTGCCTGAAGCTCTCGGCGCTGGAAAAGCTGCTGGAGCAGTGATCTTGTCCCATTTTTCCCTGACCCACGGAGGTGTATGATGCGTTATTTCGGCAGTGTTTACCGTCCCCCCAGCGAGGCTTACAGTCTCATTGTGCAGGTGACCTACGGGTGTTCCCACAATACCTGCGCCTTTTGCAGTATGTACAAGGAAAAGCATTTTGCCCTGCGGCCCCTGGAGGAGGTGCTGGAGGACTTTGAAATGGCCCGAAAGACCTACCGGAAGGTGGGACGGGTGTTTCTGGCCGACGGCGACGCCTTGGTGCGCAAGGCCCAGGAGCTCTACGTGATCCTGGACCGGATCCGGGAGCTGTTCCCCGAGTGCGAGCGGGTCACCTGCTACGCCTCTCCCTCCAGCATCCAGATCCGGACGGAGGAGGAGCTGCGGACGCTGCGGGAAAAGGGCCTAACTATGGTCTACATGGGCCTGGAGTCCGGCAGCGACCAAGTGCTTCAGAAGATGAACAAGGGCCACACGGCGGCGGAGATCATTGCCGCCGGGCAAAAGGTCCGCCGCTGCGGCATCGCCTTGTCCGTCACCGCCATCACCGGACTGGGCGGCCCAGAATTGCTCCGGGAGCACGCGGTGGAGACCGCCCGGGCCTTCAACGCCATGAATCCCGAGTATATCGGCATGCTGACACTGATGGTGGAGCCGGGAACGCCCCTGTACGACTGGGTACGTGCGGGGCAGTTCCAGCTGCTGACCACCCAACAGGTGCTGGAGGAGACGAAGCTGCTGGTGGAGCAGCTGGACACCCCCGGCAGCGTGTTCCGTATGAACCACGCCTCCAACTATCTCAACCTCCGGGGCACCCTGAACCAGGACCGGGAGGCCATGCTGGCGGAGGTCCAGCGGGCCCTGGACGGCCAGACCGAGCTCAAGCCCGAGGGCTGGCGGGCCTTGTAAAAGCGTTTCCTTCCCCGCACCCATAAAGGCCGGGGCCGCGGAAATCCGCAGCCCCGGCCGATTCTATGCAAATGCCGCTCTTATAGCGGCGGGTCTTTCCTTATCGGCGGCAGCCACAGCTGCAGCCGCTGTCCTCAGCGCAGGCGATCTCCGCTGCGCCGGCAGTGGTATTGACGCCGTAGCACACGGGAATGGTCAGGCACACCTGCTGGGTCACAGTGAGGACACACAGGTTGCGGGAGGCGTCAGTCTGGCAGGTCACGGTGGGTGTGCCCTGACAGCTGGTGGTGATCTCACCCAGGGTGGCAGCGGGACTGACCTCGATGGGGAGGCTCACCGACACACACTGATTGGCACTTTTATTACAACTGTCGGGATGACAGCCACAGAGTTTCTGATAGGAAAGGGATTCATCGATACACATATCGTATTCACCTACTTATTGAGCTGCCCATTTTCATGGGTACAGACCATTGTATGCGCCTCTGCCTCCCAATGGGACCCCAGAGGCAAGGCGGATATCCATTGTGTGAAAAAGCCACAAGAGACAAGATTGTTTTTTGTGGGTTCCTCCATGGCTTTCTGGTGAAAAATGCGTTAAGATGGATTCGCCTGACGAATCGAGGAGGAGGGAAAACTCGTGGAGTGGTGGGTTTATATCCTGCACTGCGCCGATGGAAGCCTCTATACCGGCATCGCCCAGAATGTGGACCGGCGCGCCGCCGTCCACAACCGAGGCCAGGGTGCCAAATACACCCGCTCCCGCCTCCCTGTAACAGTGGTATGGCGGGAGTCACAGCCGAACAAGAGTGCTGCGCTGCGCCGGGAAGCAGCCATCAAGCGCCTGCACAGGGAGGAAAAGCTGGCTTTGATCCATGGCACAGTTCCCCTTGACATCATACAAGAGAGTGAGGCACAGATTCTATGAACACACCAAAGACAGGAGCCCTGAAAGGTATTTTGTGCACCGTGGTGGGCGGTATCTTCTGGGGATTTTCCGGCACCTGCGGCGAATATCTTTTCTCTCATTATGAAGTGAGCACCCTTTGGCTCACCTGTGTTCGTGAGCTGGGAGCCGGCCTGATCATGCTTCTTTTTGCGGTTGTCAAACGCGCCCCCGGACTCACCGGCATTTGGAAATCCCGGCGGGACGTGATACAACTGGTCCTTTTTGCCCTGGGCGGACTGGTGCTGTGCCAATACTCTTACATGACCGCTATCTCCTATACCAACGCGGGCACCACCACGGTACTGCAAAATCTGAATCTGGTGATCATCATGGTGCTGGTGTGTTTTGCCGGACGGCGCTGGCCCAAGAAAAAAGAACTGCTGGCCGCGATTTTGGCAGTGACAGGTACATTTCTGCTGGCCACTCACGGAGATCCGAGGCACATGGTTTTGTCCACCAAGGGCCTGCTGTGGGGGCTGACCACTGCCGGAGCCGTCACCATCTATACGCTTCTTCCTTCCCGCCTGATCGCCAAATGGGGCAGCACAGTGGTCATGGGGTGGGGCATGCTGGTGGGCGGTATATGCCTTGCCTTGGGCACCCGAATCTGGCGGGAACAGGTGGAGCTCTCCCCAGGGCTCATTTTGACCGCAGGGGTCATCACCTTGCTGGGCACCGTGGTGGCCTTTGGCTTGTTCATGTACGGCATCTCTCAAGTAGGCCCGGTGCGGGCCAGTATGCTGGCCACCACGGAGCCGGTGTCCGCTGCTGTTTTCTCCGCGCTGTGGCTCCACACCTCTTTCCAGCCTATGGATCTTCTGGGCTTTGTCTGCATCCTGGCCACTGTTTTTCTTCTGGCCGGAAAGGACGAGCGCGCTGCCCAGCCGCCCTCCGACGGTGAGTCATCTCTGCCGTCTCAGGCGGAGGAGTCGTAAAACAGTCTTCTTAAAAC
Source organism: uncultured Oscillospiraceae bacterium (assembly GCA_944387205.1). Classification (GTDB taxonomy): domain Bacteria; phylum Bacillota; class Clostridia; order Oscillospirales; family Oscillospiraceae; genus Oscillibacter. Next base: position 23,125 of record CALXDZ010000008.1, read on the forward strand.
AGGAAAAGAGCATCCCCAAGGGGATGCTCTTTTTTCTGCATCACAGGACGAAGGGGTCCTTGGAAGGAAGCTTATTCCTCGTACAGTTCCTCATCGTCGTAGTCGTCGTATTCGCTGCCGCGCTTTGCAAGGCGCTTGCCGCAGCAGCACTTTTCCGCCACATCACTCCAGCTGCCCACCACCAGGCACACCAGGGCCGCCAGGGCCAGGCCAGCCGCCACAAGCTTCAATACGAAACGAGCCGTTCGATTCATCCTGAAAACCTCCTTCGTTCTCCATAAGGGCACTGCCCTCTCAGCATTTCAGTATACCGGATTTACCTGGAAAATACAATCACTTTTTCAAATATTCCCAGCCGGCACCTCTATCAGTCCTTCTTGGGCACGATCTCCAGCCAGTACCCATCCGGGTCCGAGATGAAGTAGATACCCATGGCCGGGTTTTCAAAGCAGACGCAGTCCATCTCCTTGTGGTACGCCAGGGCAGCATCCATATCGTCGGTCTCAAAGGCCAGGTGGAACTCGTTCTCTCCCAGGTCATAGGGCTGGGGATGGCCCTTGAGCCAGGTCAGCTCCAACAGGTGCTGTCCCAGTCCGTCTCCCAAAAAGACAATGGTGAAATTCTCTGTCTCCTTCCGGCGGATCTCCTTCAGACCCAGGGCCTTGTCATAAAAGGCCAAGCTCTGCTCCAGATTCGACACATTGAGGTTGTTGTGTACCATTTTGAATGTCATGTTTCTCATTGCTCCTTTTCCGGTTCCTGTTCTTGCCTGCGGCAGAGGTTGATGACTGTGGTCATGATCTGCTCCGCTCCGTCCGGCGGGATCTGGGCCCGCTGGCGGGCCACCATGGCCTCCCGCTCCGGCGGGTGCACCAGCAGCCAAGCAGCCTCCCGAGCCGCCGCCTTGGGGGTGGGACCATAGCGGGAAAGCCCATGCTCCTGGAAAAAGGCCACGTTCCGCTCCTCCCAGCCGGGGATGGGCGTGGTGTGGACCAAGGGAATGCCCCGCACCGCCGCCTCCGTGGTGCTCAGGCCTCCGGGCTTGGAGATGAGCACGTCCGAGGCATCCATATACAGTTCCACTTCCCGGGTGAAGTCCAGCACCCGGATATTAGGGCAAGGACTAAACTCCGCCCGCAGTGTATCCTTGAGCTTTTGATTGTTGCCCCCCAAGACCAGGATCAGCGTCTCCCGGGGCAGCTGCTGCAGCAGCTCCAAAAGCAGCCCCGGCACGTCGCCAAAGCCCATGGAGCCGGTCATCACCAGCACCGCCTGGGGCTCCTGAGGCAGTCCCAGGCATCGGCGGGCCTCCTGCCGGTCCAGATGCCGGGAAAACCGGCGGGCCACCGGGATTCCCGTGGGAAAGAGGCGGGCATAGGGCACATGGGCCTCCACGAACTCCCGCCGCAAGGTGGGATGGGGAATGAAATAGCCGTCCAGGTCCGTCTCATTCACATAGGGCGCGCAGCTGTAATCCGTGGCCACAAAGAAGGCGGGAAAATTTTTGGAGAAACTGCGCTTCACCTCCGTCATGGCCAGAGCCGGGAACACATGGGTGCAGATGACGGCATCGACGTGCCGCTCAGACACATAGCGATAGACCCGATGGGCATACCGGGCATTGATGCGGTAGCACAGGGATTCGCGATGCTCCCGGGGCGGGCGCTCCGCCAGCGCATTGCCCAGAGCGAACAACTCCGGGGCGTAGAGAGCCCCTTTCACATGGATATCCGCCACTGCCTTGGATTTCCAAGGAGCGTCAAAGGACAGTCCGTCCAGCATCTCGCCCCAGATGCTCCGCTCTCCCGCGGCCTCCAGGATGGCGCGGCCCGCTGTATTGTGGCCGCCGCCGTTGTTGCTGGACAAGACAAGAATTTTCAATGGTTTCATTGCGGCAATGCTTCCTCGATGGTCTTTTTCAACTGCTCCCGCTGCGCCATCCGCTCATAGAGCCGAAGCAGCCGGGGACGATTGTAACGCTGGATCAGAATAAAAGGCAGATTGGAAAGGCCGTAAAGCACTGTCATCACAATACTCCAGGGCTTTTTCATCACCACCAGCAGCACCGGGCTGACGAGCCACAGCAGCCAGTGGATCAGCTCCGCCACGCAGGTCTCCTGCACCAGGCGCAGCAGGTGCGCCGCCGTCCGCTCCCCAGCCAGGGTTTTGGGCTCCATGTCCTTAGCGTGGCGGCTGGCGTCGGGCAGATGGTTCTTCCACCACTCAATGCCCACCTTCCGGTAGATCCGCCCCTCCTTTTCCCAGGAAAAGGAACACCAGAGTACCGCCTTCGGAGAAAACCAGCGGCGCGGCAGCGCCTCACCCAAAACGTGGGCCAGCACACCGATGCCGGCCACTGTCGCTACAAATCTGTCCATCTGCTTCCAAAACATATCTATTCTATGCGGCCTCTACGGCCTTCTCCTCACTGTTGTTCCACTGTCTTCAGGCAATCTCTGGCGAACCGGCGGGCCCGGTCCGCCTTCTCCTGATCCATGAAAACGGTGTCATATCCCATATGGCGCTCCGCCAGCATCCCCAGCCACTTGAGCTTGGAGTGGCGGCAATAGCGCCGCAGTCCTTCGGCCAGCAGGTCCGCCCCCTTCTCCGGCGGGTAGCCGCAGGTAGTCACTAAAGCCACCGACTTGCCCGCCCACAGGGCAGGGCCCCGCTTGGCACCGTAATACTTATTCATGCCGTAGACCATCCAGTCCAGCAGTACCTTCATAGGCGGCGTACAGTACCAGGAGTACACCGGTGTGGCCAGTACCAACAGATCTGCAGCCAAAATGGCGTCAAAGAGCATCTGACAGTCGTCCTGCCAGTGACAGCCAAAGACGGTCCAGTCCTCCTGACAGCGGCGGCAGGCGGTACAGGGATGCAGGTCCAGATCATAGAGCCAGTGACAGTTCCACACTGCACCCTGTTCATTCAGCTCCTGGCAGAAGGGTTCCAGCAGCGCCGCCGTGTTGCCCTTCTTCCTGGGACTGCCCATCAGGATCTCCACACGCATCCCCTACGCTCCTCCCTTTTAGCTTCTCCGAAAGCAGGATCTGTCATTCCAGATCCTGCTTTTCTTTTTCTCTACTCCTTATCCGGCATCAGGCTCAAAAACTTGGCCATCAGAGGCGCGTAGGTCATGGCGAATACCGCGGAAGCCGCTGCAGCCACTCCCTTTTTCCGCCGCTGGGGGATGCACAGGCCGATCAATACCCCCATGGCGCACAGACACAGCTTCACCAGCGCCAGATCCCGCCAGGTGGCCGCCGCGATCCAGCGGTCAGCCCAGTCAAACAGCTTTCTCATGGTATGCTCCTCCTTAATATGCCGCAGGCGCTCCGGAGCGCTCTTTGTTGGCAGAGATTTTTATTATTATAGCATCTTATCGCCTTTGGGTCAAAGACAATCCGTCCGTCATTTGTAAACTTTTCTTGTCTTTCCATCCTCTGGAAGCTTTTTTACCTTTGCTCTTTTTTCCTGGAAACGCTGAATTTTACCAAATATTTACTCGCTCCTGCTTGTGGCTCAGAGGAATTTGCGGTTTACTGAATGCGTAGAATAAAAGCCCATCGGCAGCGCCGCCCCGGAAAAAAAGCGGAGCAGTTTGCGCCGGTCAGGAGAGGAGGTCCTGTTTTTTTATGGACGTGGTTTTCCTGTGGTCCGCCGGTCTCTTTGCGGCAGGGACCGCCGCGCTGTTTCCCCGCTTTTTGTCCCGCCCCGGCAGTCAGGAACTGCTGCGGGTGCGGCTGTGGGGACTGGTGAGCGGTCTGTGTCTAGCCGCCGGAACCATGCTGGCCCTGCTGGCACTTCTGCTGCGATAAAAAATGCCGGAGTCCTGACAGATCAGGGCTCCGGCATTTTGCCGCATGTTATTTTCCCAGGCAGACCCGGGCCGCCTGAACGCTGGCCGCCGCATCCTTGACATAATAGTCTGCTCCGGCCTTTTCCGCCCAGTCGGCAGTGAGCACGGCACCCCCCACCATCACCCGGCAGTCAGGACAGCTCACCCGCAGATGGCGGATGGTCTCCTCCATGGCGGGCACGGTGGTGGTCATTAGGGCACTGAGACCACACAGCCTGGCCCCCGACTCCCGGACCGCCTCCACCACCGTCTCCGGCGGCACGTCCCGGCCCAGGTCGATGATGCGGTAGCCGTAGTTCTCCAGCACCGCCCGGACGATGTTCTTGCCGATGTCGTGGATGTCCCCCTTGACGGTGGCAATGACGATGGGCTCCCCGTCGGGCACGCCGCCCTTGGAGGCCAGCACCTGCCGCACCACCTCGCAGGCGGCCTTGGCCGCGTCGGCGGAGCGCATGAGCTGAGGCAGGAACAGCGTCCCCGCCTCGTACCGGCGGCCCACCTCGTCCAGAACGGGGATGATGGCCTTGTCGATCAGCTCCTGGGGCTCCATCTCCCGGAGCATCTGCTCCGCCGCCTGGGCCGCCCCCTCCGCAAGGCCGGAGAGCACCGCGTCGGTGAGGGGATCGGCGCTTTTCCTCTCCGCCGCTCTGGATGCAGATGCCGTTGCCGCCACGGCCACCGGGGCGGTGGTTCCGGCAAAGCGGTCTACATAATTCTGTCCGCCCTCATCCCAGCCGCTGAGCAGCCGGTAAGAGCACACAGTCTCCATCATGCCCACGTCGCCCGGGTTCAAAATGGCCAGGTCCAGGCCGCTGCCCAGAGCCATGGCGTAAAAGGTCCGGTTGAGCACATCCCGCCGGGGCAGTCCGAAGGATACGTTGCTGACGCCCAGGGAGGTCTTGACCCCCATGGCGTGGACCGCGGACACCGCCGCCAGAGTGACGGCGCCGCTGTTGGGGTCGGAGCCCACGGGCATGGTGACGCAGTCCATCACCACGTCCCGCCAAGGGATGCCCAGACTGTCACACCGCTCCAGGATGCGCTGAGCAATAGCCGTGCGCCCCTGGGCTGTCTCCGGGATGCCGTTTTCGTCCAGGGTCAGACCGATGACCACAGCGCCGTAGCGCTTCACCAGAGGCAGCACCGCCTCCAGGGACGCCGGCTCGCCGTTGACGGAGTTGACGATGGCCCGGCCATTGACCGCCCGCAGGCCCGCCTCGATAGCAGCGGGGTCCGAGGAGTCGATCTGGATGGGCAGCGTGCTTACCGACTGCACCGCCCGGATCACCCGGGGCATCATTTCCGCCTCGTCAAGGCCCGGCAGACCCACGTTCACGTCCAGGATCTGGGCCCCGTCCTCCTCCTGCTGGACGGCCTGGGCCATGATATAGTCCATATCGCCCTCCAGCAGCGCCTGCTTGAGGCGCTTTTTGCCGGTGGGGTTGAGCCGCTCGCCCACCACCACCGGGGACTTGCCCAACTCCACCTCCATCAGCCCGGAGCACACCGCGCAGGGCGTCTCCTCCGGCGCGGGGGCGGGGTGCACATAGCCCACCAGCTCCTTCACCAGGCGGATGTGCTCCGGCGTGGTGCCGCAGCAGCCGCCCACTATGGAAGCGCCCAGACGGCTCAGCTCCGCCACGCCTGCCGCAAACTCCTCCGCCGTCAGGTCATAGCCGCCCTGGGGCCGGGGCATTCCGGCGTTGGGCTTGGCCACGATGGGCAGCTTTGTCCACCGGCGCAGCTGGGAGACGATGTCCCGCAGCCGGTCGGGGCCCACGGAGCAGTTGATGCCGATGGCGTCGGCCCCCAGGGATTCCAGGGTCAGAGCCATCACCGGCACTGTGCAGCCGGTAAAAGTCCGGCCGCTCTCCTCAAAGGTCATGGTCACCAGCACTGGCAGCTCCTCTGTGACCGTCCTGGCCGCCAGCAGGGCGGCCTTGGCCTCATAGATGTCCATGATGGTCTCGATGGCGATCAGGTCCACGCCAGCTTCCACGCCTGCCTGGATCTGCCGGGCATAGAGCTCCACCGCCCGATCAAAGGGCAGCGTTCCCAATGGCTCCAGCAGTTCCCCCAAAGGCCCCACGTCCAGCGCCACCAGGCCGTTGAAGGGTGCGGCTGCCCGCCGGGCTGCCGCCACTGATGCGGCAGTGATCTCCTCGGTGGTATAGCCGCTGCCCTCCAACTTCAAAACGCCGGCACCAAAGGTGTTTGCATAGACCACATCCGCTCCGGCCTGAAAGTAGGCCCGGTGGATCGCCTCGATCTGCTCCGGCGCCCGGATGCTCAAAAGGGCCGGGTTCTCACCGGGAGCCAGGATATCCTGAACCATGGTGCCCATGCCGCCGTCCAGCAGCACCACGCCCTCCTTCAGTCTTTTGCGGAACTCACACATGCTCGTCTTTCCTTTCCTGCCGCATCCTCTCTGGAGGCGGACAAACAAAATCTCCCGCCGGAGAGGCGGCGGATTCAGGCTGTCATCAAAAGGTTGTGCACCGCGTCAAAGATGCGGCCGGCAACGTCGGGGTTGTTCATGGCGTAAACGTGAATGCCGTCCACACCACTGGCCAGCAGATCCGTGATCTGATCGATGGCATAGTTGATGCCGGCATCGTAAAGGGCCTGAGGATTGCCGTCATACCGGGCGATCATCTTGGAAAACTTAGGCGGCAGCTTGGCGCCGCACAGGCTCACCATCCGCTGGACCTGGGCGGCATTGACCACAGGCATGATTCCTGCCTCGATGGGCACCCGAATACCCTCCCGGGCGCACAGCTCCCGCATCCGGTAGAAGTCGGCGTTGTCGAAAAAGAGCTGGCTGATGAGGCCGCTGGCGCCGGCGTCCACCTTCTTTTTCAGATAGGTCACGTCGTCCTCCACCCCATCGCTGTCCGGGTGCCCCTCGGGATAGCAGGCGGCCAGGATCTCAAAGCCGCCTCGCTGGGCGATATGGGCAATAAGGTCGCTGGCGTGGAGGAACGGGGGTTCCAAAACGCCGCCCTCCACCTTGTCGCCCCGCAGGGCCAGCACACTGCGCACGCCGGCCTCCTCCAGCCGGTCCAGCATCCGGTCCACCTGCTCCAGGGAGGAGTTGATACAGGTGATGTGGGCCAGAGGAGCCACACCGCAGTTTTGAATATGTTTGACCAGGTCCACGGTCACCTGCTGCTGGATATCGCTGCCGCCGGCACCGTAGGTAACGCTGATATAGTCAGGATGCAGCCGGGCCATTTTGGACACTGCCTCATAGATACTTTTAGCGGACTGCTCCTTCTTGGGCGGGAATGCCTCCAAAGAAAAGAGCTGTCTCTTGCGAAGTTCATTGATGGGCATGACGAAACTCTCCTTTTTCCTTCTGATTATGTCCGTATCATTCTATCCGTTTTCCCGCCCAGTTGCAAGAAAAACTTTTAATTTCTTCACTAAAAAAGCGCAAACCGCAGTCGCCATTTTTGGCTGGCCGCAAAAGACGGACATCTGTTCTTCCACCATCTCACAATGCCTGCAAATACACAAAAGAAACCAGTGTCCAGCTTCCTGAAGTCAGAGGTCGGACACTGGTATTCCTTTATCGTCCTGCTGGAACCATGAGCCTCTCTGGCGACCGCTGTCAGCGGTCGCGCTCCCATGGTCGCCTATCCGCCGTGGCCATGCTGGTGGCCGTGGTCAGAGATGCTGCCGCAGGAATTGCCGCCGGCGCTTTGTCCGGCATCTCCAGTATTGCCTGGGACGCTGCCAGCTTGCTGGCCGGAAAGCCGGTTAATCCAGTCCCGAATCTGCCGCATGGTCAGGTTCTGGATGTCCTGGGCGGTAATGGAGGGGTCCAGTGCCTGGAGTTCCAAAAACGCTTGGTACTTCCCCAGGGACAACCCGGCCTTCCGAGCCGCTGTCGCCTCCTCCATGCTTCCGCAGTGGCAGGAGACGTTTCCCAGCCCCTTCGTACAGGCTTGGGCTCCTGCCAACAGGGCCTGGCTCTTGCTCTCGTCGGCACCGGCCACCGTGATAGACACCTGAGCCTGATCCAGATAGCGCTCCATTTGGGTAGTGGTCAGGATCTGCTCCAGGGCATCGGTATAGCGCAGATACTTCACTTGTAGCGCGGAGGCCAGCGCCTCGCCGTCAGCGTTACGGCCCTCCACCTCCACCACTCGGTCAAAGCAGTTCAGAGCCAGCTCCAGCGACGGGTTCACATCCACGCTGACGGCGGCCACCGGTGTGGTCCAGAGCAGCGCGCCGCCTGCCAGCGCCAAGAGGGTCAGACAGGCCGCCGCCAGACGCCAGACTGGTCGTGGATGCCTTTTGGCGGTCTTGCCCGCTAGGAAAGCACGAGTCCGTTCCTTCAGCGCCTCGTCGGCCCGCACTTCGTCAAAGGCTTCCCGAAGTCGCTTATCCAAGCTCCTCACCTCCCAGCTGATCCCGCAGCAGCTTCCTGGCCCGGGTCAAAAGTGTGTAGATGGTGTTCACCTTCCGGCCCAAAATCCCGCTGATCTCCACCGCTGAGTATCCCTCATAGTAGTGCAGATACACCACATCCCTGTATTTTCCCGGCAGGGCCAGCACCGCCTCCAACACCTCCCGGTGCTCCGGGGAGATCTCCTGAGGCTGGTCCAGCAGTTCCTCCAGAGGGACGGTGGAACTGCGCAGCAGATGCCGCATCCAGTCCCGGCAGGCGTTGATGGTCACACGGATGAACCAGGCTTTCTCATGAGCCTCACTTTCAAAGGCAGTGGAGCTGAGCAGATAGCGCAAAAATACCGTCTGAAACACGTCCTCCGTGTCAGAGGGGTTTTTCAGATGCACCAGGCACAGCCGCCGCACGGTATCCGCATACCGCTCGATGACCTGGTTCATCTCCTGCTCACTCCGCATAGTTTCCTTCCTTTACCTCTTTTTCAGCAGCCTCTGCCGCCACAGTGGCCCCGGTGCAGTCCAGTGCCGTCCTGGGGACGGAGGACTCTGCCGCCATAGTTGTCGCAGACACCATTACCGTCGGCGTCCACATAGGCGTAGCCTGCGCCCTGGTTGTCGCATGCACCATCGCCGTTGGCATCCACGTAGGCGCAGTTAGTGCCGTGGTTATCACAGATACCTTCGCCGTCTGCGTCCATATAAGCGCAGCCTGCGCCCTGGTTATTGCAGATACTGCGTCCGCTGCTCCAGCGGCCCGCCGCCCAGACACTGGTGGTCCCCAGCGCCAAAAGCAGCACCACAGTCATTACAGCGATCCATCCCTTCTTCACATTCATTCCTCCTGTCAGTCTAATCTGCCGCAAAAGGGCTTCACTTAAAATACGACCAGCTGGAGAGAATCCGTTCACTTAGATAAGAAAAATTTCTTTTTACTCTGCACATAAGGTTTATTGTATCTCTGCCTCCCCTTATGGTCAAGGAATTTGGAACACATGAAAAATCTCAGCTTGGATTTGGCTGTCCAGCAGTTTTGTGCTACTGGACACAGACAGTCAAAATCTTTCAACTAGGTTGACTTTCCCGGCTTTCTAATACATAAGAGATGCATGAAAAAGCATGGGCTGTACAGCCCATGCTTTTGAGTAGTTCACCCAACAGCATCCAGCAGGAAGCCCGTTCTGCATTCTAAAGTGATGCTGCAACGATCAAATTTCTCCATCACTCACCAAATATTACAAAAAGGCCCCATCGCATGATGTCATATTCGATATAGCAGCTTAAAGAAAAAACTATTTACCCTAGTCAAACTTATTTGCAAAGCTTTTTCAAGCAGCATAGTGGAGTCCTAAATATTCATTGAGAAGCAAGAATTTCCATAATCTTCTAAATATAATGTGTGTGGGGATGAAGTTCCTCTCAGGTGAAAGCCCAAATTGATTATTAAGCTGATGGTTTCTGTGGTATAGTATGCTTGCAGCAGTCATCAGTTTTATTTTGCCTTGGAAGACAGACATAACGAGATGTCCATCAGCAAATGCCGTTATCGATTTTGTTCTTTTGCTTAGTAATGCAAGGAACTATTCATTTCCTGTTGGCGCAGCAGTTGGAGCAATCGGCGCAATATTCGACCGTATTCTTCTATAGATCACAGATTTACGGAATTTATATTTTCTTCCCTTAGTCATTTTTTACCACTCGGAGACAAAGGATTATCCAGCATGCTTACCTTTTGCAACACAAGATTTACTCTTCATATCTCCATTCACACCATAGGATGAGCCCGTCTGAACGATGGACATTTTCACAATTCAGACCATGTAAAAGCGTAAAGCAACCAAAGAAGCGCACTGGGCAGGACATAAAATTTCCTGTCCAGTGCGCTTCAAATCTCTCGAAATATTTTTACATACCAAGTGCTATAAAGCTGGCAGTAAGCAGGGAATTCCTTAACTAACAGCCAATATATGTCAAAGGATAGGCTATTGTGTCTCCCTTACAGAAAGACGAAAATCAGGAGCAAAAATTTATACGCCTTTTGAAGCTGTTGAGAGGATTTAGGCCGCTGCGCTCATCTTCATCACCACAATGCCGATGTGTAAAATACCGTATCTTTCTCTGTCGAATCAACAGCTTTACAGACATTTATAAACTTATAAATGCCAACTAAAACAGGGGCAACACATAGCAGGGCAGCGCTTTTGCGCTGTACAAGCATTTTGCCTCAGGCCTACTCTTTGTGGAGGGCAAATTCGCTTTGCCAGAGCATTTGAATCACCGGAGGGTGGAGCTACTCTTTGAACGATGAAATCCAAAAAGAAAGACATCTGCTAAAAGCAGATGTCTTTCTTTTTGGTACGCCCGGCTGGATTCGAACCAGTGGCCTACAGAGTCGGAGTCTGTCACTCTATCCAACTGAGCTACGGGCGCATATATGGATTCACGGTGCGGTGCTCCGAAAATCGTTTTTATTGGTGCTCAAATAGACTTCTGAGCCATTTATTCAATTGCGTCTCAGGCGCAAATCTTTATTAAGAATAACACGCAAATTCCATTTTGTAAAGTACTTTCTCAAAAAAAGTCAAAAAATTTTATGTAGAAAATCTTGAACGATTTTTTCACAAAAATAAGTCGGTTACTTTGTTAAAAAAATTGACAACTTCGCCTCTATACGATAAAATATTAACAAACAAGATCGCCTGCGCTTTACGCAGCGTTGTCCATCAGAGGAGATTATTTTTTATGAAAAAGCAAAACATTTCCGATGCTGTCATCCGGCGTTTGCCGCGGTATTACCGTCATCTGAATGATTTGTGTGCCAAGGGCGTGGTCCGCATTTCCTCCCACTCCCTGGGCCTTAAGATGGATATCACGGCCTCTCAGATCCGTCAGGATTTCAGCTGCTTTGGTGAATTCGGTCAGCAGGGCTACGGCTATAATGTGGAAGAGCTGCGGGCCGAGATCGGCCATATTTTGGGTGTGGATCAGGATCATCATCTAATTGTCATCGGGGTAGGCAATCTGGGCCACGCTCTGATCCAGAATTTCCGCTTTGCTCAAAGCGGCTTCACTGTGGATGCCGCTTTTGACGTCTCTCCCCAGGTGGTGGGTACTACTCTGAACAACATACCCGTCCTTCCTATGGACTCTTTGGAGGACTATGTCAAGGTCCACAAGATCGATGTGGTGGTCTTGACAGTGCCCAAAGCTGCTGTGCAGGACATCGTGGACCGTCTGACCCAGTTGGGCATCCGGGGCTTCTGGAACTTTACCAACATTGAGCTGGAGGCCAAGGACCCGGAGGTCAAAATTGAAAACATCCACTTTTCCGACAGCCTCCTGACCTTGAGCTATCGGATCGCCAACAATTAAAAAGAAAAAGGGGGAGAAACTCCCCCTTTCTTTTCACTAAAGGAGCCTTTATGAAGAAGTACCTTACTCCCATACTGTTTCTTGTCATTTCCTTGACTGTGGTCACCATGGCTCTGGCTGCCGGAGGCGACGCCTCCGACCCTCTGGCCTCCCTGTCCTATCTCACCGGCACCTTTCAAAGCAAGGTAGACTCTGCCGTGGACCAGCGATTGGATACCTCTGACGCACTGCTGCTCCAGCAGACAGATGCCAAGCTCTCCGGCGGCAGCGGCGGCGCCCCATTGACAGAGGTCCGGCTCAAATCCGGCGATGTGCTTCAGGGTTCCACCGGCATGGACTGTATGCTTCTAGCCGGCACCGCGAAGGTCACCTTCTCCTCTGGTGCCGTGGTGGACCTGACCACCGGTCAAGAGGTCCCCAGCGGCACCGCCCTCACCGTCCGGCACAAGTATTTGGTGGCAGAGGACACCTCCGCTGCCTTTACCGTCACCTCTCAAACCGCCGTAGTGGACTATGAGGGCGTGGCCTCCTTCACCTATTCCACCTCCACGGATTACAACGCCATTGCCTCGGCCCTCAAGGAGCTGAATCTCTTCAAGGGCAGCTACACCGGCTACGGTCAGGGCTATGACCTGGAGGTCTCTGCCACCCGTATCCAGGCTCTTATTATGTTCATCCGGGTCCTGGGCGAGGAGGAAGCTGCTCTCAACTGGACCGGTACCACTCCCTTCACTGACATCGCTCACGGCTCCCTGTCTGAACACTATGTGGGCTATGCCCTAGAAAAGGGCTACACCAACGGCTATACCGCCACGCTGTTCAAGCCTGACTTGGCCGTCACCGCCAATCAGTATATGGAGTTCATGCTCCGAGCCCTGGGATACAGCAGTGCTGCCAACACAGATCTCTCCAATACCCTGGCCCGGGCCCTGACCGCCGGTGTCATCACCAGCGGAGAGATGACCATGCTTCAGACCCACACTTTCTTACGGGCCCAGCTGGTCTATGTCTCCTACTACGCCCTGGAGGCCACTCTCAGCGGCAGCTCTCAGACTCTGCGGTCCAAGCTGCTTTCCGCCGGTGTCTTTACCCAGGCCGACGCCATCACTGCAGATACTTTGGTCACCAGCGCAAGATTGTAGCACGCTTTTCATCCTGGCGCATACTATGAAGTGAGGTCGGTCGACCGGCCTACGATTTCATAGGAGGTTCTCTTATGTGCTGTAATCAGGGTAACTTTGGTGGGGGCAACTGCTGCTGGATCATCATTCTGCTGATCATCATCTGGTGCTGCTGCGGTTCCAGCGGAATGGGCAGCTGTGGCTGCAACAACAACTGCGGCTGCAATTCTTCTCCCTGCTGCTAAAACTCCGTGCATATCCTCAACCGGATCTCCCGCGCCCAATCAGGGCGCGGGGGATTTTTTTGTGCGCATCCTTCCTTTCCCTTTTCCCAGAGACTGCCAAATGTTTTGACCTAAATTCATCATTTCGCCGAATTCTTCCTTTTGCACCGCCCTGAGGTTGACAGTTCATAGGGCAGGTGCTACTATAATTTGCGTCATCATTTTTCAAAATCAAAAGGAGAACACAAGATATAGTGTTTTCCTTTTCTTTCGGTTTTGCGTTGTTTTTGAATATTTTTGATGGAAACAGGCGAAAAACAGGCACAATTTAAAATTATCACGAAGCAAGGGGCGAACTTCATGACAATCACCAGGATCAAGAAAAGAGACGGCCGTATCGTTGACTTCGACGAGTCAAAGATCGTCCATGCCATTGCCAAGGCCTTTGACGCCACCTATAAGCCGGGACAGACCGAGGTGGTCCAGAAGCTGGCGGACGAGGTGACCTCCATTATCGAGGTGGAGGGTGTGGACGAGCCTGAGGTGGAGCACATCCAGGACCTGGTGGAGCGGGTTTTGATGGACAACGGCTATGTTCAGACCGCCAAGGCCTACATCCTCTACCGCAATGAGCGCAGCCGCGCCCGGGAGATGAACACCCGCCTCATGAAGATCTATGAGGATATCACCTATGCCGACGCCATCGACAGTGATATCAAGCGGGAAAATGCCAACATCGACGGCGACACCGCCATGGGCTCCATGCTCAAGTATGGCAGCGAGGGAGCCAAGCAATTCTATCAGATGTTCGTCCTCAAGCCCGAGCACGCCAAGGCCCACCGGGAGGGTGACATCCACATCCACGATCTGGACTTCTACACTCTGACCACCACCTGCACCCAGATCGACATCATCAAGCTGTTTCAGGGCGGCTTCTGCACCGGCCACGGCGCCCTGCGGGAGCCCAACGACATCAGCTCCTATTCTGCCCTGGCCTGCATCGCCATCCAGTCCAACCAGAACGACCAGCACGGCGGACAAGCCATCGTCAACTTTGACTACGGTATGGCCATCGGCGTGCGCAAGACCTTTGTACGGGTCTACCGCCAGAATCTGGCCCGGGCTCTGATGCTGGAGCAGGGATTGGAGGACCCGGAAGAGGATCTGAAGGCCCTGATCGCTGCCATTGGAGAGGAGACCGGTCTGCGACCTACCCTGGAGGACTGCGAGGCCTATCTGGACACGGAGCGGCCCCGTCTCATGGCCCAGTTTGGCATCGATGAGGAAGAGGCCCGCAAGGAGCAGAAATTTGCTCACTCCCGGGCCGTAAAGGAGACCGACCGGGCCACCTATCAGGCTATGGAAGCCTTTATCCACAACCTGAACACCATGCACTCCCGAGCCGGTGCTCAGACACCTTTCTCCTCCATCAACTACGGCTGCGACACCTCCCCCGAGGGCCGTATGGTCATGCGGAACGTCTTGCTGGCCACCGAAGCAGGTCTTGGCAACGGCGAGACCCCCATCTTCCCCATCCAGATCTTCCGGGTGAAGGAGGGCATCAACTACAACCCCGGCGAGCCCAACTACGACCTGTTCCAGCTGGCCATCCGGTGCAGCGCCAAGCGCCTGTTTCCCAACTTCAGCTTCATCGACGCCCCCTTCAACCTTCAGTACTACGATCCCAAGCGGCCTGAGACGGAGATCGCCTATATGGGCTGCCGCACCCGGGTCATCGGCAATGTATACGATCCCACCCGGGAGATCTGCAACCAGCGGGGCAATCTGAGCTTCACCACCATCAACCTGCCCCGCCTGGGCATCAAGGCCAAGGGCGATCTGGATGTGTTCTTCGAGTCCCTGGACCACATGATGGACATCTGTGTGGACCAGCTGCTGGAGCGCTTTGAGATCCAGTGCCGGAAAAAGGTCCGCAACTTCCCCTTCCTTATGGGGCAGGGCGTATGGCTGGACAGCGAGAAGCTGGGCTGGAACGATGAGGTCCGCGAGGTGCTCAAGCACGGCACGCTGTCCGTGGGCTTCATCGGCCTGGCGGAGACTCTGGTGGCCCTGACGGGGCAGCACCACGGCCAGAGCGAGCGGGCCCAGCGTCTGGGCCTGGAGATCATTGCCCACATGCGGGCCCGGATGGACGAGGAGTCCAAGAAGCGGGGGCTGAACTTCTCTCTGCTGGCCACTCCAGCAGAAGGTCTCAGCGGCCGGTTCATCAAGATCGACAAGGAGCGCTTCGGCATCCTGCCGGGCATCACCGACCGGGAGTACTACACCAACAGCTTCCATATCCCTGTCTACTTCCCCATCTCTGCCTTCCGCAAAATTGAGCTGGAGGCCCCCTATCACGCCCTGACCAACGCCGGCCACATCAGCTACGTGGAGATGGACGGCGATCCTTTGCAGAATCTGTCCGCCTTTGAAAAGGTCATCCGCTGCATGAAGGAGCAGGGCATCGGCTACGGCTCCGTGAACCATCCGGTGGACCGAGACCCCTGCTGCGGTTATACCGGCATTATCAACGACGAGTGCCCCGGCTGTGGCCGCAAGGAAAATGAGGGAGAGGTGGGCTTTGAGCGCATCCGCCGCATCACCGGCTACCTGGTGGGCACCGTGGACCGCTTCAATAACGCCAAGAGGGCGGAAGAACGGGACCGCGTTAAGCACTCCGTCACCGAGGACTAAAACCGCCTTCCCGGCGGTCCACGGCCGCCGCAAAGCGGCGTACAAGCGTTTTGACGAAGTCAAAACCTTGCCGCAGGCGGAATTCACTTCCGCCGAGGATACCATTTCCCCTGGTGGGCCCCGCAAAGGGCGCCTTTGCGGGGCCGCTTCAATAACGCCAAGAGGGCGGAAGAACGGGACCGCGTTAAGCACTCCGTCACCGAGGACTAAAACCGCCTTCCCAGCGGTCCACGGCCACCGCAAAGCGACGTACAAGCGTTTTGACGGAATCAAAACCTTGCCGCAGGCGGAATTCACTTCCGCCGAGGATGTCATTTCCCCTGGGGGTCCCCGCAAAGGGCACCTTTGCGGGCCCGCTTTAATAACGCCAAGAGAGCCGAGGAGCGGGACCGAGTCAAGCATTCCCTCACTGAGGACTAACTGCCTTTCCG
>CALXDZ010000009.1 GCA_944387205.1 uncultured Oscillospiraceae bacterium
CACCATGAGCGGTGGGACGGAAAGGGCTATCCCCGGGGCATTGCCCAGGAGGAGATCCCGGTGGGCGCCCGGTGCCTGGCCATTGCGGATGTGTTCGACGCTATGACCACAGACCGGCCTTATCGCCGGGGATTGCCGGTGGAGTATGCCCTTCAGCAGATCGAGGGCGGTGCGGGCACCCAGTTTGATCCCACCCTGGCCCCGCTGTTCGTGCAGTTGGTGCGCAGCCAGGCTCTGCCGGTGCGAAGCCAGAGGGCCCAGGAGCGATGAGAAAAAGAGAAAAGACGTCTGCCATACGGCAGACGTCTTTTTTTGCATCAGGACCGGGGAAAGAGTTTTTTCCGCACCCGCAGGCGGTAAAACCAGGTCAGCACCTCCAGGGCCCGGTCTGTGAGGAAAAAGACCAGATTGCCCATGGCCAAGGTACCCGCCAGCATGGCCTGGGACAGTCCGGCAAAGGACTCCATGACCTCAGTCAGGGCAAAGACATGGAGCAGCAGCCAGTAGAGCAGAAAAATAGAGACGTTGAATACCAAAAGTTTGCCCAAAAGTCCCAGAATGCGGGGCCGCAGACGTTCCAGGCGAGGCCGCAGCACCGGGTAATAACCCAGAAAGAGGTACAGAAGTGCTGCCTCCTTGTCTGGTACCAACAAGATCCCCAGAGCCGCCACTACAACATAGGCACCCAGGGCCAGCCGGGGGCCGAACTCCTCCCGCAGAGGCAGCAGGGCGCACATGGCCAAAATGGGACAGCAGAAGGTGGACAGGGGCACCAGACTGCCCAGGACCAGGATCACCACGGCCAGTGCGCACAGCACGCCGCAGAAGGCCAGCTGGCGGCTTCTTTCCCGCATAGAGAACTCCCTTTCCACCGCTTATTCCACGGTCTTGTATTTGAGCTTGTAGTAGCTCCACTGCCGCCACTGGTCCACCTGCTGGGACAGTTCCTGAGGAAGTTCCGTCAAAACGGTGCCGTCCAGAGTCTCATAGCGGCCATTTTGCACCACCGGCAGCTCCCGGCGCAGCTGATTGAGGAAGGAGAACCAGGGGGACACGTCACCCCGGCCCGTGAGCTCCAGCACGGTGGCGCCCAGGAAACAGGCGCTGATGCGGCCGCTTTCAGGGAGCTCCAGGCTTTCTCGGGCAGCGGATAGGTCCACCGCCTCCGCGCCGGCGTCGTTGCACCAGATGAGGAAGGGCGTCTCATAGGCGCAGAAGGGGTCCTCTGCGCCGCTCTCATCGCCGATGGGCAGTCCCAGCTCCCGGTATACCAGCCGGTCGTCCCCCAGGTAGGGCAAGTGGTCGCCGAAGAACACCAGAACCACCGGCTCGCTGCGCTGGTCAAAGTAGTCCGTCAGAGTCTTGAGCATGGCGTCGGCGTCCCGGACGCCCTCGATATAGACCGAGAGCAGGGTGGAAGCCTCCTCCGAGAGGGTCGCGTCGGTCTCCACCGGCGGGAACACATAGCCCTCGCCGTACTTGTCGGCGGTGTAGGACATGTGGTTCTGGATGGTGACAGCGTAGTCCATCACCGGCGTGCCGGCGGCCATGGAGTCCTCATAGCGGTCGATCAGGTTCCGGGCCACGGTCTCGTCGGTGACCCAGCGGCCCTTGGACTGGCTGTCCTGGAAATCTTCGGCAAAGAGGATGTCCTGGGCCCCCAGCCACTGATAGACGTTCTCCCGATTGTAGAACCAGGCGTCGCCGGGGTGGAGGAAGGTGGTGTGATACCCCTCGTCGGTGAAGAGGCGGAACACGCTGTCCAGATCCCGGTTGACGCACCGGAAGGCGGAGGCGGAGGTGGCGGCGGGATTCAGGGCGTTGGTCTGCATCCCCGTCAGCACGTCGAACTCCGTGTTGGCGGTGCCGCCGGCAAAGCCGGGCACCACGATGTGGCCGGAGAGGGCGTTTTCGCTCTCACAAAGAGCATTGAAGGTCTTGAGGGGGTCGTCCTCCTCTGAGTAGGTGAACACGTCGTAGTTGGTCAGATCGGAGAAGGCCTCATTCATGACAAAGATCACGTTGACCTCCGGCGCGTCCTCCGCCGTCTGGTCTCCGGTCTCCCAGCTTTCCGCCGTCTGGCGGTCAAAGCCCTCGGGCTTGGCCAGCTGGTAGGTGGAGAAATGATAGCAGAAGAAGTAGGGGAAACCCAAATCATTGCACACGCCGGGGAGGTAGTAGGGGTTGGAGACGGCGAAGGAGTTGTAGAGGTCCGTGGAGCTGTACCCAAAGGTCACGGCGCAGGCCAGCACTGCCCAGGAGGCCGCGAAGCCCCCCAGCCGCACCAGCCAGACCCGGACAGAGGTGCCGCTCTCCCGCCGCCGTGTGGGCAGCAGATAGCCCAACACTACGCACACCAGGGAAAAGAACACCACGCAGGCGATCAGCGTCCAGGGCAGGTGGAGGTCATAGCTGCCGGCGGCGTCGGCGGCCTCCTTCAAGAGGCCGAAGTCCCGGGGGACCAGGGGCTCATCCCGGATCTGGATCTTCAGCCGGTTGGCAATGGACATGCCGGCGGTGACAAAGCCCACCAGGGCTGCGGAGTAAAAGGCATTGCGGAACAAAAAGGCGAAGGCCAGCACCAACAAAAAGATGGGCAGATAGTTGAGCACCAGCAGGTGGGGCTGGAGCCGCAGCATGTTCAAAAGCATGGCCTTGGTGCTCACCGGGTGCATCCACAGCACCAGCAGCGTCACAGCGCCGGAGAGCACAAAGACGAATAGAAGGGACAGCACCGGCCCTACAGGGCGGCGGAAGCGTTTGAGATCCATAGCGTATTCCTTTCCTGGAGACGTTGACCGCTGCAGGGCGGCCTGAGAAAACATGAGCCGGGAGACACCTTGTCCCCGGCACAGAGGATAGACAACATTATACCCATTTGGCGGAAAAAAGCAAGGCAGAGCGCCACTCTACGGACCGTAGGGTGCATTTTTCCCGGGAATGTGGTAGGATATAGAGAAAAAAAGGGGGGGAGCGCCATGGACGCGGGAAAAACAGGAGAACTGATCGCAGCGCGGCGGAAGGAGCTGGGGCTGAGCCAGGAGGAGCTGGCCCGGCGCATCCATGTGACCGACAAGGCCGTCAGCAAATGGGAGACAGGCCGGGGGATGCCGGGGATCCAATCCCTGGAGCCCCTGGCGGAGGTGCTGGAGCTCTCTGTCAGTGAGCTTTTGAGCGGCCAGCGTCTGACGGCGGAGGAGCTGCCTCAGGCGGCGGGAGGACAGATTGTGGAGAGCATGAAAAAAGCCCGGGCACGGATCTTCCAGGGGGCGCTGGCAGCGCTGCTTCTGGCGGCCCTGGCAGTGGGGGCGTATGTGGGGTATCACTACCTGACCTCCGCCGCCGAGACAGACCTTGTTGCGCTGGAGAGAAAGGCGGCGGAGTACCTGGGGCGGCCTCGGGAGATCCTCCAGTCGGAATTTGCCTATGAGGCGCTGTCCATCGTGGAGACGGAGCGCCGGGGCGACTATCTGGCGGCGCTGTGCACCGACGGGCAGGGGCGCTGGGCCCTGTGCGTCTATGACCAGGACCCGGTGTTTCCCGACCGCTGGCGGGGTGGGGGCGGGAAGCCCTCCCTGGAGGCCGGGACCCTGGGCAGCTGGAATTTCGGAAATTCCCGGGAGGCGGTCATCATCTTCTGCGGCGGAGATCTGCCGGAGGCGGCGGCCTACTATACCTTCCAGAACAGCGGCATCACCTACACCTGTCCCATTGAAAACCGGCAGGTGCTGGACGTGTTCCTCCTGCCGGACACCTCGGACATCAGCTCCTATCCGGAGAAGCTGCTGGATCAGAATTTGCAGCCCCTGGACCTCTCCCGGGAGGGAGACGTAGAGCCGGAAAGCTGAAAAAATGCCTCTCTGTCGAAAACAGAGAGGCATTTTTATACGGTATTCTACAAATTGTAATCGGTCCTTTCAGAAGGTGACGACTTCCTCGGCGGGTTTTTCGCAGGGGGCGGCGGAGAGGATCTCCATCACCGGGCCCTTGCCTTGATAGGCGGCGTGGTCCTCCACGGTCATGCGGGCGGTGACCTCCAGCCAGTCCCGGTTGTTGTACTGGTCCAGGCCCTCGCCCCTGGCGATGAGGCCCAGGAACTGGATGTCATTTTCGCAGCAGACCATGGCGAAGCGGCCGGGGCAGTGGATGCCGGGGTACTTCTTGGAGTGGCACATCACCAGCTTCATGTGCACCAGCTTGCCTTCGTAGCGCTCCGGGTGGTCCATCACATCCACATACCACACGCCGAAGTCGTCATCGGGGATGTCGATGGTCTCCTGGCTGAGATCAAAGGGGCACTCGTCCCCGGTCAGGTAGTCCTCGCTGGAGCCGTCGTCGTTCTCCAGATAGATGTCCGCCCGGCGGTTCACCATCCGCAAATTCCGCTGCCGCAGGGCGGCGCGCAGCTCCTCGTCGCAACGGTTGAACACCAGCAGGTCTGCGTTAGTGATCTTCTCCATCATCAGCTGGCCCATGTTCCGCACATACATCTCAAAGGTGCTGGCTTCCACAAAGGTCATGATCTGGTAGAGGATCCAGTTGGCTGGCAGGATGTCCCGGTACAGGGGCTCCATCTGCCACATGCCGTTGTATTCGATGAGCACCTGCTTGGGTTTGTACTTCTTTTCGCACTCCTTCAAAAAGGCCCGGGTCAGGTCCTCGAAGTCCTCCACCTGGACCACGGTGACGTTGTCCAGGGCGTTCTTCTCGTACTCGATCTCGCCCTCTTCGCAGGAGAGCAGCAGCGTCCGCTCCTCCCGGGCAAAGCCGTCCTCCAGAATGCCGTTGATGAAGCTGGTTTTGCCGGCATCCAGGAAGCCGGCTACCAGATAAACAGGAATATCAGCCATTGTAAAGCATAAGTCCTTTCCAAAATTACAGGCCGAAGAGCTCTGCCAGTTTCTCTTCCTGGAGCTCCGAGCCGATGACGCACAGCCGACCGGTGTAGTCGGGGGAGCCGGTGCGGATGTCGTGCTCCTCAGGTACAAAGTCGAACTCGATCCAGGTGCCGTCGCCGGCGGGAACGATGCCCTTGGCCCGGAGGATCTTGCCGTAGCGCTCGGTGTCCAGCTCAGTCAGGATATGCTCGATGTCTGCCTGGGTAAAGGCCTTGGGGGTCTCACGGCCCCAGGAGGTGAACACCTCGTCGGCGTGGTGGTGATGGTGGTGGCAGGAGCAGTGGGGATCGTCACACTCGTGGTCATGGTCGTGATGATGCTCGTGATGATGCTCGTGCTCATGCTCGTGCTCATCGTGATCGTGGTGATGCTCATGCTCATCGTGATCGTGGTGATGCTCATGCTCGTGGTCATGATCGTGATGATGCTCATGGTCATGGTCATCATGGTCGTGGTGGTGATGGGCGTGCTCGGCCTCTTCTGCCTCGTGCTCGGCACGCATCTTGGCCAGCAGCTCGTCGGCCAGGGACACCTTCTCAATGGCGCTGAGCACGGTCTTGCCGTCCAGCTGGTCCCAGGGGGTGGTCAGGATAGCGGCGGTGGGGTTCTTCTCCCGCAGCATGGCCACGGCGCTCTCCAGCTTCTCGGGGCTCAGCTTTTGGGTCCGGGAGAGGATGATGGTGCCGGCGCTTTCGATCTGGTTGTTATAGAACTCGCCGAAATTCTTCATGTAGATTTTCACCTTAGTGGCGTCGGCCACGGTGACGAAGCTGTTGAGGGCCATGCCGGAGGTCTCCGCCACGGTGTTCTCTACGGCCACGATGACGTCGCTGAGCTTACCCACGCCGGAGGGCTCGATGAGGATGCGGTCGGGATGGAACTGCTCCTGGACGTCCTTAAGGGCCTGGTTGAAGTCACCCACCAAAGAGCAGCAGATGCACCCGGAGGACATCTCGGAGATCTGGACGCCGGACTCCTTCAAAAAGCCGCCGTCAATGCTGATCTCGCCGAACTCATTCTCAATCAGCACTAGCTGTTCCCCGGCATAGGCCTCTTTGAGAAGCTTCTTGATGAGGGTGGTCTTGCCGGCTCCCAGGAAACCGGAGATAATATCAATCTTGGTCATATTTATCCTTCCTTTTTCATAAGGTATCTTAGCTTCATTATTGTAGTCACTTTGTGGAAAAAATGCAAGTGAAAGACGGCTTTTGGGGATAAAATGCGAAATTTCCATCGGGTGCAGATGCACCGTGAGAAAAGTGCTGGTACTGTTCTGGAAAGGACAGCGGCGAGAAAAAAACGGTTGATACATGCAAACTCTGCATGGTAAACATGAAAGATTTTACACTATACACAAAAAATGGAATCAAAAATAAGCAAAACAGAAAAAGGTATACAAAAATCAAAAGCTGCATTGAACATTTTAACCAAAAAGATTATAATAACAATAAATTCAGATGGTCAACCGTCTTAAGAGAGGGGTAAGAGTTTATGGTCGATATGATCACCAGTATCAACGGTGCGATCAATGGCTTTGTCTGGGGCGTTCCCATGATGATCCTCATTGTAGGCACTGGTGTTTACCTCACGGTGTTTACTGGCTTCCTGCAGTTCAGGAAGTTTGGCTACACCATGAAAAACACCATCGGCAAGTGTTTTCAGAAAGTAGAGGCCAAAGCGGGTGCTGTGACGCCTGTTCAGGCTCTGACCACCGCTCTGGCGGCTACCGTCGGTACCGGAAACATCGCCGGCGTATGCGGCGCCATTGCTCTGGGCGGCCCCGGTGCTGTGTTCTGGATGTGGGTCTCCGCCCTCTTTGGCATGTGCACCAAGTTCTCCGAAGTCACCTTGGCCATCAAGTACCGGGAGCGCAATAAGCACGGTGACTGGGTGGGCGGCCCTATGTACTACATCAAAAACGGCCTGGGTCCCAAATGGAAATGGCTGGGCTGCGTGTTTGCCGTGTTCGGCATGCTGGCCGCTTTTGGCATCGGCAATATGACCCAGGTCAACACCATCGCCACGACTATTGGCACCGCAATCACAGAGTTCGTTCCCCTGTCCGACAGCTCCCTCAAGACCCTCTATCTGGTCATTGGTGTTCTTGTTATGCTGCTGGTGGGATGTGTGCTTCTGGGTGGTCTCAAGCGCATCGGTTCCGTGACGGAAAAGTTGGTGCCCGTCATGGCTCTGATCTACATTGTGGGGTCCCTGATCGTGATTTTTGCCCATGCGGGCAACATCATTCCTACCTTCAAGAACATCTTTGTGGGTGCCTTCAATCCTGAAGCTGTTATGGGCGGCGTGCTGGGCACCAGCATCGCTCAGGCCGTTAAGAGCGGCGTCGGCCGGGGCCTTTTCTCCAACGAGGCTGGCCTGGGCTCCGCACCGATTGCTCATGCTGCCGCTGAGACCGACAATCCAGTTAAGCAGGGCCTGTTTGGTATCTTTGAGGTCTTTGCCGATACCATCGTGATCTGTTCCCTCACCGGTCTGACCGTGCTGTGCAGCGGCATCGCCGTCCCCTACGGCGAGTCCGGCGTGGGCGCGGATCTGTCCATCAGCGCGTTCACCACCGTCTTCGGCGGCAAGGCTGCCGGCGTGGTCATCGCCATCGGCCTGACGCTGTTTGCCCTGTCCACCGTCCTCAGCTGGGGCCTGTACGGCACCCGCTGCTGTGAGTTCCTTTTCGGCCACAAGGTCATCAAGCCCTACCAGATCATCTTCTGCCTATTTATGGTAGTGGGTGCCACTATGGATCTGGGCCTGGCCTGGGACATCGCCGATACCCTCAACGGCCTCATGGCCATCCCCAACCTGGTGGGCCTGCTGGGTCTGTCCCCGGTGGTCTTTAAGCTGACCCGGGATTACTTCCGGAAGCAGAGCACATTGGCTAGATAAGTGCATTTCTCTCTCCTGAAGCGGGGGCCTCCTGAACGGGGGCTCCCGCCTCTTGTTGCTTCTATTCGGAAAGCAGCTGGGAAAAATAGGAGACGCCCCGCATTGCGGGGCGTCTCTTTTGGATTTTAAATGCGGAACTACACCTCTCTGGGCGGTGCGGGCGGCATCTCCCAGGCCTGATGGTCCGTGTGGAGCAGATGATGGGACTTGGGTCCCAGAGGCTTTTCCAGGAATTCCCGGTACAGGGCCAACACGTCGGGATTCTCGTGAGAGAAGCGGATGGGGGCCTTGGCGTCCAGCTCCCAGAGAAGATCGCTCCGGGCCGAGGCCAGCTCCTGACCGTCGTGGATGGGCTGTCCGCCGCCGCCGGCGCAGCCGCCGGGACAGGCCATGACCTCCACAAAGTCGTACTGGACCGTACCTGCGTCCACGGCCTCCATCAGGCGGCGGGTGTTGCCCAGGCCGCTGACCACTGCCACCCGGACCTCACCGGCGCCGGGAATGGTGAACACGGCCTCCTTCCAGGGCTGATTGCCCCGGACGGCCCGGAAGGCGTCCGGATCGGGGTTGGAGCCGGTGACCAGCCAGTAGGCGCTGCGCAATGCCGCGTCCATAACGCCGCCGGTGGCGCCGAAGACCACCGCCGCGCCGGTGCCGGTGCCCAGGGGGCTGTCGAAGGGCTCCTCCCCCAGGTCCTGAGGCAGGATATGGTCGCTGCGCAGCAGCCGGGTCATCTCCCGGGTGGTCAGCACCACGTCCACATCCGGGTCGCCGCAGGCGTCGGTCATGGTGGGCAGGGCACACTCGCTCTTTTTGGAGATGCAGGGCATAATGGACACCACAAACAGCTTGTGGGGGTCTACGCCGATGCGCTGGGCGAAGTAGCTCTTGGCCACCGCGCCGAACATCTGCTGGGGGGACTTGGCGGTGGACAGGCAGTCGGTGTAGGCGGGGAACTGGGACTTCATGAACCGGACCCAGCCGGGGCAGCAGGAGGTGAACATGGGCCAGCGGTAGCGGTTGCGGTGGGTGAAGCGCTCCAGGAATTCGCTGCCCTCCTCCATGATGGTCAGATCGGCGGTGAAGTTGGTGTCGAAGATGTAGTCAAAGCCAATGCGCCGCAGACCGGCCACCATGCGCTCCGGCGTGGCGAAGGCCGGGTCCAGCCCGAAAGCCTCCGCCCAGGCCACCCGCACGGCGGGGGCCACCTGGACCACGGTGGTGATCTCCGGGTCCGCCAGGGCGTCCAGCACGGCGCCGGTGTCGTCCCGGGCGGTGAGAGCGCCGGTGGGGCAGTGGGTCACGCACTGGCCGCAGAAGGAGCAGTCAGAGTTCATCAGCGTCCGGTTGTAGGACACGTCCACGGTGGTGCGGGAGCCGGTGCCTGCCACGTCCCAGATGCCCAGACTCTGGACTTTGTCGCAGATCTGGACGCAGCGCATGCACTTGATGCACTTGCTCTCCTGGCGGATCAGGGGGGTGGAGAAGTCCGAGTAGCCCCGGGGCGTCTGCCGGTGATAGGGCTGGTGGTGGATGTTCAGGTCGTTGGCCAGGGCCTGCAAGGAGCAGTTTCCGCTGCGGACGCAGGCGGTGCAGTTGCCGTCGTGCTGGCTGAGGATCAGCTTCAGGTTGGTCTTGCGGGCCCGGCGGACCCGGGGACTGTTGGTGTGGACCACCATACCCTCTGTCACCTGGTTGTCGCAGGCGGGCACCAGCCGGTCGATGCCCTCCACCTCCACCACGCACACCCGGCAGGCGGCGATCTCGTTGATGTCCTTGAGGAAGCACAGGTGGGGGACGGGGATGCCGGCCCGCTCGGCGGCCTCCATAATGGTGGTGCCCTCAGGCACCTGAATGGATTTGCGGTCAATCGTCACAGTTACCATTTTTCCACACGTCCTCCCTTAAAGACTCCATAGCCGAAGTGGTCGCACCGCAGGCAGCGAGAGGACTCCTGCATGGCCTCCTCCAAGGTCATGCCGCACTCGATGCACTGGAAGTCCCGCTTGCGCTCGGCGGCGTCCCGTTCGGTGGTGTTGACCCGGCCGTGGGGCACCATGTCGGAAAAGCGGGGCGGGGGCACCTGAACATCGGACTCAATGGCATGATGGAAGCCCAGGTATTCGTCGATGTTGGCGGCAGCCACCTTGCCCGCAGCGATGGCCCGAATGACGGTAGCAGGGCCGGTGACGCAGTCGCCGCCCGCGAACGCGGCCTGCAGCGCCGTCAGACGGCTGCGGGACTCGGCGAGAATGGCGCCGCCTCGCTGGACCTTCACGCCGGACTGCTGGAAGCCGTGGGACTCGATGCCCTGGCCGATGGCCACGATGATGAGGTCCGCGGCCAGGCGAACCTGGGGTACGTCCGCTGTGTGGGGCGCCGGACGTCCGGCGCTGTCAAAGGGCCCAATGATCTGGGGCTGGGTCCACAGGGCCACGGCCCGGCCCTCCTCATCGGCTTCGATGCGCACGGGGGCCTGGAGGGTCAGCAGCTCAGCACCCTCGGCTTCAGCGCCCTCCACCTCCTCGGGCAGGGCGGTCATATCCTCCTTGCGGCGACGGTAGACGCAGAACACCCGGTCGGCGCCCAGGCGGATGGCGCTGCGGGTCACGTCCATGGCCACGTTGCCGCCGCCGATGACCACCACCCGCTTGCCGGTGAAGTCGGGCAGATCCCCGTCGCCGATGCCTCGGAGCAGCTCCACGGCGGACATGACGCCCTGGCTGTTTTCGCCCTCGATGCCGGTCTTTTTGTCCGTGTGGGCGCCGATGGCCAGATACAGACAGTCATAGCGGGATTTGAGCTCTTCAAAGGTGATATCCGTGCCCACATCCACGTCAGTGTGGACCTCAATGCCCAGGGACAAAATAGAGGCGATCTCCGCGTCCAGCTTGGTCCGGGGCAGGCGGTAGTCGGGGATACCGTAGCGCAGCATACCGCCCAGCTGACGGCGCTTTTCATAGACCGTCACCTTGTGACCCATGAGGGACAGGTAGTAGGCCGCCGACAGGCCGCCGGGGCCGCCGCCCACCACAGCCACGGTCTTGCCGGTGGGCTGGGCGCAGGGAGGATTGGGCACGTCGCCGGCGTTGTCCACGGCGAAGCGCTTGAGGGCCCGGACATTGACGGCGTCGTCCACCATCCGCCGCCGACACCGAGCCTCGCAGGGATGCTCGCAGATGTAGGCGCAGGTGGTGGGGAAGGGGTTGTCCTTGCGGATGAGCTTTACCGCGTCGGCATAGCGGCCCTCACTGACCAGGGCAATGTAGCCGGGGATATCCACCCCGGCGGGGCACAGGGCCACGCAGGGCACCGGATTCTTCAGACTGCCCAGGCAGCGGTGGCGGAGGATGTGCTCCTCATAATCGTCCCGGAAGCCTCGAACACCCATCAGCACCAGCCGGGCGGCCTGGATACCGATGGCGCAGTCAGCGGTGTCTACAATGGTCTCGGCGGTGCGCTCGATGAGCTCCACCGTCTCCATCGTGGCCTCGCCGTCCAGCACGTCCTGAAGCAGCTGAGAGAGCTGCCCCAGGCCAATGCGGCAGGGAACGCATTTGCCGCAGGTCTGGGCGTGACAGAGGTTGAGAAAGTTCCAGGCCATATCAATGGGACAAAGGCCCGGAGGGCTGGAGGCAATGCGACGCTCCACATCCCGGTAGAGCTGATCTACCACGGTCTGGGAGCGGCTGGGGGTCTGGATGTCTAGTCTGCTCAATGCGCTCACTCCTTTTCATCCTGCCGCTCTGTCCGATAACCCGGTGAACGGCGCAGTAGAGGGAAAAGACAGGGTAATGTCTCATTGGTTAAAGACCATTTTGTCGGCATTGGGGGGAAATGTCTATAGGTTAGCTTTTCCTCACTCTAAAAAACGGGGAAATAGCTAAAAGTGAGGGGAAGATTTTGCATATTTCGCACAGAGAGGACATTTGTATGCAGCAGAAAATCAGTGGCGGGCAAAAAAGCCCCCGCCGATGTCCGGCGGGGGAAAAGAGAAAGCGAAAAATTATTTGGGCAGCCAGGTGTTGTCAAAGCCGTAGGGCAGCAGTTCCTTCAATGCAAAGGTCCTGGATTCCCCGGCACGGTTCAGACAGATGATCTCTATGTCCGGAGCAAATTCCTGGAGTACCTGGCGGCACACGCCGCAGGGCACGCAGAAGTCCTCGCTGCGGCCGGCCACGGCGATGCGGACAAAGTCCCGGTGGCCCTCACTGACGGCCTTGCCCACGGCCACCCGCTCCGCGCAGATGGTGGGGGAATAGCCGGCGTTTTCTATGTTGCAGCCGGTAAATACAGACCCGTCGCTGCACTCCAGTGCGGCGCCCACGGGGAAGTGGGAGTAGGGGCAGTAGGCCCGGTCCAGCATGGCCATGGCAGCGGTGCAGAGTTCCTCCTTTGTCATGTCCAGCCCTCCTTTCAAAAAACATCAGTTGGTGGTACTCTTGGGCGTCCAGCGAACCTCCCGCTGGGGCCGCACGTCCAGGTCAATGATGTCCCGGGCGTCGTAGAACTGGCTGTACCAGCCCAGCACCTTGTCGGTGCCTCGAAGGGTGGTGCCGTCAGGATGGAGCCGGTCGCAGATGACGGCGGAGATGTCCTTCTTGATATAGCTGAAGCTGTTGATGCCAACGGAGCAGAAGATGCGGAAGCCCTGGCTCTGGAGATAACGGAAGATGGGGCCGGTCTTCTGCCAGTCGTCTCCGTCGGGCCGCTCACCGTGGGGATAAAACAGTACGTTGGTGGGCCCCACCAGGCTGCCCACCTCGTCGGCCCAGCGCTGGGTATCGGCCTGGATGGTCTCCAGGCTCTTGCTGCCGCCCAGGCGGATGTGGCCCCAGGTATGGCTGCCGAAGGTCCAGCCGGTGCGCTTGAGCTCGGCGATGATGGGCTTGACGGCCTCCCGTTCCTTCTGCCGGTTGGCCTCCTGCTCGTCGGTCCAGCTCTTGGTGTCCGTCTGGGTCCGGTAGCCCAGGATGCCTTCATAGCCGGTGAGGCTCAGGCAGCCCTTGGCACCGAAGGGGGAGAAGTCCGGGTGCTCCTCCACGAATTTGTCCAGAATAGGGATGGCATCCAAATCCCGGGATACCACGTCGTTGCCTTGAGGATCCTTGCCGTAGGAGGCAATCTTGCCGTCGTCCCCAATGATCAGCTTCCAGGCAAAGCCATTGGAGAGCATATATTCATAGTAGTTGGTGTCATCAAAGGAGAGGATCAGGGGCTTTTTCCCCTCCGGCAGGTACAGCGTATTGCGGACCATTTTGGCATTGCCGTTTTCGTCGGTGGTCTCGCTCCACACGTCGGCGATGTCTACCAGGATATAGCCCCGGTCGTAGACGCTCTGGAGAATCTTCTTGTACTCGTCTGCCGTGACCATGTAGTCGTCAATGCCGTTGGCTTCGGCGTCTCCGTCAAAGGCCAGCTCCGGGTAGGCCACTACCGGGTGGAAGAAGAGGTGTTCCACAATACCGTCATAGGGCACATAAGTTACGCCGTCCACCGACCCGCCCTCCGGCTCCACCGTGGGATCGGAGATGGTATAGGGCTCCGGCTGAGAGGATTGTTCCTCCTGAGAGGAAGCGTCTGGATCGGCAGAGGAGCCGTCGGCAGAAGTCCCGCCGCAGGCAGACAGGGCGAGAACCAGAAACAGTGCCATTAGGGGCAGCAACAACTTTCGCATGACAAAAGGTCCTTTCTTGTCGTTTCTTGTCGTGTGGCTCATTATACCAAAGCCAGAGGGAAAATACACAACAAAACGGTGACAAGTTGGAAAAGAAAAAATGCCGCGCCGCCCAACTGGGAGCGACGCGGCAAAAGAGAGGGGACTTATGTCAGGACAGCTCCGCCTGGCCGGTGTAGAGCTGATAGTAGCGCCCATGCTGGGCGAGCAGGTCCTCGTGGTCGCCCCGCTCGATGATCTCGCCCTGCTCCAGCACCATGATGGCCTTGGCGTTGCGGACAGTGGAGAGACGGTGAGCGATGACGAACACCGTACGGCCGGCCATCAGGTGGTCCATGCCCTGCTCGATGAGCTTTTCGGTGTGGGTATCGATGGAGGAGGTGGCCTCATCCAGAATCAACACCGGCGGGTTGGAGATAGCTGCCCGGGCGATGTTCAACAGCTGCCGCTCGCCCTGGCTCAGGTTGCCGCCGTCGTCGGTGAGCATGGTGTCGTAGCCCTGGGGCAGATGGCGGATAAAGGCGTCTGCGTTGGCCAGCTTGGCCGCGGCCACCACTTCCTCGTCGGTGGCGTCCAGACGGCCGTAGCGGATATTGTCCGCCACAGTGCCGGTGAAGAGGTGGGTGTCCTGGAGCACCACGCCCAGGGAGGCCCGCAGGGAGTCCTTGGAGATGTCCCGTACATCGATGCCGTCGTAGGTGATGGTGCCGGACTGGATCTCGTAGAAGCGGTTGATGAGGCTGGTGATGGTGGTCTTACCAGCACCGGTGGAGCCGACAAAGGCGATCTTCTGACCGGGCTTGGCAAAGAGGGAGATGTCGTGGAGGATGGTCTTGCGCTCGTCGTAGCCAAACACCACGTGGTCGAAGCGCACATCGCCCCGGACAGGGACCAGAGTGCCGTCGGGCTTTTTCCAAGCCCAGGCGCCGGTGTCCATCTCTGTCTCTTTCAAAGAGCCGTCTTTCTGCAGCTGGGTGCGGACCAGCTTGACCTTGCCTGCGTCGATCTCCGGCTGGGCCTCCATCACGTCGAACACCCGCTCAGCGCCGGCAACGGCAGCCAGGATGGTGTTCACCTGCTGGGAGATTTGAGTAATGGGCTGGCTGACCTGCCGGGTATACTGCAGGAAAGCGCCCAGGTCACCCAGCTGGAAGCTGCCGCCGCCGATGGCCAGCATGGCGCCCACGCAGCAGGTGATGGCGTAGTTGATATAGCTCAGGTTGCCCATGGCAGGCATCATGGCGCCGGCATAGGCCTGGGCCCGGGTGGCTGCCTGGCGGTACTCCTCATTGAGGCCGTAAAAGCCCTCCTTGGCCGCCGCCTCGTGGTTGAAGACCTTGATAACCTTTTGGCCCTCGATCATCTCCTCAATATAGCCGTTGACGGCGCCGATGGCCGCCTGCTGGGCGGCGAAGTACCGCCGGGACCGGCTGCCGATGCTCTTGACCACCAGCAGCATCACCACCAGCATGCCAAAGGTGATGAGGGTCAGCAGGGGACTAAGCACCAGCATCATGATGATGGTACCGGCAAAGTTCAGCGAGCAGGAGATCAGGCTGCCGAAGCTGTTGTTGAGGGCTTCGGAGATGGTCTCGATATCGTTGGTATAGCGGCTCATCAGCTCGCCGTGGGTGTGGGTGTCAAAGTACTTCAGGGGCAGCTGCTGCATCCGGTCAAAGAGGTCGGAGCGGATGCGGGCCACAGTGTTTTGAGATACATGGACCATGATGCGGGCGTAGCCAAAGGTGCACACAGCGCCCACCACATACACGCAGCCCATGAAAAAGAGCATTTTGGCCAAGCCGGCAAAGTCGCCGGGGAGGATATAGTCGTTGATGAGGGGCTTGATGAGGTAGGACCCGCCTACGGTGCACACGGAGCTGATGACCAGCAGCACCGCCACCAGGCACA
Source organism: uncultured Oscillospiraceae bacterium (assembly GCA_944387205.1). Lineage (GTDB taxonomy): Bacteria > Bacillota > Clostridia > Oscillospirales > Oscillospiraceae > Oscillibacter. The sequence continues at coordinate 15,388 of CALXDZ010000009.1, forward strand.
AGGCGGCCTTATAGCGGCCCAGGTAGTGCATCAGCTTGCCCAGAGTGCCCCGGAGATCCTTGGGTTTTTGATAGCCGTGGCGGCCGGGACCGCCGCCGGGGCCGCCGCCGGGGCCCATGGGACGTTCGTTTTGCTTAGCCACCGATGCTCACTCCTTCCTGCTGGGACTGATAGATCTCGTGGTACATTTCGCAGTGCTCCATCAGCTCCTGATGGGTGCCCTGGGCGATGATCCGGCCCCGGTCCATGACCAGGATCAGATCCGCCTCGCAGATGGAGGTCACCCGCTGGGCGATGATGATCTTGGTGGTATCTTTGAGTTCATTGGCAAAGGCCTGACGGATTTTGGCGTCGGTGGCGGTGTCCACGGCGGAGGTGGAGTCGTCCAGGATCAGTACCTTGGGCTGCTTCAAAATAGCTCGGGCAATGCAAAGACGCTGCTTCTGGCCGCCGGAGACATTGACGCCGCCCTGCCCCAGGTCGGTGTCCAGACCGTCAGGCATGCGCTCCAGAAATTCGTCGGCGCAGGCGGCCCGGCAGGCCTCCCACAGCTGCTCCTCCGTGGCATTGGGGTTGCCCCAGAGGAGGTTTTCCCGAATGGTGCCGGAGAAGAGAGTATTCTTCTGCAGCACCACGCTCACCGCGTCCCGCAGATGCTCCATGGTGTAGTCCTTCACCGGGCGGCCGCCTACCTCAACGGTGCCCTCGGTGGCCTCGTATAGCCGGGGGATCAGGGACACCAGGGTGGTCTTGGCGCTGCCGGTGCCGCCCAGGATGCCTACGGTCTGGCCCGAGGCGATGTGGAGGTCCACGTCCTCCAGGATCCACTCAGGGCTGGAGAGGTCATACTTGAAGGAGACGTGATCGAAGTCGATGGCGCCGTTTTTCACCTCCGCGGGGACCATGCGGCCCTCCTGGTCAGGCTCGCTCTTGGCCTCGGCGTCGGTGATGGCGGGGCGCTCGCTGAGCACCTCCACGATCCGGCGGGCGCAGGCCACGGACCGGCTCATCATCATGAACATCATGGACACCATCATCAGCGACATCATGATCTGGGTGATATAGGTGAAGTAGGTCAGCAGCTTGCCGGCCTCCAGAGTCCCGGCATAGACCATCTGGCCGCCGAACCACATGACGGCGATGATGGTGCCGTAGACGATGAGCATCATCACGGGCATATTGATGACCACCATGCCGAAGGCCTTCTGGGAGGTATTCTTCAGATCCAGGTTGCGCTTGGCGAACTTCTCCCGCTCATGGTCCTCCCGGACGAAGGACTTCACCACCCGGATGCCCGTCAGATTCTCCTGGACCACCAGGTTCAGGGCGTCGGTCTTTTCCTGCAGGGAGCGGAACAGGGGGCTCGCCTTGCTCAGAATCAGAGCCACCGCAATGATCAGCAGGGGCAGGGCAACCAAAAAGACGTTGCTGAGCTTGTAGCTGATGGTAACGGAGAGAAACAGGGCTGAAACCAGCATTACCGGAGCCCGGACCAGCAGCCGCATGCCCATCATCAGCGTCAGCTGCATGCTGTTGACATCACTGGTGAGACGGGTCACCAGGGAGGCGGTGGAGAACTTCTCAATGTTGGAGAAGGCGTAGTCTTGGATATGCTCGTACTGGGCCGAGCGAAGATTGGCGCCGAAGCCCTGGCCCGCAATAGACGAGCAGGCGGCGGAGGACAGACCCATCGCCAGGGATACCATGGCCATGATGACCATCTGGATGCCCTTGCGCAGGATATAGTCCTGGTCGGCGTTGGCGATGCCGATGTCCACGATATCGCTCATGACCAGCGGGATCAGCAGTTCAAAGATCGCCTCTGCGGCGCTGCACAGCACCCCCAGGGCGATCCACTTGCCGTACGGCCTGGCATGAGGCCAAAGTTTTTTCAGCATAGATCGATTTCCTCCTCGAGATTTTGAATGATATGCCGAAGATCTGCCCGGAGCCGCTCCTGCTGCTGAGGGGAAAAGCCCCGCAGCATGGTTTCCTCCGACTGGCGGATGCCGTCTTCAAAAGCCTGGCGCAGGCTAAGGCCCTTTTCCGTCAGCAGGATACGGCGGTGGCGGGCATCGGCAAGACCTGGTGCCCGGGTAATGAACCCCTGGTCCTCCAGTCGGGTCACCACGCCGTTGGCGGTGGAGGGACGGACCTTTAAAAACCGTTCCAGTTCCTGCTGGGTGGTCTCTTCCTGGTTCTGGTTGCGGATGAGAAAGGCCATGGCATGGGCCTGGACCGGAGTGAAGCCGTAGCGTTGCATGTGCCGCTGCATCATGCGCTTGGCCATGTGGCTGCATTGGCCTAGCAAAGGCCCAATGTGATCGCTGCACTCCATCCGAACACTCCTTTCGTAAAATATTTAGCACACTAATTATTAGCGTACTAAATATTAGCACTATGCCGGGAATTCGTCAAGGGGGATTTTTGAACGAAATGTAAACAAAATATGGATGAAATATGGATGTTTTTCAGCGGCTGTAAACAAATTGTGAACCATTGGCCGGAAGTGTTGACTTTGCCTCGGGCAGGGGGTAGGATGAACGTGTCAAGAGGAAGCACACACTCTTAACAAGACCATTTCTCCCCTCTCCTTTCTCTATATCATACGGTAAGGCGGACGGCGCAAGCCGTCCGCTTTGCTGTTTTTCCGGCCGCGGCCCATTTTGGACCGCGGCTAGTTTCAACCTTTGAATTTATTGAAAAACAATAAATAATCATTGACTTTCGATAATTCATGTGATACGATGCGAAACAGAAGGAGGAATGCCCATGGAATCCGTATTCACGCAAAAAGCTGCCCGGGTGCTGCGCGTTTTGATGCTGATCGCCCTGGGGTGCAATCTGATCGCCCTGTTTCTGGTGCCCACGGCGGTGCTGGTCAACGCCAACGACCCGCTGGGCGGGACCTGGACCTTTCTCGCCGGCCTTTTTCACCCGGGAGAGGACGACATCCAGGCGGCGGGAGCGGCCTTTTTGCTCATCGCCTGGGCCTGGTGCTGGGCCACGCCCCATACCTTTGCCCTGACCGCTTTTTTGCTGTGCTCCGGCTGCTGCACGGCGCAGATCCTCCGGCAGGGCCTCCGGGTGGTGGACACCATTTTGCAGGGGAAACCATTCTCCATGGATAACGCCGTCAGCCTCCGCCGGGCCGCGGTCTGCTCCTTTGTCATCTCCGGCGCGGCCCTGGCCCGAACGGTGTTCAGCGTCTGCTACTACCGCTCCGTGCTGCCCCTGGTGACCTACAACGCTCTCTTCGTTCCCATCTTCGCCATGGCGGGACTTTTGTGCCTGGTGATGTCCGCCCTGTTCCACCAGGCGGCGGAGATGAAGGCGGAGAACGACTTGACCATATAGACGGAGGAAAGGGGAAGTGACGATGAAACGTACGGCGACACAGCGTCTGGCGGACGGCCTGGTGGTGCTCTCCTGCCTGCTGCTCCTGGCGGATATGCTCTTGATCCTCTTTTTGCCCGCACTGGCCTATTTCCGCTCTGGGGAACCCACCTTCATGACCATGGCCCAGCTTCAGGCCATCTTTGTCTATGACTTTGACGACGGACTGGGGAATCTGATGCGTGTGATCCTCTATGAGGTGTGGCAGAAGCCTGAAACCGCTGTGCTGGCGCTGTTCTCCCTGGCGTGCGCTGTAGGCGCCGCCTGGATTTTTCTCCAGGGACTCCACATCTCGGCCAACGTGGCGGACGGGGAGAGCTTTTCCCCTAAAAATGCGGTGTGCTTCCGCCGGGCCGCTGCAGGGTGCTTCCTGCTGGCCTTGGCCGCCGCTGGGCGGACCCTGTGGAAAATCTGGCAGCTGGGATCCCCGGAGCCGCTGCTGTCCTGCGCGGCGCTGCTGACCCCGCTTTTTCTGGCGGGAGGACTCCTCTGTCTTCTTCTGTCTGCCTTGCTGCGCCGGGCGGCGGAGATCAAGGCGGAGAATGACCTGACCATTTGAGGGGGCGCGGTATGGCAATCGTGGTAAATCTGGATGTGATGCTGGCCAAGCGGAAGATGACCCTCTCCCAGCTCTCGGAGCAGGTGGACATCACCCTGGCCAACCTTTCGATTTTGAAAAACAGCAAGGCCAAGGCGGTGCGGTTTTCCACCCTGGAGGCCATCTGTCGGGTGCTGGAGTGTCAGCCGGGGGACATTCTGGAATATGTGCCGGACTCCAGCGATACGAAAGGAGGCAGCTAAAGGATGTATCCGCTTTTGAATCTGGCAAGTCTTGTTTTGGGGCTGCTGTCCTGGGCCCTGCCCGGCTGGCTCCTGGCTTGCCCGGAGCGGCGCAGGAAAAAGGCCGGGCTCGTGCTGATGCTCAGCGGCACCGCCTGCGCCCTGGCGCTGCTGTTCCAGTTGGTCTATCAGTGGCACCTGGTGGCCATTGGGGATTGGTTGGCGCTGATGGACACCACCGGCGCAGTGGTGAAGGTATCCATGGTGCTGGTGGCGGTGACGGCGGGGCTGGATGCCCTGGCCGCAGCGGCGTGCGCCGAGGAGGAGATGGATGCTGCGTAAATGCGCCCTGGTGCTGGGCGGCAGCTTTTTTGGATTTTTCCTGGTGCTGGTCCTTTTGGTACTGCTGGGCCGGGCTGTGGGAATGGAGTGAAATGAGACGGAGAGACCGGAAAAGCGTCCTCCGTACAGCGACAGAGTAAAAAGGAGAACCTCTATGCTATATCCGGAAAATGCCCTGCCCCAGGCAGGGCAGGCGAAGCCTACCCAAAATACGGGAAGAATCTACCAAACAGACCGCCGGGACCGGCTGCTTCTGGCCGGGACGCTGGTATGGTGTCTTTTGGCGGTGGACGGTGTGCTGCGGGCCTGGCCCTGGGGCGCCGGACTTACCGCCGCGGCAGTCCTCTGGTACGTCCTCGTGTTGGGAGCCCTGGGCAGGCGGTCCCTGGACCGTAGGGAGAACCGAGTGGTGCTGGGAGCGGTGGGGCTCCTGGCCGCCACTTTTCTCTTTACCTCCAACCCCTGGATGCGGGTGTGGAATGTGCTGGCCCTGCTGGGGCTCATCCCGCTCCACCTCTTCTCCCTCTCCGGCACCGCTCTGGTGCCCTGGTACCGGGGCGCCATGGTGTGGGAGCGGCTGGAGCTGCTGCTGTTGGGATGCTTCGGGAACCTGGGCGCTTCCTGGGCGGCCCTGAGCCCCGGAGACAGGAAGGAAAAGGACCTGCGGCGCGTCCTGGCAGGCGTCTTGGGAGCGGCGGGCGCCCTGGCCCTGCTGGGGGTGCTGATCCCTCTGCTTGCCTCCGGCGACGCTCTGTTCGCCTCTGCTACGGAATGGCTGAGAAGCTTTGTGCAGCAGCATTTTGTGACCGCTCTCTGGAAAATCGTCATGGCCCTGGTGCTGACGCCCTTCTTCTTTGGTCTGCTCTACTCCCTGCGCCGGCCCAAGGCCTCTGCCGGGCCCCGGCGGGAGAAGGCTCTGGTCACCGTGGACGGTCTGGGCTTTACCCTAGTGCTTGGAGCCCTGGCGGTGCTGTATCTGGCCTTTCTGGCGGTCCAGGCGGCGGGACTCTTCGGCGGTGCGGTGTATCTGGCCCAGCGGGGCATCTCCTACGCCGACTGGGCCCGCAGCGGCTTTTTCCAGATCACCGCGGTGACGGCGGTGAATCTGACGGTGCTGCTGGCGGCGCTGACCTGGTCCCGGCCCGCAGGCCTCACCTGGCGGGCGGTGCGTATTCTGGCGGCACTGGTGACCGGGGAGAGCCTGGTGCTCCTGGCCTCCGCCGCCTGGCGCATGACGCTGTATGCGGGGGCCTACGGCCTGAGCTTCAAGCGGTGTCTGACCTACTGGGGCATGGCCATGATGGCCCTCTTCCTGTTGCTGGCCGTCTGGAAGCTCTGCCGTCCGGCCTTCTCCTTCTGGCGCTGGGCCGCCCCCGCGGCCCTGGCCGGGTGGCTGATGCTCAACTGCCTTCCGGTGGACGCCCTGGTGGCCCGAAACCAGGTGGACCGATATCTGGACGGCGCCAGCCAGACCCTCAGTGTGGAGTATCTCACCAGCCTTTCCTACGCCGTGATGCCCCAGCTGGAGCGCCTGGCGGGGCAGAAGGTGCTGACGGATTACGGCGTGCGGGTGTCCATGGATGCGGTGCTGGCAGAGCAGCGGGCAGAGGCGGCGGCCGAGTGCGCTGACTGGCGCAGCTGGAACCTTTCGGCAGCCCTGGCGGCCGGACACTAGTCCCGGCGAAAGGAGAAATAACGATGAAGCTGCTTTACGGAGTCATTTCCCTTCTTTTGACGCCGCTGTATCTGCTGACGGCCTGCTGGTCTGCCCCGCAGGATTCCAGAGGAGAGATTGCCCGCCAGACGGGGCTGGATCTGTCCGGGGGAGAGGAGATCTCCTGCTACGACACCCACAGCGGCAATGGAGACGGCATCTCCTGCATCGTCTGGCAGTTTCCCGACGACCGGGTGCTGGAGCAGGTGGAGCAAGATGCCCGATGGGAGCCGCTGCCTCTGGATGAGACGGAGCAGACCCTGGCCTACGGCATCTCCGGCGACTGGGGCTCTATGGGACCCTACCTCACCGATGAAGAGGGAAAGGCCCTGCTGCCCCAGGTGGAAGAGGGGTATTCCCTCCTTCTGGACCGCCACCAGGAGGCAAAGGAAGGGGAGGACCGGGCACAGATCCTGGAGCGGTACTCCTTCAATTTGACCCTGGCCCTCTATGACAGCGGGACCAACACCCTCTATTTTTGTGAGATGGACACATAAGGAAGGCGCAGCAAGCGCCCGGGACGGATCTTGCATCCGTCCCGGGCGCTTTTGCTTTGGAAGGAGGAAACTTTAGAAGGCGGGCTGAGAGGGCAGCGGCTGGTCCATGTCAAAAAGGGCGCCCAGCAGCAGCCACAGCTGGGAGAAGGGACGCATAAGGTTCCAGATGCCGGTGCCAAGCAGCCCGTATTCCTGGATCAAAAGGAGCTTTTTCTCCAGGCTCCGGGCGTCCTCGAACCAGACCTCATGCTCCACACCTTCCCAGTCGGTATAGCGGAACCAGGGGGACTGGGCAGTCTCATCGTAGGAGATGGCCACCCCATAGCGTACCGCCAGGGCGATGGCCTCCTGACTGGAGAGAGACTTGGCCCGGGTCTGGCCTTGAATAAAGGGCAGCGGCCAGTCGTAGCCGTAGTTGGGCAGGCCCAGCAGCAGCTTTTCCGGCGGGATCTCCGTCACGGCGTAGTCCAGCACTGCCCGCACATTGGGCAGAGGGGCCACGGCCATGGGCGGCCCGGCCAGATATCCCCATTCGTAGGTCATCAGCAGCGCGGCGTCCACCGCGGCGCCGATGGCGGCGTAGTCGTGGGCCTCATATAAGAGCCCTGGCTGGTCCGCCTGGATCTTGGGGGCCAGGGCCGCCCAAAGGGGCAGGGGGGACAGCGCCTGCCGCAGCTGGCCCAAAAAGGAGGTGTAGGCCGGCCCAAGCGCAGCGGGGATGTACTCAAAATCCACATCCGCACCGCCGTAGCCCCGGCTCCGCACCGCCTGGACCACCTGAGCGATGAGATCGGCCTGAGCGGCCTCATTGCTCAGGATCTCCTCCGCCCGTTGGGTGGAGAAGTTCCCCTCCTCCGTCAGGGTGGACAGGTGCAGCAGCGGCACGGTGCCCATGTTCCATGCCGCCCGCCGCAAGGACAGGTCCTCCAGGGGCAAAAGGGCGCCGTCGGCGCCGATGCCCCAGGTAAAGGGGGCCAGAGCGGTCAGATAGGGGAGCGTCTCCTCCAACGCTCCCAATTCGATGTTGGGGTAGGCGTAGCCGTTGACCACCGCTGGCGTAAGGGGCGGCTGGTCTTGAAAGGAGAGGGTCAGCCGTTGCCCTGGAAAGAGGAGAGGCTGACCGCCCAGAGAGAAGTTGTTGCGGTAGAGCTCTCGCAGGGTCAGGCCATATTGCCCGGCGATGGATGTCACCGTCTCACCCAGGGCCACGGTGTGGACCCGGTCGGGAAACCGGAGCACCAGGGTCTGCCCCACCGCCAGGGCTCCGTCTGCGGGGACCTGGTTGTCTGTAGCCACCTGGGCGGGCTCCAGACCGTAGGCTCGGGCGATGGACCAGACGCTCTCACCGGAAGATACCACATGGATCACCATAAAAAACCAGCTCCCTCCTGGACGGCGGAAAGAAGCCCGCCCTGTGCGCACAGCCAGAGGCATCTGCCGGCGTCTGTGCAGGGAAAGCCTATGCGCTCTGCCGGCTGTCTCATGCCTGAAATCAGGCAAAAAAGAGAGAAAGTGAAAAATTTAACTTGATTTCAAAGCCGGATGCCCCTATGATAGAGACAGTACGATCAAAGCGATTCCCAAGGGGAACGATGAAGATATGTCATGGGGGAGGGGCAGTATGAGTATGCAGAAATATCAGGCCTTCGTCTGCGCCGTGGAGAAGGGGAGTCTGTCCAAGGCGGCGGAGGAGCTGGGCTATACCCAGTCCGGCATCAGCCACATGATGAAGAGTCTGGAGGAGGAAGTGGGCTTTCCTCTGCTGGTGCGCACTGCCACGGGCATTCGGCCCAACCCGGAGGGGGAGCTGCTGCTGCCCTATATCCGGGAGCTGCTGGGCAGCAACGAGAACCTGGAGCAGAGCATCTCGGCCATCCGGGGCGTGGACACGGGCCGCATCCGTATTGCCTCCTTTTTCAGCGTGGCGGTCAGCTGGCTGCCCTGGATCCTGGGTGAGTTTCGCCGGGATTACCCCAATGTGGATGTGCAGATCATCGAAGGCGGCGCCGACGAGGTGGAGTCTCTGGTGCTGAGCCGGGAGGCGGACCTTTGCATCTACACCGGCCGGGAGGGCCGGGGATTTGACTGGTATCCGCTCTATCGGGACCCGCTGCTGGCGGTGGTACCTCCGGATCATCCTCTGGCCGGGGCGGAGCGCTTTCCGGTGGCGGAGCTGGAGGGTGCTGAGTTCATCCTGCCCCGGGCAGGCTTTGACGTGGATATCCACCAGGTATTGGAGGAGGCGGGCTGCAATCCAAAGATCAAGTTCACCTCCTGCAACGACTATGCCATCATGTCCATGGTGGCGGCGGGACTGGGCGTGTCCATCCTGTCCAAGCTGATCCTGGACTCTTTCCCCTGCAAGGCGGTGGCGCTGCCCATGGAGCCGGCCTTTTCCCGCATCCTGGGTATGGGCGTTCCGGCGGACCGCACCGTATCCCCCGCCACACGCAACTTCATGCGTTATGTGCGCCGATATGTGGGAGCTCTGTCCGGAGGCGAGGAATTCCGGCAGGATGTCTAAGAAGAAGACAGGAATTTTGGGCACATTTTTCGGCCGGGAATCGGCCGGGAAGGCCGGGGTGCGATTGACTTTTATCGGGGCAAACCCTATAATAAATAAGAAGTAAATTTCAGGAAATGCGGCCGTTTTATAGGCCGGAATGGCTAGAGAACATCCGCTGTGCCCGCCTTGGAGCGGACGCGGCATACAACGCCGGTTCAGGGACTGTTCCATATGCCCCTGCTTACAATCACCACATTGCAGCAGGGTCAGAGAGAAAGGGTCTCAACCGGCGTTTCCTGTTTTTGTACCCCCCTCTGTTTTTGACGAAAGGAGTGCCGCTGTGTTTTTGATTTTTCTGCTGGTCTGGGTTGTGCTCTGCGGCCATGTGAGCGTGGAGACAGCGGTGCAGGGCGTGCTGGTTTCCGGATTGCTGACGCTGTTTTGCTATCGCGTTCTGGGGTACAGCCTGAGTAAAGACCGTTTCTTTTTGCGGCATCTGGGCCGGGAAATGCGGTACTTTGCCTACCTGGTCAAGGAGATCGTCCACGCCGCACTGGTCATCATGCGCATCATCTATACCGGCGGGCGGGAGATGGAGCCCCGGCTCATCTATTTCCACAACGACCTGCGCACACCGGCGGCCAGTTCCATCCTGGCCAACTCCATTACACTGACCGCCGGTACCATCACTGTGGCCATCCGCGGCGGGCAGTTTTGCGTCCACACCCTGGACCGGTCCCTGGCTGAGGGCATCGAGGACAGTTCCTTTGCCCAGCGCCTGCGGCAGATGGAGGAATAAGGATGGAGAGTGTGAAGTATTGGGGTTTGATGGGCAGTGTCATTGCACTGACGGTACTGATGCTCATCACCCTGGTCCGCTCTATTGTGGGGCCCCGGTTCACGGACCGGGTGGTGGCCGTGAATATGATCAACACCATGGTCCTGGCGGTCATTGCGATCCTGGGTGTTGTGCTGGAAGAGGACTTTTTGGTGGACATCGCGCTGGTCTATGCGCTTTTGAGCTTTTTGTCCGTGGTCATTCTGGCCAAGCTGGTTATTGACCGGCGCAACCGCCAGCTGGAGCGGGAAAAACGGGAGAAGGGAGTGCATCTGAACGATGAGTGTGATTGAAACCATCTGTGACGGCCTGGGCCTTTGCTGCGTGCTCTTTGGCGTGTTTATCTTCCTGACCTCGGTGATCGGCATTTTCCGGTTCCGCTATGTGCTCAATCGGATGCATGCCGCCGCGCTGTGTGACGCCTTCGGCGTGTTCATGGTGCTCATCGGCCTTATTTTGCTGCGGGGCGTATCTATGACCGCGGTGAAGCTGGTGCTGATCCTGGTATTTTTGTGGATGACCTCTCCGGTGGCCACCCATCTGATTGCCGAGATGGAGGTCATGACCCACCCGGGCATCGAAAAGGAATGCGAGGTGGAGAAACGATGACCCTTCTGGAGGATATTTTGCTGCTGGGCCTGATCGTGACGGCGGTGGCTGCGCCCCTTTGTAAGCGGCTGATGGCCACGGTCATCGTGTATATGTCCTTCGGATTGCTGATGGCGGTGCTGTGGGTACTGCTGGAGTCGCCGGATCTTGCCGTGACGGAGGCCGCTGTGGGTGTGGGAGTGACCACGATTTTGTTCTTCCTGACCCTGCGGCGGATCCATGAGCTGAAAGGAACCAAGGATGAGTAAGAAGGAAAGCGCCTGGACCCGATTTGCCGCCTGGGTCAACGGCGAGCATGAACCGGCGGAGAGCCGCCTGTTCTCCATGGGCATGGGGCCCCGGAAGGAGCGCCGGCCGGAGATCACACTGCCCAAGCGGGAGGAAAAACAGCGGCTCCACGGCTTTTTGTCCTGGTACCCTGTGGCCTCTGCGGTGATCGGGGTGATTTTGGTGGGGATCCTGCTGGCCACAGTGCTGGCAATGCCCTCCTTCGGCCAGGTGGAAAACCCCACCAACAATGAGGTCCCTGCCCATTATCTCCAGCATACCCGGGAGGAGACTGGCGCCTCCAACGCGGTGGCGGGCATGATCCTCAACTACCGAGGCTTTGATACCTTCGGGGAGTCCTGCGTGCTGTTCCTGGCGGTGAGCTGTGTGTTCATCCTGCTGCTGCGGGATGAGAACAACACCAGCCAGAAGGACTTGGAGCAGGCCCAGCGCCGGGAACAGCGGCGCAAGCGGCGTCAGGATGTGATCTTGCAGGAGGCTGCCCGGCTGCTCTCCCCCTTTATCCTGCTCTTCGGGGCCTATATGCTTCTGGGCGGGCACCACTCTCCCGGCGGCGGCTTTTCCGGCGGAGCGGTGCTGGGCGGGGCACTGATCCTGTATGCCTCCGCCTTTGGACAGGATGCCATCCGCCGCTTTTTCAACGAGAAGGTCTATAACACGGTGCGGGTCATCGGACTGATGCTCTACGCCGTACTGTTCGGATATTACATCTTCACCGGCGCCAATGGCCTGGAGAACCACATCCCCCTGGACTACGGCGGATTGATCTTACCCATCGACATCGCCGTGGGCCTGGTGGTGGCGTGTACCATGTATGGGTTTTACGCCATGTTCACCCGGGGAGAGCTGTGAAACCAAGGCCCTGACCGGGGCATGAAAGGAGGGATCGGCGTGGACCTGATCCAGCGTATCCTGGAAAACCGCTTTTCCGTGACGGCGGTGATCCTCTTCGGCATCGGCTTTGCCAACCTGATGCTCCAGTATAACCTGGTGAAAAAGGTGGTGGGCTTCAATATTATGGACAGCGCCGTGTTTTTGCTGCTGGCCTCTCAGGGCTACATCGAGGGGGCCATGCCGCCCATCGTGGCCGAGGGCGCGGTGGAGGCCACGGCCTATATCAACCCCATCCCCAGCGGCCTGGTCCTGACGGGCATTGTGGTCTCGGTCAGCGTCTCCGCCTTTTCTCTTGCACTGATCCAGCGGATCTACCATAAGTACGGCACGGTGGATCTGCGGGAGCTGGTGATGCGGACGGAAAAGGAGGAGGACTGATGCGGCCTTTCGTGGAGAATTTCCCCTTCTTTTCCATCTTTTTGGTAATGGTGACAGGCATTTTGCTCTCCGTGGTGCGCAGCGGCCGACTGGCCATGCGTATCAGTGTGGCGGTGGCGCTCATTGCGGCGGTGCTGTCGGCCCAGGTTTTGGCCTATACGGTGGGAGGAGACCTGAGCTTTACCTATGTCATGGGCAAATATGCCGCGCCTTTGGGCAATGAGATCAAGGCTGGTCCGCTGCAGGCCATCCTGGCCCTGACCTTCTGCGTGGGCATGGCTATCTCCCTGCTGGGGGGCAGCCGGGACCTGGAGCGGGACGTGCTGCCCCGGAAGCAGAACCTCTATTTCGTCATGAGCAATCTGACGCTGGCCTCGCTGCTGGCACTGACCTATACCAATGACCTTTTTACCGGCTATGTGTTCATTGAGATCAGCACCATTGCTGCCTGTGCCCTGGTGATGGCCCGGGACACCGGTCCCAATATGATCGCCACCATTCGCTATCTTTTCCTCAGCCTTATGGGCTCGGGACTCTTCCTCATCGGCGTGGCTATTCTCTATTCCGTCACAGGCCACCTGCTCATGCCCCAGATCCACGATGAGTTCCGCCTTCTGGCGGCCACCGGGCAGTATGCCCTGCCACTGACCGTGTCGGTGGGCCTGATCACTGTGGGCCTTGGCGTCAAGAGCGCCATGTTCCCCTTCCATCTGTGGCTGCCCGACGCTCACGGCTCCGCTACCACTGCCTCCAGCGCCATTTTGTCCGGCCTGGTGCTCAAGGGCTACATTGTGCTGATGCTGACGCTGATGGTGCGGGTGTTTACCCTGGAGCTGGTGCTGAAAACTCGGATCAACGACGTTTTGCTGGTGGCAGGTGTTCTGGGCATGGTCATGGGCTCTGTCCGTGCCATCCAGCAGACCCATATCAAGCGGATGCTGGCCTACTCCTCAGTGGCCCAGATCGGCTACATCTTCATGGGCTTCGGCCTGGGGACCGAGGTGGGTGTGGTGGCCTCCTGCCTCCACATTCTGGTCCATGCCTGCTCCAAGCCCATGCTGTTTTGCTGCGCCGGCAAGCTGGGCGATGCTGCCGGCCACCACAAGAATCTGAAAAACCTTCGGGGCAGCGCCTATCGCTCCCCTCTGGCCGGCGTGGGCTTTACTGTAGGGGCTCTGTCCATGATCGGTATCCCTCTGCTGGGCGGCTTTACCTCCAAGCTCTACTTTGCCAGCGCCAGCCTTCATACCTCTGACCGTACAGCCGTTATTTTGCTGGTACTGGCGGTCAGCACGGTTCTCAACGCGCTGTACTATGTGCCGGCTGTGCTGGCTATCTGGTCCCCGGGCAGCGAGGAAAAGCTGGCCGGACTGCCGCCCATGGAGCCGGACTGGGGCTTCCGGGTATCCACATTGGTGTCCATTGCGGCAATATTTGCCCTGGGCATCCTCTATGATCCGGCCATCAATATCATTGAGGCGGGCATCCGGCTCATGTAAACTTCTCATTCTGCCAGAAACGAGGTGATGCTCCTTGCTGCTTGCGCTTCCGGTTTTGCTGCCTTTGCTGGGCGGCGTGGCGGTATTTTTCCAAAAAGAAGAGAAGAGACGCAACCACCTGGCTGTGGCTACGGTGCTGGCTACGGCGCTGTGCGCAGTGCTGGTGTGCCTGCTGCCGGAGCGCAGCCTGGAGGTGCTGACTATCGACCAGGGGCTCACCGTGGCCTTCCGCTCCGACACTGTGAGCCGGCTTTTCCTGCTGCTGGACTGCGGTATCTGGACCGCTGCCGTATTCTTTGCCTTCCCCTATCTGCGCCACGCTGGGAAGCAAAGCCAGTTCCTGGGCTTTTTCCTGGTGACATTGGGGATTCTGGCAGGCCTGGCCCTGGCGGACAGCTTCATCACTCTCTACCTCTTTTTTGAACTCATGACGCTGCTGACGGTACCTCTGGTCATCCACGACGGCACCGAGGGCTCCCGCCGGGCGGGCGTGAAGTATATGGGCTATTCCGTGTTCGGCGCGGGTTTGGCCCTGGCGGGCTTTTTCCTGGTGTTCCCCTGCCTGGCTTCCACCAGCTTCACCGCCGGCGGCGCCCTGGACCCAGGAGCGGTGGAGGAGCACCGGACCCTGCTGCTGACGGCCTATGGACTGATGTTTGTGGGCTTTGGCTGCAAGGCGGGCCTGCTGCCCATGCAGTCCTGGCTCACTGCGGCCCATCCGGTGGCCCCGGCCCCTGCCTCCGCTGTCCTCTCCGGCATCATCACCAAGGGTGGTGTGCTGGCTATCCTGCGGGCCACCTATTACCTCTTCGGCCCGGAACTGATCCAGGGCACGGAGCTGCAGCTGGTGCTCCTTGTGCTGACCCTCCTGACCATCTTTGTGGGCTCCATGCTGGCCTTTAAGGAGCAGCTCCTGAAAAAGCGCCTGGCCTATTCCACGGTCAGCCAGGTGTCCTATGTGCTCTTCGGCATTCTGCTCCTCTCTGACGATGGCCTCCGGGGCGCACTGCTGCAGGTGGTGTTCCACGCGGTGGCTAAGGATGCGCTGTTCCTGGCTGCCGGTGCTATCATCGTGGCTACCAGCTGCACCCGGGTGGAGCAGCTGGTGGGCATCGGCAAGCGGATGCCTGTCACCACCTGGTGCTTTGCTCTGGCCTCGCTGTCTCTGGTGGGTATCCCTCCTTTGTGCGGCTTTGTCAGCAAGTGGTATCTGGCGGTGGGCGCCCTGGAGGACTATGGCGCTCTGGGCATCTGGGGCGCAGCAATCCTGCTGCTCTCTGCCCTGTTGACGGCGGGCTATCTGCTGCCCATCGTCACCCGTGGCTTCTTCCCTGGACAGGACTATATTGCCGAGCGTCGGGAGGTGGGACGGTCCATGCTGGTGCCCATGCTGGTGCTGGCGGCACTGACGCTGGTGCTGGGTCTGTTCCCCGGCGGTGTGCTGCGGTGGGTGGACGGATTGCTGCCTGCCCTGCTGTAAAATCGGTGAAAGGAGGTGTTCCCATGCATTTATTGCCCAATTTGTGTATTATATTACCCATTCTGGCAGGTGCCGGCCTGTTGGTCTGGCGACCGGAAAGCCGCAAGGTCCGCCAGTGGTATGTGATGGGTATTACTCTGCTCAATTCTGTTCTGGCCCTTGCCTCCATTGCCATGGCCTGGCAGAAGGGGGTGGACGCTACCCGCAGTTTGCTGATCCAGTTTGGAGGGAACCTCTCCATTTCCCTGGCCATCGACGGACCATCTATGGTATTCGGCATCATTATTGCCGTGCTTTGGCCGGTGACGGTGCTCTACTCCTTCGAGTATATGAAGCACGAGGGGGGCGAAAACCGCTTCTTCAGTTTCCTGACCATGAGCTATGGTGTGGTGCTGGGTGTGGCCTTTGCCGAGGACTTTTTGAGCCTGTATCTCTTTTATGAGCTGCTCACCCTGGCTACATTGCCTATGGTGATGCATGGGATGGACCGCAAGGCACGCTACGCCGGCAAGAAGTATCTGATCTACTCCCTGTCCGGTGCCGCCTTTGCTTTCATCGGCATCGTGTTTTTGATGCACTATGGCACTACGCTGAACTTCACTTACGGCGGCGTGCTGAATCCTGAACTGACGGCGGGCAATGAGCGAGTGCTGCTGGACGTGTTTGTCCTGGCCTTTTTGGGCTTCGGCGTCAAGGCGGCGGTATTTCCGCTCCACGGCTGGCTGCCCGACGCCTCGGTGGCGCCCACGCCGGTGTCCGCTCTGCTCCATGCGGTGGCGGTGGTCAAGTCCGGCGTCTTTGCCATTTTGCGCCTGATCTACTACGGCTTCGGCGCTGACTTCCTCCGGGGCACTTTTGCCCAGAGCATTGTGATGATCTTTACCATCGTTACCATTGTCTACGGCTCGGCCAAGGCGCTGCAGATGTCCCATTTCAAGCGCCGCCTTGCCTATTCCACCGTCAGCAATCTCTCCTATATCCTCTTCTCCTTCACCCTTATGACCCCGGCGGGGATGACCGGAGGACTGATCCATATGGTGTTCCATGCACTCATCAAGATCACCCTCTTTTTCTGCGCCGGCGCGGTGCTCTACAAGACGGAGAAGGAGTATGTCTACGAGCTGGAGGGCTTTGGCAAGGCCATGCCCATCACCTTTGCCGCCTTTACCGTGGCAGCCTTCGCCCTGTCCGGCGTGCCGCCGCTGGGAGGCTTTGCGGGCAAGTGGTGTATCGCCTCCGCGGCGGCGGAGGTGGGGACGCCCCTTTCCTATGTGGGCATCGGGGCTTTGATTCTCTCCACGTTGCTGACCACACTTTATATGATGACCATCGTCATCCGGGCCTACTTCCCCATGGGCGAGGACCGGGATCTCACCGCCGTCCGGGACCCCAACGGCAATATGACCGGGCCGCTGCTGTTTTTGACCGCGGTGGCTACGGTGCTGGCGCTGAGCTCAGCGCCGCTCATCGCGTTTGTGCGGAATGTCTCCGCCGGCCTTTTGTGAGAAGGGAGGAACCATGGGAGTTGCTTTACTGATTTTCCTGGTGTTTTTCCCTATCGCCATGGGTGTGGCGGCCTTTCCTCTGGGACGGCGGGACAAGGATCTGCGGGACTGGTTTGTCATTGCTGTGACGGGAGTGGAGCTGGCGGCCGCTGGAGCACTGCTGCTCTTCCAGGGAGCGGAGGCCGCTCTGGCGGAGGTCTGCGGCTTTGGGCTGCACTTCCAGGCCAGTGCCTTCGGCACTCTGCTTGCCATCATTGCCGCCTTCTTGTGGCTGATGACGGCTCTGCCCTCCCGGGAGTACTTCCTCCACGCGGAGAGCCGCAACCGCTACTATATGTTCTATCTCATGACTCTGGGCGCGCTGATGGGCGTTTTCCTGTCGGCGGATCTCTATACCACCTTTGTGTTCTTTGAGATGATGTCTTTCACCTCCTATGTGTGGGTGGTGCAGAACGAGACCCCTCAGGCCATCCGCGCAGCGGAGACCTATCTGGCGGTGGCGGTCATCGGCGGATTGACGTTGCTGATGGGACTGTTTCTGCTCTGGTCCCTGCTGGGCACTTTGCGGTTGGATGCGCTCTATGCCGCCGCGGCGGCCCTGCCGGAGGAGAAGCGGGGCCTGCTCTGGGCCGCCGGGCTCTGCTGCCTGGTGGGTTTCGGTGCCAAAGCGGGCATGTTCCCGCTGCACATCTGGCTGCCCAAAGCCCATCCCGTGGCCCCTGCACCGGCCTCAGCCCTTCTCAGCGGCATCCTGACCAAGAGCGGCGTCTTTGGCATCCTGGCGGTGAGCCGCCTACTGTTCCCAGTGAATGTGGAGTGGAGCCGCCTGGTGCTGGTGCTGGGCGTGGTGACTATGCTGGGCGGCGCCATTCTGGCGGTGTTCTCCATCGACCTCAAGCGGACCCTGGCCTGCTCCTCCATGTCCCAGATCGGCTTTATTCTGGTGGGTGTGGCCATGCAGGGCCTGCTGGGAGAGGAGAATGCCCTGGCCGCCTGGGGCACGGTGCTCCATATGATGAACCACTCTCTCATCAAGCTGGTGCTGTTTGTGGCCGCCGGCGTGGTGTACCTAGGCTGTCACTCCCTGGACCTCAACGAAGTCCGCGGCTTTGCCGGCAGTGACAAGCCCTGGCTGGGGACCGTATTCGTGGTGGGTGCGGCATCCATTGCCGGCGTGCCGGGCTTTTCGGGCTATGTCAGTAAGACGCTGCTCCATGAGAGCATTGTGGAGTACATCCACCATCTGGAAGCCATTGGCGCTGAAGCCACATACTACCGTCTGGTGGAGGTGCTGTTCCTCTTTGCCGGCGGACTGACGGCGGCCTATATGACCAAGCTGTGCGTGTGTCTGTGTCTGGACCCCAAAAAGCCGGGCCACCATGTGCCGCCGGATCCCTATATGAACCGCAAGACCATGACGTCCCTAACCATTGGCGCTGCGGCACTGCTGATTTTCGGCCTGCGGCCGGAGGGCACCATGGAGCCCATTGCCCACTTTGCTGCCGAAACTTTAGGCGCTGGCACCCATGAGGGGGTCATCCACTACTTTGCCTGGACCAATCTCAAGGGCGCATTGATCTCCCTGGCCATCGGCGCCGTGGTGTATTTGTTGTTGATCCGCCGCTTCTTGATGAGCAAGGATTACAGCGGCCAGCCGGTGTATCTCAACCGCTGGCCCGACTGGGCAGACTTGGAAGATCGCATTTACCGGCCGGTGCTGTCGGCCCTGGCTTTCTGGGGTGCGGCCTTTGCCCGCACCCTGGCCTCTGTGGGCGACGCAGTGATCCGGGTGTTCCGGGACGCACTGCATTTCCGTGCCCCCGGCGTTATCCGTCCCAAGGGGGACGACGCTTTTGGTGTCTACGGCAACGACCCGGAGCGCAATGTGGTCACCGAGACCTTTGCCTTCGACCTTTTGATGGCGGGTATTGGTATCTTAGCGGTCATGGGTTATCTGCTGCTGTGAAAAATAAAAAGCTTCGGAGCCAAACGGCTCCATCTCATAGGGAAACAAACTGAACCCCCAGGGGCACTACCGGTACGGAACAAATGAAACAACCGCAAGTCATCTTTTCTGATGGCTTGCGGTTGTTTCATATACATCTTCTTTGTTCATGAAAAATCTGCTGCAACTTGGTTGGCATATTGCCCAGACTACACTGTTCATTAATTATCAACGGGGGATATGGACAATTTGATTATCAGCCTCTGTGGTCTGATGATAGACTATTACGCCAGGGATGTTGGTAAACAAACTGGTCCGTGTATTCCAGAAACAGTAGGAAAGTATTGTAATTACGCCACCATTTGGTTATTGGAAAGATTACAATACCGATATCACTGAACTTCATCCGAATGTATCGGAAGCAGTGCGGATCGTCTGTTCACTGTATCACGAGATGAAGAAATTTCCCTCAGGCTCAGTGTTGAGATGAAAGGTTCTTGGCAACTCCGAGCGATGCTGCAGAGAAATCTATGAGATAAGTAAAACCAGTAACATAACCTCCAACGCCGCACCTGCAAGGAACAGCGCCAGCGCGACAAGTAATCAGCAACGAATGGTCATGACCACCGTGTTTCGAAGTCCATGGACCGGAACAGGGACGGCTATTTTGGCACCAATCCCCACCAATCCCAGAGAAAAGCAGGTCATCTCGTTGCTGAGGATGATGGACAGGGCAAAGAAGAGCAGTAGGGGCGAGCCACTCAAAGATCCCGCGGGGTAGAATGCACAGAAGAATAGCGCCGGGCGTCAGCTCCAACAGCAGATATTTGAGGGTGGCAATGATTTTGCTCATCGTAGTCGTAGCTATCCCAGAACAGAGGAATCAGGCCCACCGACACCGTAAGAGGGCTCTTTTGAGGTTTTCTTACCAAATAAAAAAGGAATATACAGCCATATCGGCTTTCTGCGCTGGCGGCATAGTTCATATATCGGTCGCTTTCGCTTGCGTTGAATCCGCGGAACGCCGCCACTTCTGCAAGGAACAAAACCGCAAATCCAATCGTCGGCCGGTTCACCTTGGGAAAGAGCCATTACTTTAACAGTTCCTTCGGTGCTACCACCTACTGATCTATTGAATTAATTGCGGCAAAGGTTTATACAGTCATCGCAAATAATCCGAGCCAAGTCATCTCGACTGGGCTTATCTATTTTTATAGTCCTTCTTGCGTGGTTCATGGTTATATCATCGTAGATATTCCTTACAAGTCTGCCATTAGAAAAATTTTTCTCCTTGCCTTCTACTTGCTTCAGAAGAATGTTATAGACGTAATCTTGCACATCCTCCGCTAAAATGTAATCATTTTCATCACATAGTTTAATAAACATACTCAGCAATTCTTCTGCTGAGTAATCTGGAAATTCGATAAAGGTATTGAAACGAGACTTTAGTCCAGGGTTTGATGCAAAGAAATGATTCATCGGCTCTGTATATCCAGCAACAATTACAACCAGATCATCCCTGTAATCCTCAAGTGCTTTTGTAAGCTCAGTAAGACACTCTCGCCCATAAGAATCACTGTGGTCGTTTTCTGTGATGCTGTACGCTTCATCAATAAACAAAACGCCACCTTTTGCTTCATCGATGACCTTTTTGACTTTAAGTGCAGTTTGACCTTGGTAGCCAGCAATCAAATCAGTTCTGGAAACTTCAACAAAATGTCCTTTGGATAAGAGCCCTATCTGTTTATAAATCCGCCCAACAATACGGGCAACTGTTGTTTTACCTGTTCCGGGATTTCCTGTAAAAGCAAGGTGCATTGTCCCCTTGTGGGAATGTAATCCTTGCTCTTCCCTGAGCATCTGGACAGTTTGAAAGGCTATAAGGTCATTCACTTTTGCTTTGACGCTTTCTAAACCAATCAGCCTATTCAAGTCCTCAAGAAGTTCGTCAAGTGAACGAGTATCGTCATCGACGCCTAACGCCTTGTCTTGTGATTCGAGAATATAGTGATAGCCATAAAATTTCATTATGCTATCTTTTAAGGCATTGGCAAGACGCTTCAAGTCTTTCGATGACTCGGCTGACTTGATAAGTTTGGATGTATGATTGATTAGGTATACTGTTGACGAATTATCGTGATCTTCAACAACAGCTGATGCTGCTCTGGCGATTTCCCCATAAGAATTTGTTACAGCATCCAGTTTGGATGCATAATCCAGTATTTCCGCTTTGAAAACATTGTCCCTCATTTACAATACACCCAATACATTCAATAATAACTGAACGATGGTTAAGGCCACCGCTCCGCCAGCCACAATATAGGAAGACTTCACTTTCTGCTTAATAGTAGCAACTTGCTCATTGAGAGCAGCCTTTTCTTCTTCAAGCAACTTGATTGCTCTTTCCCAATTAGCAGATTGTTCATTGGAAACCTGTTCAAGAATTGCCGACTGGTTTTCAGATAACTGTTCGAATGCTTCTTTCTGTGTTTTTTCAATTCTACTTAGAGTCAAGGCCTGTTCATTGGCTAAGGCTTCATGCCTTTCTTTTTGAGCGCCCTCGATAGCGGATAATTGTTCTCGTTGCTCGTTGATCAATTGCTCAACAACCTTGGCATAAGATTTTTCAATGTCACACAATTTTGCGGTTTGTTCTTCGGAAATTATTCTAATTCGTTTACCGAAATCCTCACGTAAATCAGAGGCTAATTTATTGATTTTTTCAAAGAATTTCGCCTGTTCTTCTTGTGACCCTCGAAGCACCTTGTCAAAAGCAGAGATAGCCTGGCACTGAACTTCAACGGATTTACTTATGCCATCGATATCTCTGGCAACAATCTCGCTATTATCCCACAATATATCAATGTCTTTGATATGTTTAAGATTGGAAAGAGCGTCACAATATTCACGAACAGATTTGAGCGCAGCCATATACTCGGCTTGCTGCTCAGATACCTTTGCGAACTCCTTTTTGCTTTTTTCAAGGTCGGTATGGATGCTATCCACATCTTTGATGTGTTTCAGTTTTGAAAGCCCTGCTATGTAGTTGCTAAGTTCCTTGGACAGTTTCGCTTGTTTCTCAATCAGTTCCCAAGCCTTATCAATATCAGTCAAGTGCTTGAGTTTTTCAATATCCGCCTTAAACTTTTTCAAAACAGCGATAGATTGCCTGTGTTGCTCGATAAGTTCCTTAATATCTTTGCGGTCTTTCTGTTCCTCTATGCTCACTTTCTCAGCAGCCTTAATAGAAGCTACAATGCCAGAAATATAATCTTTGTCAAGGTACTCAAATGCCTTATATACTTGACCAAACTCGTCAACAAGTCCCTTGCTAAGATGGTTGAGATTGATAAGATAATCTTGAATTTGTGTCGTTATTCGGTTCAATTCTGAACCCGTAACCTTGTGGTCTCCAAGATTAAACAAACCGCCATCAGAAGGAACTCTGCTCAATTCGACTTCCTCTTTGGCCTGCTCTGTATATTTTCTCAAAGAATTTTTTGCTTCTTGGAAGTCATGTTCTCTAATAACAAGGAAAGTACTTGGGCTATCGGCAGTGACACTTTCGGATGCAGTTTCACCATTGCCTTCTAATCGAGAAACCGCCTCCAACGCCTCCTTGAAATTTTGGCCCGCAGCTTTTTTGTACCACTTTATCGCAACTTCCGGCTTGTTATTAACTTTTTCATGCCATAGCGCAAGACAATACTGTGCGGAACAATTGCCGCCTATTGCCGCCTTGAGCATTTCAGAATATTCTTCATCCTCTTTCCTGAGTGCCTCGACATTAACACCTCGCGCATATATTTGGTCCCAATCCATTGGTATAGTCCCCTTTCTTCCCACAGTTCACAAACATCGTTAGGGATCTTTCGTGTTTACTCTTACAGAGCCACGATGCAGTGCGGCCTTAATTCAGCAAATCATCGAGTTCTTTGCTTGTATTCCCAAGCAATTCGCTATTCTCTGTGATGACTTCATCATTAGTTTCTTTGAAAATTGTGTTTAACGATTCTTCCATAACTCTCGCTGCTTCACCATGTCTCTCCCTGACAGAATGGACAATAGCTGCTTTCGCTTTATAAACCTCATCAGCGGTGGTTGAGCGAGCTTTCAGCGATTCCGATTCAGGAACATCATTTGCGGCAGAAGAGTCCTCACTGGGACTCGGTTTCTTGCTATAACCTCTGTCCATAGGCTTGCTGAAATGCTTATAAATTTCATAAGCAATCACGCCAGCCACCACAATACCCCCGATAATGAAAAATGCGCGTCCCTTCATTTTGAACTCCTTCCTCAGCTAAGCAAATCTGCCAAGTCATCAGCAGTTGAACTCAAACTATCTGGATTATCCTCTTCATCTTCACGGAAAATGGTTGCCATGGCCTCACTAATGATGTCCTTAGCCTGTTCACGAGTCTCCTTCATAGTGCGCAAAGCATCTTCTTTGGTATGGACCATCTTTTGAACCTTGACTTCAATGAGCTTGTCCTGCGTTTGCAGTATTTCATTTTTCTTGTCGATTTGAGCGTCCAAATTGGCATTTTTCTGTTGTCTTGCAACATACTTGTTGATTAGGTTAATGGCGATTGCGCCAATAACGCCGCAGACGATCGCCCCCATAAGCATACCAATTAGATTGGCAGGGCTACCAAGAATCGGAATATTTACGCCTAAGCCCGGCAATAGAGCAACGAGTCCTTTTTCAATGAATTCGCCAAGCACAATTGCTCCGATTCCACTAAGGCCAGTTACAACAATAATGCCAACTTGAGGTAAAAGGTAGCTTAAAGGTTTTCCCCTGTTCTCTGGTTTCTGCAAATATTGAACCGCTTCTTTGAGGGATTGCCAGCCTTGCTTTAGCAACGTAAATACCTTTTTAACAGTGCCTACAACTGGACCAACAATGGACGTGACAATTGTCGTTATCACAGAATCTGAAGTGCTGACAAGGAGACCTTTGAGCTTGCCTACAAAGGAACGGATTGCCATTTTAATATGCTCAAGCAGTGTATTCAAACTTTTTTCCGCCGATTTGAGCCACAGAACGAGCTTTCCTATAACTTCTTTCGCCAGTGCAGCAAGAATTGCCATAAGGGCTGTACGAAGTGCTTTTCCCCCAATGCGGAAGGCTTCCTCCTTCTGGGACTTTTTCCCTGCCTCAATAGACTTTTGTTCCGCCTCTTTTTTCTGCTTTTCGTACTCATCACGAGCTTCAGCATCTTTTTGACGCAATTTTGCATCGTCTTCTGCACTTATATCAAAAATCTCATTTGGCTTTTGACCTTTTGAATTAGGGTTATCAAGCCAATCTGTCATTGACATGTCTCCCTTTGAACGATTGAGACTCGAATCCATCTCATTCAAATTTGCATCACTATTGGCAAATGCAATCTGCTCATCTTTTGTCATATGGGCATTTGCGGTCGGGTCTCTAATAATTTCTGCGGCGGAAACAGTATGATCCATATCTGTGTGTTTTTCTGCAGAACCTGTCGGGCGACCATCGTCAAATGCTTTCCTTGCTCCTTTGACTAAAGTCGCTTCTTCTTTTCCTGCCCTTGTTTGATGTGTTACAACATTACCATTTTCATCTTTTACAAAATTAGATTGCCAATCATCATATCTCTGCTGATAATCAATTTCAGTATTATGCTTTGCAATTTTGCCTTTTGCAAAATTTTCTGTGGTTTGAATATGGGCTTCTTTTCTCAAATCCAAATGAAGTCCTCTGTTTTCTTTAATAAAATCTTCACCTGCAGTTGTAGCAACCTGATTCATAAATTGCTCCCAAACCACATTTAAGATTGTTTCACCGAGGTGGTCTGGATTGTTTATATGTTCACGCTCCTCCTGCAAAAAAGTAAGATCTTCAAATTGTTCTTCAAGTTCAGTTTCCAAACTTTGTTCAAGCTCGTCCAAAGATACTTCCTTAGCTTCAAAATCCATAGCGTCCAAAACGGCATTTTCATTTTTTGATGTCAACATAGCAAATCCTCCCCCGAAATTACGATTCACACATGGGGAACTTTACATACTCCCCCTGGCTTCGCAGCCACATCTCGATCCCTTTCCCGAACACCTCGGCCTCCACGGTCCAGCTGGTCTCGTCCTGGGCCGTGATTCTGGCGGTAGGCAGACGATCCAGCACGGCCTCGATGGAGGGGCCGGTGTATCGGAACCTAATCCGCTCCAGTTTTCCGCCGTACATGAATTGCACCCGCTTGCGGAATTCACCCTCCTGGAAACGGTCTTTATAAGGAACGCTGAAATGCTCGTCCAGAACCTTGAAGGACTTGATCCGATCAATTCGATAGATGGTGGGGAACAGGTCGTCCGGGTTTTCAAAAGTGGTTTTGTCCTCCAGGAATGCTGTCAGATAGAAGTAGTACTCCGAAAACATGATCCCTGCCGGCAGCACACGTCGGCACACCAATTTGGGCTCCTTCATGCGCTCATACTCAATCTCCAGTACCCGGTGCTCCTGTACCGCCTGGCCGATCTCCCACAGGCCGGGGAGAATATGCTGTCCATGGTGAGGTTCCACATAGTGATGC
>CALXDZ010000010.1 GCA_944387205.1 uncultured Oscillospiraceae bacterium
TTTGGCGGTCTTCTTGGGGGCCTTTTCCGTCGTCTGCTCCGCCGTCAGCTTTTCGTTGTCTTTTTTCATGGTCATAATTCCTGCTTTCCTTCCCTTTTTCTCTTTCTGAATTCCTGCGCTGCCAGCAAAGGGTCCATAGTGCCCTGCCCGCTGCGCTTGTCATACTCGGTTCGTACGATGGTTATGTAGTCCTCCAGCGCCTGGACGCCGTTGGCCAGGGACACGGGCTTTTGCAAGAGATTGGTCAAAAGTCCCATTTCCTCGGTGTTCAGCTCTCCGGCCAAGGCAGCTACGCTCAGGGGCCGGCCCGCCTCCCTGGCCTGGAGCAGTGTCCCATAGATATGGCCCAGGGCGGGGGAGGAGAACTGTTCCGGCTGGATGGGCGCCTCCTGGGGGAAGAGCCCCTCGTCCAGTACCAAAAGCCGGATGATGCCCTCCTCGGCCATGGCGGAGCGGACGTTGGTGTAGCGCAGGTCCCGCTCCTTGGGCTGGAGGGCGGCGGCAGGGTTGAGCTCCTGCCGCTGGCGCTGGCGCTTGTCTCGGGCCAGACGCCGCTTGAAGGCCCGCTGGACCTCCAGCTTCATGGCCTCCGGGGTAATGTGGGCGGCCTGAGCCGCCCGGGTGGTGTAGATCTCCCGCTCCACGGCGTTTTCCAGTCCTGCCAGCAGGTCGCTGACTTCCTCACAGTAGGCAACCCGCTGCTCATCGTCTCCCAGGTCGTGGCGTCCGGCAATCTGAGTCATACGGAAGGCGATGCCGTTCTCGCTGCCGTTGAGGAGCCGGTCGAAGGCTTCAGGGCCCTGGAACTTGATGAAGTCGTCGGCGTCCTGCTTGACATACTGGCCGTCCACCAGCCGCTGGGGCAGCCGCAGGACCTTCACGGAGAACTCGGAGTTATCCAGAATCTCCAGGGCCCGGGCAGTGGCCAGCTGGCCGGCGTTGTCGTTGTCGTAGCACAGCACCAGTTCCTTGGTGTACCGGCTCAAAAGCCGGGTCTGCTCAGTGGTCAGGGCAGTGCCCATGGAGGCCACGGCGTTGTCAAAGCCCGCTTGGTGCATGGTCACCACGTCGATGTTGCCCTCGCAGAGGATGATGTTGGGCCGCTTGGACTTTTTGGCCAGGTTCAGACCGTAAAGCACCCGCCGTTTGCTGAACACCAGCGTTTCCTGGGAGTTCATGTATTTGGGCTCAGACTTGTCCAGCACCCGGCCGCCGAAGGCCACCACGTCCCCCCGCACGTCGATGACGGGGAACATGAGCCGGTTGCGGAACTTGTCATAGATACCGCCGTTTTTGCCCTGGACCGCCAGGCCCGCAGAGAGCAGCTCCGTCTTGGAGTAGCCCTTGTGGGTCATGGCCTGGATCAGAGCGTCCCACTGGTCCAATGAGGCGCCCAGGCCGAAGCGGACGGCGGTCTGCCGGGTGATGCGCCGGCGGTTGAGGTATTCCGCCACCGCAGCCCCCTCTGGTTTTTGGAGACACTGGTAGTAAAAGCGGGCAGCATCCCGGTTCAGTGCCAGGATCCGGGCCCGCAGCTGGCTCTCCCGTCCCTGCTCCTCCTCCGGCACTTCCATGTTGGCTCGCTTGGCCAAAAAACGGACCGCGTCCGGAAAGGACAGATTCTCGATCTCCATGATGAAGTTGATGACGCCCCCGCCTTTTTTACAGCCGAAGCAGTGGTAGATCTGCTTGTCCGGCGAGACGGAAAAGGAGGGAGTCTTTTCGTTGTGAAACGGGCACAGCCCAAAGAGATTGGATCCCTTTCTGGTCAAAGCCACATATTGGCCTACTACGTCCGCAATATCGCTGCGGGCCACCAGCTCGTCCAGAAAACTCTGGGGAAATGCCAAAAAACCGCCTCCCTTCCAAAGTTTCGCCGTACTTTCGCGTCTTTATACGCAAAAAAGCCCTTTTAGCCCGGCTTTTGGGAAAACCGCCGGCGTTTTTCGCCTTCGCCGGAGCGTTCCCCGAACCCAGAACCGATTTCCGACGAAAACAATACATCTACTTATACCCCGCCGGTGGCCGTTTTCCTCTTTTTTTCCCGATTTTTTTGAAAAAGCGGCTTTTGGAAGGGTGGAAGGTCATTTACAGGGGCGGTTTCGCCGTAGTATGATGGGGAAAATGAGAGGAGGGAAAGAGAACATGGCCATGGATGTGTGGGCAGCAGAGCTGGCCCGGCCTCTGACGGCGGCAGAGGATGCGGCATTGACGGCGCTGCTGCCGCCGGAGCGGCGGGGGCGTCTTGGAACGGCCACGGAGCACCGGCGGGAACCTCTGTGCGCCTATGCGCTGCTGCTGGCGATGCTGGAGCACCGCCTTGGCTGGAAGACCTTTCCCGTCCTGGAGACGGCAGCGGTGGGCAAGCCCTTCTTTCCTGGTTTTCCTCGGGTGCACTTCAGTCTCAGCCATACCGCCGGCCTGGTGGCGGCGGCGGTGGATGACTGCCCCTTGGGTATAGATGTGGAGAAGCTAGGCCCTGTGCCTCCCCGGCTGGGCCGGCGGCTGACCGGGTGGACTACGGAGGAGGACTTTTTCCGACTGTGGGTCCGCCGGGAGGCTCGGGTCAAGCGCACCGGAGGAGGGATTTTCTCCATGCTGGACCGAGAACCGCCTCTGGAAGCGGGAGAGGGCTACTGGCCCTTGGAACTGCTGCCGGGGTTCGTTGCGGGCTTGGCCGGCACGGAGGGAAACTATACAGGACATGTGCGGCGCCTGACTATGGAAGAACTGCTGGAGCTGCACCTGGGTGGATAATGAAGAGAAAAATGAATAGCAAGCAGCCCGGCATCTCCGCGGAGATGCCGGGCTGCTTGCTGAAGAGGGGAACGACTATTACATTCGGAGAGCGGCGTCCAGAGCTAGATCGGAGCGCTCACACTCATCCGGCTGCATGGTCAGTTGGACGCACAGGGGGCTGCCTCGCATCCGCTCAGCGGCATAGCTCAGGCCGTTGGTGCGCTCGTCCAGCAGCGGGTGGTCGATCTGGGCCGGGTCGCCCAGGAGAATGACCTTAGTCCCATAGCCCACCCGTGTGATGATACCCTTGACCTGCCGGGGCGTCAGGTTCTGCGCTTCGTCGATCATGAGCCAGGTGTCAGTGATGGAGCGGCCCCGCATGAAGTTCATGGCCTCGGCGGTGATGACGCCGGTCTCAAAGAGATAATCGATCCGGCCGTGCAGATCTTCCTCGCTGCGGTGAGCCTTTTTCCGGTCCAGATCCATGAGGATCTCCAGATTGTCCACGATGGGGCGCAGCAGGGGAGAGATTTTCTCCTGCTCACTGCCGGGCAGGAAGCCGATGTCCTGGTCGAACTGGGCGTTAGGCCGGCACACCAAAATCTTCCGGTACTCTTTTTCCTCCTGCTCCAGCACCTTCTCCAGGCCCACAGCCAGGGTGTAAAAGGTCTTGGCTGTGCCGGCGGGACCCTTGACGATGACCAGAGGCGCCTCCTTGGCACTGAGCATCAGGGCCTCCTGCAGAAACTGCTGGCCTACACTCCGGGCCTTGACGCCGAAGGGCTTGGTGCTGCCGTGGGTCAAGGCGGTGATCTTGCCGCCGTGGTAGCGGCCCAGCATGGTCTTTTTCGCCTCGGTGTCAGAGCGGAGAATGAGGAATTCGTTTTCCGTCAGCTCCACGCTTTGACGGGTCCCTGCTTCGTCCGTGCGGTAGACAGCCTCGGGGAGGAGCCCCTTTTTCTTGAAGCCGGAGAGCAGCTCATTGGGCACATAGCACTCGCCCCGGCCGGCGTAGGCCCTTTTGCCGGAGGGCACCTGGTCGGTGGTAAAGTCCTCCGCCGTCACCCCCATCATCTGGGACTTGATGCGGGCCACGATATCCCGTGTGACCAAGATGGCGGGGGTGCCCTCCTCCAAAAGCCCCTTGCAGACTTTCAGGATCCGGTTGTCCCGGCTCTCCGGGTCCATTCCGTCCGGCAGCGTGACGCCCACATGGTTGACCTCCAGCCGCAGCTGTCCGCCGCCGGGCAATGGTACGCCGTCGATCAGATTTCCCTGCAGGCGCAGCCGCTCCAAAAAGCGGATGACCTGACGGGCATTGCTGCCCCGTTCACCTTCGGCGCGCTTGAGCCCGTCCAGCTCTTCCAGCACCGCCAGAGGCAGGACGATGTGGTTGTCCTCAAAGGATTCCAGGGCATAGGGGGCCTGGATCAGAACATTGGTGTCCAGTACATAGGTTTTCTGCACGATCGATTCCGCCTTTCCTGATGGTTCTCCGCCCCGGTTCTAAAACGGATGGCGGCACTGCAGGGAAAGAAGCTGCCGGTCCATCTGGGCGCAGCGCTCCAGATGAAATTTCAGATAGCGTTTTTTGGCCTCCCGCTGAAGGGCCTGTTCCTCTTGAAAGGCCTTCCAGCGAAGGCAGGTCTTGTGACATCCGTTTCGATAATTCGGGCAGGCAGACTGACACGGCAGCATGGAACGCTCACTCCTTTTTTACTATGGGATAACTGCAACAGAAAGGGGAGGCCCGCATTGACAAAGAGCGAAGAGAGTGGCCTGGGCGGATATGGAGGCCGGAACATCAAAACAGGCTCCCATGGAATTCCTATGCATGTCAGCGCCTCCGTATCCGCCTGTCTGTGTCTGAAGAGCAGGCCCTCCATAGAGCAGTGTAGCGAAATAAAGTGCGTGACGCTATCTTCTTTGTGTAAAACCCGTGTGAAAAGGAGCCGCAGACCGGGGGCGGAAAGCGTTTACAAACGAAAAAGGGACAGGTAAAATGAAGAAAAAGTGTGGCTTTTCAAGGAAACGAAAGGCGGCAATTTGCATAGAAACACACGATAAATTTGAGCAAACTGCCGAAAAACTCCAAAGGAGCGCCGCGGCTGTAACAAAACCGGGCCTTGAGGCGTTGAGGGAATGGAACGCCTCTCCCGGAAGCAGGCGGGAGGAGGTGGAAGCGTGCTGACCATGTACCTTGCCCTGGTGGAGGAGCCCTGGGAAAAGGAGTGGCTCCGGATGGTCTATGAACGGTATTACCGCCGGATGCTGGGGCAGGCCCGTCGGTATCTGGCAGCGGAGGAGCGGGCGGAGGACGCGGTCCACAACGCCTTTCTCCACCTTATCGGACATTTGGAGCGGTTGCGGGACCTGCCGGAGGAGCGGCTGGGGGGCTACCTGTCCGTGGCGGTGCGCAACGAGTGCCTCACGCTGCTGCGGCGGGAAAGGCCCACAGTGCCCCTGGAGGACTGGGGGGACTTTGCGGCGCAGGCAGAGAGCAGCGAAGCGGAGGACATCGCTGCCGTCATCCGCGCCATGCCGGAGACCTACCGGGCTGCCCTGGAGATGAAGTTTCTCCAGGAGCGCACGGACCGGGAGATCGCCCAGGCGCTGCAGCTCAGCGAGGGGGCCGTCCGGGTCCGCATCAGCCGGGGCCGGGCGCTGCTGCAGCAAAAGCTGCGGGAGGAGGGATATACGCCATGACGGATCGGGAGTTGGATGCCCTGTTGCGCTACGCCCTGCTGGACGCGGGAGCGGAGGATTGGGCCAAGGAGACGGAGCAGCCGGAGGCGGAATCCCGGCGCCAGCGGCGAAGGATGCGGGCGATGTTGGCCGATCCCCGGGGCTATGCCCGGCGGGCGTCCCGCTCCCTGGGGCGGCGGGTGCTGCGGGCGGCGGCCTGCCTGGCGCTGGTGTGCGCGGTGGCCCTGGGCGGGGTGCTGACCCTCTCGCCTACGGTCCGGGCAGAGGTGGCCCAGTGGGTCCGGACGTGGACCGGGCGCATGGTGAGCTATCATTTCGGCGGCACGCCGGCTCAGGAGGAGCTGCCCTGGTATGAGATCGGGGACCCCTTGGAGGGATATGTGGAGACAGAGCGGAGCAAGGAGCGGGGCCATGCGCGAATTTCTTATGAGGATTCAGAAGGGCAACGGCTGTCTTTCCGATACTATTGGATGAGTCAGGGAACGGCCATAGGGATTATGACAGATCATATGGAAAAAGAAGCGGTCGTGGTCAATGAAGCTGACGGGGAGTTTTACCGTTCGATAGATGGAAATGAATCAAATGCGCTGCTTTGGATGGATCAAGATACCGGAATCGTATTTTTGATTGACGCCTGGGCCAGTAAAGAAGAACTTTTGCACATGGCTGAGAGTGTTGATTTGGTACAAACGCCAAAATGAGGAAATAAAAGAAGAATCCTGTAACAAAA
>CALXDZ010000011.1 GCA_944387205.1 uncultured Oscillospiraceae bacterium
CTGTATAATGCTGTCGTGGAAAATTTCTTTGGGCCCCTCAGATCAGAGTTGCTCTATCTGCAAAAGTTTGCGTCCATGGAGCAGTTTAAAACAGAACTGGTTTCCTATCTTGAATACTACAGCAACCGAAGAATCAAATTGAGCCTGGGTGGTCTGCCTCCAGCCGTTCATGGACGTAAAGCCCTTGGTGCTGCTTGAGACAGTCATATTTGTCCAATATTTGGGGTGCAGTACAATCTCCCCTATCTGTTGTTCGGCTATCCCTTTGTCAACCTGGCCCAGGCCTTCCGGCTTGCCCCAGGCGCGGACCTTTCCGCAAAGCTGCTCTCCATCCGGGATAGATTTTCGATGGCGTTTGCCTCCCCGGCGCCGAGCCTGGAGCCGACGGACCTGCTGATAGGCATTGCCGGGGAGCTGCTCCTCCGGCTGGCGGTCTAAATGAGGGGGAAGAACACGAAAAAATACCGCCACGGTATGGAATACGGTAGCGCCCGTTGGAGTGCATAATCTTAAGTGTAAAGAATACTACATGGACGCACAGGAGGATATGCACATGAATGATTACAGCAAAATCACAGCCCTTTACTCCCGCCTTTCCATAGGCGACGAGGACAGGGACGGCGGCGAAAGCAACTCTATACAAAACCAGAAGAAATTTTTGGAAAGCTACGCCAAACAGCTAAAATTGACAAATATCCGGCACTACATTGACGACGATGAAAGCGGCAGATTTTTTGACCGTTCCGCCTACTGATCTGTGCCATCCTTTCCGCTGCCTGCGGCATTTTTCAGGGCTGCTCACGGACGAGGGCTGAGTGCAGGGCTTTCCCGCTTCAGCTCCGCAAGAACCGCCCTTCCGGCCTCCGTGATTTTGGTCGCGCTTCTTCCTCGAGATATGGTGATCAGGTTCAGCGACTGCAGGTTGTGCAGCAGTGTGCGTATTTCATAGTCGGAGAGCGGCTGGCCGGCGTTCAGCGCAATGTGGTAGAGGCTGCGGCGGCCCATACCCGCAGCGCTGGGGGCGTCCTGCGCAAGGGCGTCCAGCAGGAGGCAGTACTGCGGCAGCGCGGATCCGGCCAGCTGAATCAGCGCGGCTGCAGCAGAGGACGGGCGGACGGACGGTGGAACGGTATGGGTCTCCCGATAGCGCTGGATGGCTGCGGGCAAGTCGTCCACATCGATGTGTGTGCCGCCAATGCAGGAGAGATATTCTACATAGTTGATAAGCTCACGTACATTCCCGGGGAAAGGGTAATCCAGCAGCATGCGGGCCGCCTCGGGGGAGAGTTCAAACGAGGCACCCTGGGCGCGCCGCGTCTTCTCTATCAGTAGCAGAATATCCGCGCCGCGTTCCCGCAGAGGCGGGACATGGAGGGGAAGTGTGTTCAGCCGGTAGAACAAATCCTTGCGGAAGGTGTTCTCCGCCACCATCTCGTCCAGATCCCGGTTGCTGGCAGCGATCAGCCGCACGTCCACGTGGATGATCTTGTTCCCGCCAACCCGCATCACCTCTTTTTCCTGAAGAACCCGCAGCAGCTTGACCTGCAGGTTGGGACTCATCCCCTCGATCTCATCCAAAAGCAGGGTCCCGTGGTGGGCGAATTCAAAGAGGCCCAGCTTTCCGCCCTTCTTCGCCCCGGTGAAGGCGCCCTCCTCATAGCCGAACAGCTCGCTCTCCAGCAGGGTATCCGGGATAGAGGCACAGTTGATCGCAAGAAAGGGACCATTCCGGCGCTTGGAGTGGTTGTGAATCGCATGGGAGAAGAGCTCCTTACCGGTTCCGCTCTCCCCCGTGATCAGAATCGGCAGATCTGTGACGGCCATTTTCTTGGCCAGCGCGATTGCCTTCTGAATCGCCGGACTGTCACCCAGTATATTTTCAAAGGTATATCTAGCCTGATAGCCGCGGGAGAGCAGTTGCGCCCGCATTTTGTGCTGTTTGTTTTCCTCCACTGTGAAGTCCTGGAGCAGAATGAACGCGCCCTGGTACTCCTCTCTCCGTATGACCGGGAAAATACTCACGTCAATGTTCTTCCCACCGTAATGTACCAGCCAGCTTCGCTGCTCCGGCCGTGCCCCCGCGCCGCCACCGAGAACCAGGAAGGGGAGCGCCTCGGACGCCTCCATGCCGATGACACAGTCCGGCGGCGTGCCCAGAATTTTTTGCGCCTCCTGGTTGTAGGCAAAGATGTGGGATCGATGATCCATCCCGATGATTCCAATGTCCAGCACATTCAGCAGCAGGTCAAACCGGCTCTCCAACTGGGACTTGGTGGCGAACAGATGCTTGATACTGTAGTTGTCTCCGGGCAGCATCTTGAAATAGCGCCGAAAGGGCTCCGTCTCCAGGAGATACTCATAACCCAGCTTCAGCGCGATCTCCGTGATTGTGGGGCCGTCAAAGGTGCGCTGGCCCAGGTTGATGATCTTTTTGACGTGGGGAGGGACATAGTGCACCTCGTCTGGCGTGATGGCCAGATCGACGTTGGGTGCCGGCTCGGCAAAGGGATAAAAGGGGACAAACTCGATGTGGTTCACCCCCAGGTGGTGGAGGTCAGAGATGACCTCCATTGCCATTTTCAGGCTGAGATTTACAAGCAGGGCCTTTGTACCCTGAGGGAGATCCATCAGCTGTTCCAGCGCGGATCTGGTAATGGTAATGTTCGAAAGGATGGACAGGCTGCCGGGCGGAAGCCACTGCCGGGCGGCCTGATAGTTTTCTGCGGCGCTGCTGGAAACAATGATCAGATCCGCCGGCTCAATCCGGTACGCGGAGCCGTCTTCAAAGCTGTAGGGGACAATCTGAATCAGTTCTCCGAACAACGCGTGTAGCTGCTTGGCGTAAAACTGGACCACGGTGGTTGACAGGGTGACCACTGCTACCGTTTTCGCAGGCATGGAACCGCCTCCTCCTGACTTATTAATGGGGTAATTATAGCACGCAATCACCCCATTGTACAGAAGGCAGACAGATGAGTATAAGCTGTTTATGTAAAAAACAGAAAAAATGTGCCCGAAATTTTCTGGAATTTTGTGTGTCGGGTTGGCATGGAAGTTGCATCATATATCGGGCGAAGGGGATGTGAGCCCCAATAGAGAAAAAAGGAGGAAGGTCATATGGGTGCGATTGAGAGCGCAGTCCGGGTCGTCCGGGACTGTGTGGGGGTCTGCCCAGGAGACTCGGTGGTCATTGTCACGGATACCCGCCGCCCCCCCAACGTGGCGCAGCAGCTTTTCCTAGCATGCCAGCAGCTGGGGGTGCACGGCGTACAGCTTCTGTTCGACGGAAACCTGCCGGCCGGAATACTGCCCACCCCGCTAGAGGCGGCCATCGATTCAGCTGATGTGGTATTCGCCGTGACCACCCACACCCTGGGCTATGCCCCCGTCACCGGCCGGTGTATCCGGAGGGGAGGACGGGTGGTAACCATGACGGAGGCTCCGGAGGACTTCCTGAGCAATCCGGCCCTGGGCGCGGATTTCGCGGGCCTGAAGGAGCGGGTAGTAGCGGTTCAGGCAGCCTTCGACCGCGGGTGCGACGTCAGGGTCTGCGCCCCCGGCGGTACGGATCTGCGGTTTCAGATCCAGGGGAGGCAGTCCAGCTGCTGTCTCGGAACCTGCAGGGAGCCCGGCGTGATGGCCGCGGTTCCGGACATGGAGGTTTACATTGCTCCTCTGGAGGGGAGCGCGGAGGGCACTCTGGTGGCCGACCTGAGCGGAACGGGCCTGGGTATGCTGGAGGAGCCCATCGAGATCTCCGTTTCGGAGGGACGCGCTGTGGATATCCGCGGCGGCAGGCAGGCCGGCTGTCTGGCAGAGCGGATACGGTCCGTATCGGGAGGTGATGTGCTGGCTGAATTCGCCATCGGGCTGAATCCGGACGCAAAGCCCTGCGGAAGCATCGTGATCGACGAGGGGGTCTACGGCACCGGTCATTTTGCCTTTGGCAGCAACACGGGGTTTGGGGGCAAAAACAGTTGTCCCCAGCACCTGGACCTGGTGTACCTGAGGCCGACCATCTGGCTGGACGGGCAGCTGTTCATGAAGGACGGGGCCCTCTGCTGACCTGCGGCCATGCCGCGCTTATGTATGGATGCACAGAGCACGAAATGACAGGAGGATTACAAATGAAGAGGAAAATTACCGCATTGGCAGTTCTGACCCTGATCCCCACCCTGCTGCTGTGTGCCAGCTGCTCCTCCCCTGCGGAGTCCGGCGGTGAGGCGGCTGGCCAGGGGAGCGCGGAGCCCATTGTGCTCAAATTCAGCGATGTAAACGGCGAGCAGTCCCCGGCCGGCGTGTTCTGCCTGACCTTCAAGGAACTGGTGGAGGAGCGAACCGAGGGCAGGGTCATCGTGGAAAATTATTTCGGCGGCACTCTGACGGCGAACAATATCGAGGGCACCCAGACCGGTATCGCCGATCTGAGTCAGCACGATGTGAGCGAGGTGACGGATCTCTGCCCGGCCCTCTCTGTTCTGGAGGCTCCCTATCTCTTCGACAGCGAGGAGGATCTGTTCAAGGTGACCCACCCCGACTCCCCCATCATGGACCGGCTCAACGAGGAGCTGGCCGGCTCTGGAGTGCGCCTGGTGGCCACCTATTCCTGGGGCAATCAGAATCTGCTCACCACGAATCAGCCCGTATACTCGGAGGAGGACCTGCAGGGGCTGAAAATCCGGGTCATCCCGAGCAAGATCTTTATGGAGACCATGAGCGCCATGGGCGCGACCCCAACTCCCATGGGCTGGGGCGAGGTCATCACCTCCCTGGTGACCAACATGATCGACGGCACGGGCATGCCGTTCTCCAACATCGTGGACACCGGACTGCACGAGATTGAGCACTACTGCATCATGACCGGACACAATCCGACCCTGTCCGGCGTATTCATCAACGAGGCCAGCTGGGCCAAGCTCTCCGAGGAGGATCAGCAGATCCTGGAGCAGGCCGGCGTGGACGCCCGGCAGGCGGTCTATGACAGCTTCGCCGAGAGTGAGGACGAGATGCGGGCCGAGATAGAGGCCCAGGGCATGACCATCATCGACGCGGATGAGCTCTCCTTTGACACGGAGCGCATCCGGGACGAGGTGAGCGCGAAGTTCCAGGATGACTGGGGCGACATATTCCAGGAGATCATGGACTACCTGGAGGAGAACTGACGGACGGACAGGGAGGTTGTTATGAAAAAGTGGCTGGACGGCTTTGAACGGGTGGTCGACTGGCTGGAAATTGCCATCACAATCCTGATTGTGGGGGTAATCGGCCTGCAGATCATTACCCGCTCCATTTTCAATCTGCCGCTGGATTTCCCGGAGGAGGTGGCCTGCTTCTCCCTGATCGTGATGGTGTTTGTGGGCCTGCCAATTGTGGAGCGGTATGACTCCCACCTGCGGGTGGAGTTTCTGGAGGAGCGGCTGGGACCGGGCGCCAAAAAGGTGTTCCGCATCATCAGCCGCATCCTGATCCTGGGCTGCGTCGCCGGAGTGCTGGCAGGCGAGGCGCAGCTGTTCCCGCAGATCAAGGTGCTGAAGACCCACGCGGCCGGGATTCCGTACGCCTGGCTGCACACCGTCATGATCGTATTTTCCGTGCTCTGGGGCATTTTTGCCCTGCTGGGCCTAATCCGGGACATCCGAAAGAAGGTGTGAATCAATGCTTGCGGTCGTTCTGATTCTGTTTCTGGTTCTGCTGCTGGGCGGCTTCCCCATTGTGGCCGCCATGGGCATACCGTCCCTGCTGTACGTCATCGTGGAGGGGCTCCCCCCCTCCACCATGGCCTACTCCATCTTCCAATCGCTCAACTCCTTCCCCCTGGTCGCCAGCCCCCTGTTCATCCTGATGGGCTGTCTGATCAACAATTTCGGGGAGACCACGAACCTGTTCAATTTCTGCCGGGTGCTGATGCGGAACGCCAAGGGCTACACCGCCAAGGTCAACATCATCGTCAGTCTGATCTTTGCCGGCATGTCCGGCGCGGCGGTGGCCGACATCGGCGGCCTGGGCCAGATTGAGATCAAGGCCATGGAGGACGAGGGCTTCTCCAGGGAATATGCGGCCGCGCTGTCGGCGGCCACCTCCATGGTGGGCCCGATCTTCCCGCCCAGCATTCCCCTGCTGATCTACGCGGTGCTGGCGCAGACCTCCTCCCTGGGCTGCCTGATGGCCGGGATGCTGCCTGCGTTCGTCATTGTCATCGTGATGTACATCTTCGTCTCCATCCAGTGCCGCACCAAGCTGAAGCCCCGCCCTGTGGCTGCGGGCGCCCCGGTTCCCTCGGCCCCCAAGGAGAGCCTGTGGCAGGCCACCAAGCAGGCCCTGCACGTGCTCATCCTCATCCCCGCCATCATCGTCGCCATGCTGGGCGGAGTGTGCAGCCCCAGCGAGGCCGGCGCGGCCGCTGTGCTGTACATCCTGGTGGCAGAGGCCATCAAGGGGAAATTCTCCTTCAAGATCCTGAAGAACTCCATCATTGAGACCTATAAGACCATCTGCAACATTTTCCTCATCATCGGCGTGGCCGCCTTCTTCACCAAGGTGCTCACGCTGGAGCACTTCCCGGAGATGGTCACCAGCGCCTTCCTGGGCATGGCGGAGCATCCTGCAATGATCCTGCTGCTGATCAACATTCTGGTTCTGCTGGTTGGCATGTTCATGGAGACCATCTCCTCCCTGACCATTCTCACGCCCATCCTCCTGCCGGTGGCTACCGCCATCCAGGTGGATCCCATTCACCTGGGCGTGATACTGGTGCTCAACCTGACTATCGGTATGCTGACGCCCCCCTTCGGCGTGGGCCTGTATACGGTGGCCACCGTGGGAAATGTGCCGGCCGTCAAGGTGCTGAAGGAGCTGCTACCGCTCTATGTGCCGTTGCTCGTGGCGCTACTCATCGTGACTTATGTCCCGCCGTTGACCACCCTGTTGCCGAGTCTGTTATAAGTGATTGGGGGTAGAGACATGGACATCAAGCGGCTCATTGCACAACATCCCCGCCTGCCCCTCACCCCACTGCCCACACCCCTGGAGTATGCGCCCAACCTGACAGAATGCCTCGGGGGCCCCAAAATCTATATCAAGCGGGACGACCTGACGGCACTGGCCTTCGGCGGCAACAAGACGCGCAAGCTGGAGTTTCTCCTTCCGCCCGCGGTGGCCGCAGGCGCGGACACCATCATCACACTGGGCGG
>CALXDZ010000012.1 GCA_944387205.1 uncultured Oscillospiraceae bacterium
TCCTTGGCGTCGATGGCTGCAGTAAGGGCGGAGATCATGGACATGGCGTTGCGGTAGTCACTGTCGCCGCTGCGCTGGATCTGGTCCACGATGGCATGGGTCCGTTCAGAGAGCTCCTTAGGCAGGCCTCCGCCCCGGAACACCAGCACGGTATCCTTACCATTTTTCTTGGCATTGTAGACCGCCAGGTCTGCGTTGTCCATCAGCTCCTTGCCGGTGGAGGCAGCGTAGGGGGCGGTGCAGATGCCCACGCTGACAGTCAAGGACTTGCGCCGGCCATCATCATAGCAGTCCACAGCCGCCAATCGGCTGCGGATCTCCGCAGCCATGACTTCCGCCTCCCGGGTGTCCTTGTGGGGCAGCAGCACGGCAAAGACCTTGCCGCTGGTGCGGAACACCAGTCCCGCCTCCCCCACGGCCCGGCTGATAGCGCCGGCGGTCTCCTGGAGAGCCCGGTCTCCCGCTGCTACACCGTAAAGCTGGTTATAGAGCCGGAAGTCATCCATATCCACATACATCAGCGAGATACAGTCTCCGCGGCAGGCGGTGAACTGCTCCCCCAGCATCTCCACAAAGCTCTTGTAGTTATATACGCCTGTGAGGCTGTCGATCCGGGCCTCCCGGAACATCTTCTCATAAAGGCTGGCATTTTTCAGGGCGATGGAGGCGATGGATGCCACCGTAGTCAGAAAACTGATTTCCCCATAGGTAAACTTGCGCTCCCGCTCTTTAGCGGAGATCAACACCAAGCCGATGACATTTTTGCCGTCCTTCAGCGCAGCTACGCAATCGATCTTTAGCCGTTCAAAGAGCTCCTTCTCTGCCTCCCACACAGACAGATACAGGGGGCTGGAGCGAAACTCATTGACAATGAGATAGGATTCCTGCTCCCGCAGATAGGTGATCTGAGGACTGTCCTTAGCAATAGAAAAAGCCAAAGGAGACAGAGGACTGGAGCAGTACCGCCCCCGGTACAGGTTCCCTTCCAGCAGGCACACATACACCTGTTCCGCCGCGATCTCCTGGGTGAGGCATGCAGAGAGCTTCTCCATGATCTCCACCGAGTTGAGGGACTGGTTAACGGCATTGCTGAACTGCTTCACCAGACGGTTCTGCCGCTCCTCCCGTGTAAAGAGGGAGTCGGTGAGCCGCCGGGTCAGCAGATAGGTCATGAACAGCACCAGGGCAAACAGTACGGAGACGGTCATGATGGCTCCGTTGTCGCTCAGCCCCAGCATCCCCACCAGGAAGCTATAAAGCGGGGTAACAATATACATGCCGCCCAGGACACAGATGGCACTCATCACCAGCATCAAAAGGCTCCGGGACACCACCAGCGTCATACGGAACATCCGCTTGCGGTACAGGGCGTAAAAGAGAGTCCCCGCCAGAAAGACGCCAGCCAGGGCATCGTAGGGGAAGGTGTTGCCGGGGATGGCCACCTGGACCACGTTGCCGATGCCCATGACGGATCCGCCCAAAATCACCAGCAGCAGGCCCGGCGAGTGAATGCCCTGCTCCCGGATGATCCGGGTGGTCAGACGCACCAGATAGGTGGTAAAAGCCACGTAGAACAGGCAGGGAAAGACGATATGCCAGTTGATCGAGTAGAGAAATACGGTGCCCTCCGCCGTCTGCTGAGGCGTAGGCGGAGCCAGGATGAAGCCGGTGGCAGTGGCCACCAGCAGCACCACATTGATGAGCGTCCAGATTCCCAGGGTAAAGGGTTCACTGGTGCGGGTAAACCGCAGCAGAAACATATAGAACAGCCACGCGAAGGAAAAGAGGGTCAGGATGGAAACATAGTACCAGAAGGTCAACCCCGGCCAAATGCGCAGCCGCATGAGCACGGCCCCGGCCAGCCACAGCGTGCCGTCCCCCAGCAGCAGCAAAAAGGCCCGGATCTCCGGTGTTTTTTTAGCCGCCAGGAAGGTGACGAACAGCAGGGCAAAGCAGCACAGCGCTGTCACATTCACATACAGGAAGGGAATGTTGCTCACTGCCATCCCTCCCTCTCCGTCCGGATGGGCTCCCGCTCGAAGTCCAGCAAACCATTGATGTCAAGTGTATCGGGATTGATGCGGTAGAGTTGCCGCCCGCTCTTTCGCTCATAGCCGGCGATAGTGCCGGTCTTGAGAATGGTGATCTGCAGCGGCTCCATGTTCAAGAGCTTCTTCAGGTCGCCATAGTCACTGTCAAAATACTTGAAATAGACGGACAGATGCTCCGTCAGCACCTGCTTGACCACCACGTCCCGCATCTGGGACTCCGGGTCCACCTCCAGATACATGTGCAAAAAGGGATTGCCGGTGGGGTCAAACTCCTTTTTCATCACCCAGTCGGCGATGCCCAGTTTGGACAGGCGGATGACCTCGTTGACGGATTTCTCCGTAATGCGGGTGAATCCGGCAATATCGATAACATCGGGCACCCGGTCCACAAAGGCGAAGCGGGGCAGCCGCCCGCCCCCAGCGCTGAGGCAGTGATACACGTCCCCGATGCGATAGCGCATGAAAGCGCCGCCGTGCAGAACGCTGATGACCAGCTCGTAGTTCTCCCCTGCCCGGACCTCGTCCATCAGGCAGGTACGGGGCTGATAGCTCTTGTCCGCCCGGGCCAGCTGCATCTCCCGCTGGGGGATGAACTCATAAAAGCAGGCATTGGGGAAGAACACCATGCCATTGTGCTCCCAGGTCTCCGCCCCCAGGCAGGTGGTCTCCGTGCCGGCGGCCAGCTCGATGGGGATAACGCCCCAGGCAGCAGCCAACCGCTCCCGGTAGCACCGGGCGTCAGTGCCGGCGTAGAACAGGGCCTTGAGGTGGAAGATGTCCCCGGGGCGCATGGGCTTGCCGTCTCGGCGGCTGATATATTTGGCCTTGAGATAGCGGGCAGCATACAGCGGCGAGACCTTGATCTCCCGCTTCCCGCCGCTTCCGCCGGCACTGAGCTTACCGAAGCTCTCGGTGATATAGTTGGCCACGCTGCCGATGCCAAAGAAGAAATCCAGGCCTCCGTCCATGGCCATGGCAAAGCCCTTTTTGATGCGCTGGCTGAAGCTCATGCCGGAGGCAGCATCGTTGTCGGGCAGCCAGGTGAAGTGGATCTCCTCCTCCGCCAAAGAGGGCAGCAGGCCCGTGGCATAGGGCAGCGGCGCGCCGCCGTAAAGCACCCGGTCCCCCTTGCGGAAGTTGAAGTTCCCTTTTTCCGTAGCGGTGGCCATCATCAGTGAAGCCACCAGGTTGTGGCGGTAGGCATCCAGCATAGCCCGGGTATAGGGGGCGTTCTTGATGGGGCGCAGCCCTCCCTCCCAGGTGGTCTGGATCCAGACGGCGGGCTGGGCGCAGAGCATATCCGCCCGATGGGCCAGCAGCACATCGGCATAGTCCTCATAGGTGGTCAAAGGCAAGACCTGCCGCAGTTCCTCCAGAGTCTCCGGCCGGGCACCATTGAGCAACTGGCGGCCCAGACCACTTTCACGCCACAGGTGAATCTGCTCCTCCATCAGCCGGCGCTGGGTGTACATATACTCGTCCATGGACATATCCAAAAAGCCACAGTATTCCTGCCACAGGGTCTCTCGGCTCTCCCGCTTCACCCGGTCCTGAATTTTCACAGATGCTCACCTGCCTTTCCTCGCCCCACCCAATGGGACGTCTTTTCCAACTCTTTCAGAGAGGTCAGCTCATTGTTTTTTGTTCTTCCGCCTTTGCCCAGACAAACAGTTGCTGATGCTCCCGGCATTGGGAAACAGAAAGGGGACCTGCCGCTGATAGTCGGCATATCCTTCCAGCACCGCCGGAAACACTCTCCGGTCCTCGTAGATCACCAGCAGTACATCCAGCAAGGCGTACACTGCTCCGCTTACCGGAGAAAGGCCGAAGGTCAGCCATAATCCAAAATATAAAGGGATGAAAAACAGCACCCCCGGATGGCGGCAAAGGGCATAGAGGCCCGTCACACGGGTAGACCGACTCTGCCCCGGGGTGCCGTAGGAGGCCTTGGGCGGCAGCGCGAAAAACAGCGCGTAGATCTCCAACATCAAAAAAAGGAGCGTGCCAGCGCCTGCCGCTGCCCGGCCCCAGCCAGCCACCGGTGCCTCTCTCATCAAGCACTCCGCCGCCGTAGCCGCTGTCAGCAGCAGCGCTCCCAAAGGAAAGCACAAACGCAGCTCCTGCCTGCCCCAATGGAGGTCGTTGGCATCGCTGAGGAAAAACAGCGCGAAGCCGCAAATGCCCATTGCCAGCAAGGTATTCCCTCCATCTCATTTTCATGTTGTCTCAGTTTTTCATTATACGGCAATTTTTGTCAGATTTCAACAAAATTTAGCCTGTTACTTTTCACAAATCTCCTTTTTTCATTATGCGTCACAAGATGTGGTAGTTTTGTTTTATCCCACCCCTATTACTGGTTCTCCCCGCTCTCTTTTCTTCCATTTTTTAACTGCGCATCTATTTCTTTTTCAGTTTTGACCAATCCATCAATCTCTTTTATTGCAATGTTTTGCACCATTTCAAGCGCAATCTTCCCTCGTATTTTCTTGTGCTGCTTGTTAAAATTGCCTGCTCCCTTTTTTATCCATCTTTTACTGCCTTTTCCTCATCCATTTGGGATTGTGTCCAATTCCAGTCTTTGTTTTTGTTATTTCCTCTGATCTTTTCTCACCCTCCTTGACAATATCGAAAGGCGATATTACGATATCATTAGACGATATCGTGGGTCGATATCAGAAAGGAGGGGTGGCCGTGGGCAGACGGGCCTTTGAGGGTCTCACGGAGACCATGTTCTATGTGCTGATGGCCTTTTTGCGGGCGGAGCGCTGCGGCACGGAGGTGGTGGAGTTCATCCGACACAAGACCCGGGACCGGCTGACTCTGGGGCCCGGCACCCTCTACACCATCCTGGCCAAGTTCCAGGAGGAGCAGCTCATCGAAGAGACGGCGGTGGAGGGCCGCAAACGGACCTACCGCATCACGGAAAAGGGCCGGGCACTGTACCACGAGGAGCTGGAACGGCTGCGCAGCTGCGTGATCGACGGTGAGAGCGAGGAGGCGATGGTATGAGAAAGCCCAAGTATTCCGGAAGCTGGTATGACAGTCCCGCGGTGGAGGCCTGGCTGGAGGCCCAGGCCCTGGAGGGCTGGTTTTTGGAGGTCTATGTGCTGGGCGCCCGCATGATCCAGGGGGAGCCCCGGCGGGTGCGCTACCGGCTGGAGCCCTGGAACGGCCCTGTGGGGGAACCGGACGAACAGCAAAAGGCCCTCTATGAGGAGATGGGCTGGACCTACGTCTGCGACTGGGTCAGCCGCCTCCGGGTGTTCCGCAGCACGGTGCCCCACCCGGTGGAGCTCCACACGGACCCGGTGGCGGAGAGCTGGAACTACCGGCCCCTGAACCGGGCCGCCGCTCTCCGGCTGGCGGCGCTGGTACTGATGGCGGCGCTGGTGCTCTTTGGTCTTGTGCTGACGATCCAAAAACTGCTCTTCGCCTCCCCCCGGCAGCAGATCCTCTATCAGCTGACCCCCTTTGACTGGGTGCTTTACCTGCTGCTCCTGCCTGTGATGGTGGAGCTCTTCTACTCTTTCTGGCGGGACATCGTGGCCATTCGGCGGCTGACAGAGCTGCTGCAAAGCGGCCTGGAGCCCACCGGCCCCCTGCTGCGGCAGAGGAAGCCGCCCCGGTGGCTGCCGCCGGTGCGCACCGCTCTGCTGACTTTGCTGCTGGTGTGGATCATCGGCATCTATGCCATGGATCACACCTCCCAGCGGGACTATGTGCCCCTGGAGAAGTGGGAAAAGGCGGCGCCAGTCTTTGACCTGGAAGCCCTGGAGTCGGAGCGCCTGGGTGAGCCCGTCTCCCTGTTCACGGAGGTCCGGGGCGGCTGGTCCCCCCAGGCCCCCCAGCAGGTGCAGTTGGTGTACTACCGCCAGATCAAAAAGACCCAGTGGCGCAACGAACTGAGCCAGGAGTACTACCGCCTGCGCACGCCCCAGGTGGCCCAAGTCCTGTATGACGACCTGGTGCCGGAGGATGCGGA
This sequence comes from uncultured Oscillospiraceae bacterium, assembly GCA_944387205.1. Classification (GTDB taxonomy): domain Bacteria; phylum Bacillota; class Clostridia; order Oscillospirales; family Oscillospiraceae; genus Oscillibacter. Next base: position 6,034 of record CALXDZ010000012.1, read on the forward strand.
GGCGGTGGAGGCGAAGGGCTTTACCCAGGCGGCGGTGTTCCCCTCCCGGGACCGGGTGATCTTCGTGGGCCGGTGGGAAAACCGCGTCCTCCTTTTGAACTACAACCAGGAGGGAGAGCTGGACCTTTTGGAGGATCTGGCTCCCGCCGCCCAGGCGGCCTGTGAGGAGGTGGGGTCATGAGCGTCCGCTACTGCCTTTGGTACCCCAGTCCCAGCGATCCGGCGGCTCTGGAGACCTGGCTCACGGACCAGGCGGCCCGGGGCTGGCGACCGGTCCCCTCCCGGTGGGGCATGAAGCTGGAGCGCCGGGCCCCGGCGGCCCTGCGCTACCACCTGGAGCCCGCCCTCCGGGGCGACGCGCCGGAGGAGGAGCTGCTGGAGGACTTTGCCCGGGGCGGATGGACCTACGTGCGCTTCCTCTCCCCCGGCTTCCACGTCTTTGTCTCCGACCTTCCTCAGCCGGAGGAGCCCCACACAGACCCGGCGGCCCTTGGGTGGGCCATCGGCAGGCTGGCCCACAACCGGGGCGTGGACCTGGTGTTTCTTGTGGTGCTCTGGGGCTTGTATTTCTTCCTGCGCCGGCGAAACAGCCGCTTCACCCTGGTGGACTTTCTGGAGCTGGACGCGGTGTCCCAGCTTTTGTGGGTGCTGCTCCAGGTGGTGTGGGTGGCCCTTTTGCTGGGCGGCACCGCGGCGGAGTGGCTGCGGCTGCGGCGGCTGCAGCGCCGTCTGGCCGCCGGGGTCCCGCTGCCCCAAACCAAGTCCTGGCAGCGGAAACGGGCCTTCTGGCTCGTCAGCCTCCTGCTCTTTTTCCTGCTGCTGGGCACCTCTTTGGCCCACGCCGCCTCCCGGCCCTCCCCCTGGCAGAGGGCGGCGGAGCTCCCCGCCCCGGTGCTGAGTCAGGGGGCGGAGGCGGAGCAGCCGGGCTATCTTTTGGAGGAGTTGTTCCTCACGGAAGGCCGCCTCTCCCTGGAGACGCCGGAGGGCGGCACCCTCACCTGCCGGTATCTCTCCCCCGGCGCCCTCACCGGCGCCGTGTGGCGCAGCCAGCTGGGGGAGCTGGAGGACAACGTGCTGGAGCAGGATCTGACCGTCAACGAGGAGAACGACGGCGGCTGGATCCGCCTGGCTTACGCCCGGGACCTGCTGGGGCGGCAGTATCTGCTGGCCCAGGGGGAGGCGCTGTTCCTCCGGGCGGAATATGACGGTGCCGGTGCGCTGAACGAGTGGCTGCCGGAGCTGACGGAAGCGGCGCTGCGCTGGAAGGAGGGACTCTAAGATGCGGAAGGACACCCAACGGAAATTCTGTTGGCACAGCCCCTACGACCTGCGGGCCACGGAGCGCTGGCTGGAGGCCCAGGCCCAGAAGGGACTGCTGCTGCGCCGGTGGGACACCCCGGTGGTCTTTGACCGAGTGGGGGAGCCCCGGCAGGTCCACTACCGGCTGGAGCCCATCTGCCCCGCCCTGCCCCGGACACAGGAGCAGGAGGACCTCTACCGCCAGAGCGGCTGGCAGGAGGTCTGCCCCATCGGCCGGGAGTTTCGGGTCTGGTCCAGCACCCTGCCCCACCCGCCGGAGCTCCACACGGACCCGGTAGCCCTGGGCCGGGCCTTCCGGTCCCAGGAAAAGCACACTCGCCGGTGGCTGGCCTTTTTCCTGGCAGCCACGGTCCTCTTGTGGGTCTGGTTCCTCTGGCCGGTGCTCACCGTCCCCTACGGGCTGGCCGTCTTTTTGGAGCGGGGCGAGAGCACCTGGCTCTATCTCAACTGCTATTCCCTGCTGCAGGATGTGGGATTGGCCCTGCGGCTGAGGCAGCTGCGCCGGACCCGGAGGAGCCTGGAGGCCGGGGTCCTGCCCGCAGGCCGAAAGCGGCCCATCCTCAATCTGGCCGCTTTCACCGCCTGCACGCTGCTAGCGCTGGGCCTTCTCTTTACTGCCAGCTCCCTGTCCTGGTTCCTCCGCCGGCCGGAGCTGGAGTGGGGCCAGGTGCCCTTCCTCTCCCTGGAGAAGCTGGAGACCAGCCAGAGCCTGAGCGCCCAGGTCCTGCCCCACTCCGACCTGCCCACCTGGGTCAGCCCCACCTATCTCGTCACCTCCAGCAGCTACGAGTGTACGGAAAGCAGCAGCCTCTACCGCTTCTATGCCAAGACCCGGTGGGCTTTTCTGGCAGAGCCCTATGTCCGCGCCTGGCTGCAGCGGGAGCAGGCGGAGGAGGCCCAGCCACAGATCGTGGCAGGCTTCGATCATGCCTGGGCCTGCCGTCTGCCCGGCGGCGGCCAGCTCTTTGTCGCCCTGCGGGATGATGAGGTGGTGATCCTCCAATATGCGGGACAGGCGGACCTTTTGGAGGCTGTGGAGGACTATGGCTGGACCTTCCCCCTCGCCCCCACCTGATGTCATAGGAGATTGGGCATCGAATGTCCAGGCTCCTTTGCGGATCCTTCACTCAGTCCCGCACTTCCCAACCTTGTTCTTTCCCCCACACCATGGTACAATATGGATGTTCGCCCCGAACCAGAGCCGGCCTGGGGCCAGATCCCTTTCCCAACAGATTGCATTTTTCTCGGGGTAAACATTTTTTTCTTTCTGCGCAATAAAACGACTTCTTCGTGCATTACCCCTATGACAGGAGCGGAAACAACATGATTTCTCTCATCACGCTGAGCGTGGACTGCCGCACTCCCATGGATCAGACTGGGCTGGAAAGCCTGCTGCTGGACATGACTCGCGGCGACCAGGAAGCGCTGGCCCAGCTCTACCACCGTACCCGGACGGCGGTGTTTGGCCTGACCCTGAGCTACCTGAAAAATCGCCATGACGCCGAGGACGTGACCCAGGACACCTTCGTCCGGGCCTGGGAAAACGCCCCCAGCTATCGCCCTCAGGGCAAGCCTATGGCCTGGCTGCTGACCATCGCCCGGAACCTCTCGCTGATGAAGCTGCGGGAGAAGGACCGGACGGAAAGCTTGCCAGAGGAGGACTGGGCACTGCCCGGTCCCGACGATGCCCTGACCACCGAGGATCGAACGGTCCTCTCCGCCGCCATGTCCGTTCTGGAAGATGAGGAGCAGCGGATCGTTCTGCTCCACGCTGTCACCGGGCTCAAGCACCGGGAAATTGCGGAAAGCCTGTCTCTGCCCCTGTCCACCGTCCTGTCAAAATACCACCGCGCACTGAAGAAGTTGAGAAGAAAGTTGGAAGGAGGCGATCCCAGATGACCGATCAGGAACTGTTGAATCGCCTGTCCGACGCGCTGGACCATGCCGCGCCGGACGATCTGGATGCCGTCCTCTCCCGTTGCCATGCGCAGAAAGGAACGACTATGAACCGTGAATCTATGGATATGATCCCCGCCCCCGCTCCTAAGCGGAAGCGGCGTTATGCTCCCTGGCTGGCTGCTGCCTGTCTGGTGTTGGTGCTGGCCGGTGCCTTTGGTCTCTACTCCCGGCAAAACACCGCATCTGTTGCCTCCATCGTCTCGTTGGATGTAAACCCCAGCATCGAAATGAAGCTGAACAAGGACGCCCGGGTAGTCTCCGTCACCGCCTTGAACCAGGATGCTGTGGCCATTCTGGACGGCATGGATCTCAAGGGTGCCGATGTGAATGTGGCAGTCAATGCCCTGGTAGGCTCCCTGCTCAAGCACGGCTATGTGGATGAGCTGGCCAACTCCATTCTGGTGACCGTGGAGGACAGTGACTCTGCTCGGGGCGCCGCCCTGCAGCAGACCCTGTCCCAGGAGATCAACGACATCCTCTCTGCTGCCTCGGTCAACGCCGCGGTGCTCTCCCAGACCGTCTCCGCTGACAGTACACTCCAGGCCAAAGCGGACCAGTACGGCATCTCCCTGGGCAAGGCTACGCTGATCCAGTCCCTGGTGGACCAGAGCACCCATCTGACCTTTGAGGAGCTGGTGGGTCTGACGGTGAACGAGCTGAACCTGCTGGCCTCCAACCCCACTACCACTCTCACCTCTGTCTCCTCCACCGGCAGTGCCAGCGACGGCGCCTATATCGGCACCGAAGCCGCCCAGGCTGCTGCCTATGCCCACGCCGGCGTCACCGCCGCCTCTGTACGGGAGCTGGAGACCGAATTTGACTATGAGGATGGCCGCATGGTCTATGAGGTAGAGTTCAAATCCGGCGCCACAGAGTATGAATACGACATTGATGCCACAAATGGCACGGTGGTCAAATACAAAACGGAGCGGGATGACGACTATCGTCCCGCCACCTCCGGCACCACTTCTGGGACCTCCTCGGGTACCAGCTCCGGCACCACTTCCGGCAGCACCAGTAAGACTCCTATCGGCGCCGCCTCTGCCAAGAGTATTGCCCTCAAGCATGCAGGCGTCAGTGAGTCCTCTGTCTTGGGCATGCAGGTCAAGGAGGATTGGGACGACGGCAGTCTGGAATACAAGGTGGAATTCTGGTACAACAGCACGGAGTACGAGTACGAGATCAATGCCTATACCGGAACCATTCTGAAGTACGAGCAGGACCGGGACGACGACCATCACGGCTCCTCCAGCACCGCCGCATCTCCCAGCATTGATGCCGATGCTGCCAAGAGTGCTGCTGCCAAACACGCTGGTGTGTCTGTGTCCGACATGTGGGATCTGGATATCGACTATGAAGGAGATAGCAGGACCCCCTATTATGAGGTGGAATTCAAGTGCAGCGGCATGGAGTATGAGTACAAAATCAGCGCTGCGGATGGGAGTGTCCTTTCCCACCACAGCGAGAGGGACTAAGTGTTCTATTTGAAAAAGCAAGCGTCTGCGAAAGCTGCGGCTTTCGCAGACGCTTGCTTTTTACGCATAAAAGGACGGCGCCAAAAGGCGCCGTCCTTTTTTCTTAGTTTAGGCGGACTTCCTTGGCCGTCTCCGGCTGGAAGTAACCCTTCATGTCATACTTGTTGTAGCCGCTGAAGTCAGACAAGACGCGACCCTCCAGGGAGTAGCTGCGGATAAACCGCTTACCGTCCACACTGGTCCAATTCTCCGCGTCCCAGGTGAGGTAGCCGTCCTCGTCGGTCTTCTTCTCCGCCAGGATCAAATCCACCTGGCGGTTGTGGTTGGCCACCAGGTCGATAAGTTCCTCGGTGGTCAGGTCCTTTTCGCACTTTTCAATAACGTCGATGACTTTCATCTGCGCACCTCGCTTTTAGCCCACGTAGCCCGCAGCCTTGAGCAACTCCAGAGCCTTGGCGTGGTTGGCCTCGCTCATCATCACCAGAGGACCGGTGCAGCCCATGCCGGACTCGGCGTAGATGCCGGCCTTCCACAGCACCTTCACGGCATCCTCCAGGTCCATGACCTCGATGCCGGGGATGCTGGCGGTGACAGGCTCAGCGGCGGGAGCCTTGACCTCCTCCTCCGCAGCGGCGGGCTTGGCAGCGGCCTTACGGGCCTCCAGGATCTTGCTCAGGCCGGCCTTTTCGGCCTTCTCAAACTCCTGGGCCGCCACCTGGAACACCTTGCCCCGCACCAGCTGGGCAGCAAATTCCAGAGCGTTGGCGATCAGGGGAGCGCCGGAGGCACGGGAAATGATAAGGATCAGCTTGTCATAGCCCTTGCCGATGCCGGGGCCATAGCCGTAGCCGGTGGCTTCAAAGCTGCCGCCAGTGGTGTAGGCGGAGAGCATTTTGATGAGCACGTTGCCGGTGAGGGAATCGGTGACCAGCACGTCAGGGGTACCCTGGAGCACATCGTTGCCCCGGAGCACCGCGCCGCCGTCGGCCCGGGCAGAGGTGGCCCACTGGAAGTCATAGCCGCCCTCCTTGAGCTGGTTCAGGGCCATCTCGGTCTGGCGGGCGCCGTCCACGTTCAAAATACCCACGGTGGGGTTCTTGACACCGCTGGCCTTGGCAGTAATGATGCCGTAGACCGCATTCTTGATCATGCCCTCGATACGGTCGGAGCTGGAGGTGCCGGTGGTGTTGGCAATGAACATTTCCTTGCCCTTGGCGGGGGTCACAGCCCGGCCCACGGTGGAAACGCCGATGGGGAACGGAAAGTGCATGGTGACAGCACCGTCCACCTCACCCTTTTCCACCATCTCTTCCATCTTCTTGTGGCCCTCATCCTCGTCTGCCACCTTCACAGTGGTGACGCCTTCGGCCTCCAGGGTGCCGATGTAGTACACATCGACGCCCCGCTTGGCGGCCATCTGGGCGGCGGCCATGGCGTTTTCCTCGCCGTGCTCGCTGCCCATGCCGGTCAGGGCGATCCGGGGACGAGTGCCGTAGGAACCGTTCTCCAGCCCCTCAGCCATCTCCAGAAACGCCTTGGCAATGGTTTTCTCCAGATTACTCATGGTTCCACCTCGCTTATTCCGCCTGGGCCAGCAGCGTGGCGGCAAATTCCTTCATGGCCTTGGCAATCATGCCCTTGACCTCCTCCTCGCTGACGCCGGCAGCCTGGGTCTCGCCGGAGTTCTTCTGGATGACGAAGGACACGCCGTCAAAGAGGTTGGTCATACGGCCCAGGAACAAAGAGCCCTTGCCGATGATCATGGCGCGGCTGATCTTGCCGGCAAGCAGATCCTCGCGGGCGAAGCCGATGTAAGGCACGCCGGAGGGGATGTGACCCTGGGTGGGAGCCCAGCCGGTGAGACCGTGCTCGGTGGTGAACTTGGCCAGGTCGGCCTTGGCGATGTCGCCGCGCTTGACAGCCAGAGCAGCGATCATCTTATAGTTGGCCTGGGGCACGTCGCCGGCGCCGGCAGGCTTGGTGATGTCGGGGTTCTGCATCTCGGGGGAGAACTTGTCGATGTCGGTGACCTTCAGACCAGCGCGCTCCAGAGGATCAGTGACCAGGGAGCCAATAACCGCCTGAGGAGCGGAGCCGGTGCCCACAGTGTGACGGCCCAGGATCTCCAGGTTGATCTCGGGGTTCACGCCGTCGTTCTGGGTGACCACCACGGCGAAACCGCCCACCATATCCTCCAGGATGGGCAGACCCTTCTTCACATGGTCCTTGCCGTTCATACCCAGCTTGGCGGTACAGCCACCGGCAGTGACAATAACAGTCTTGTAGGCGCCGGACTCCACCAGAGCAGCAGCCTCAATCATAGCGTGGGAGGGACCGGCGCAGAAACCACGGGCATCGGAACCGGTAGCGTTGTTCAGACCGGCGATCTCTGCAGCAGCCTTGGCAAAGTTGCCGCCGCCGCGCTGGTTCATGTCGCCGCAAGCCTCTTCGCAGCAGTCAATGACATACTCCACCTCGTCCTTGCTGATGCCTGCATTCTGCACAGCAGACAGCAGAGCCATGACGGAAGAGGCCTTGGAGACGATGTTCTCATGCATCACATGGGCGGACAGGTTCACATCGATGTCGTGAGCGCGATTGACACAGCCCACCAGAGTGCCATTGTGATAGAGACCCTCGGAGTGCTCCTCGTTCACCAGCCGGGCCACTTCAGCACCGTCAATGCCCTCACCGATCCGGGCCAGGATGCTCTCATCCATGATGGGGTTGGCAGCCAGGGCAGGCTTGTTGGCAGCCACGAAGTCCTTGTCCAGTTTCACCAGGTCGAACACATCGCAGGCCTGCATCAGCAGCAGGAACTCCTCCTGAGGCATGATCTGGCCGAACTTGCCGTAACGGTCATTCACGTCGCAGGTCTTGTCGTACCAGGGCTGCTCCACAGCTGCCAGATCATCGGGGGTCTTGTTGCCGATGTAAACCTGGTTGGGCCAGTAGCTCAGAGCCTGATCGAAGCTGCGGATGTGGCTGGGCAGCTCCTTGAGATACTCACCGTCGGGATTGACGATGCGCTCAGTGGTCTGGGTGGTGCCGTTGTGGAGCACCATGTCGGGCGTATGGACCAGGATGTAGCCCGCGCCTTTGATAACACTCTTCATGATGAATCGTCCTCTCTGAATTTTTTGTTTTCAAGGGGTCGTCGCCGTGGATCGTCGCAGCGGTATGCTGCTGGTGTTTGTGTGCGGCCTTCTGCGATCATCCCCGACGACGCAGATTGCGGCCTGAACAGATGAAGCAGGGCGGCGGCCATGGCCGCCGCCCCGCCCTTTCTGTCTTAGTACTTGCAGTACTGCTCGCGGATGCTGGTCATTTCGCTGACGATATCGTCAACATCCAGGACCATCTCCATCATGCTGACCTGCTCATCATACACAGCCTCGTCAAACTCGGCCTTGATCTCAGGCTCGCACACATGGTAAACCTTGAGTCCCAACTGGACTCCTGTCAACGGACCGGCGTAAGTCGGGTCACCGTTGGTGACCGTCTCAGCAGCCAGGCCGGAAGCCTCGCCCTCAGCGGCGCCCAGCAGAACGACTACGTTCTCGGGACCATACTGCTCAGCGAACTCCTTGACCCGCTTCTGATTCTCCAGATCCATTGCACCAGCGGCAGTTCAGACGAAGCACTCCGTCGAGGAGAACACGACTTCAGCGCCAGCGCTCTCCGCACAGGCCTTGATGGCCTCACCGGGGATACCGTCACGGTCACCGATGATGATGACCTTCTTACCGGCTAAGATGCCCATGGTTCTTTCCTCCTTTGCTTAGAATTATAGAAAGCCAATTTGGCTTGCTACCGTTTGAAAGAGGGGGATGGCTCCCCCGGAGCACATCTCAATCAGATGTACTTCTTGATCATGGCCTCCACGTTCTCGGGCGTAGCATCGTCCTTCACGCAGGAGTCGATCATGGCGCCGCCTTCATACACGGCGATCACAGGCAGGCCCAGGATCTTCTGGCTGATGGCCAGACGGCGGGCCTTGGTGGTATTCAGGGCGCAGAACTTCAGGTTGTCGCTGCCGTACTTCTCAGCGAACTCGTGAACATGGGGCATCAGAGCAGCGCAGGGCACGCAGCCATCGCCATAGAAATCCACGACCACGCGGCCGGGAGCCTGCAGAACTTCTGCTTCAAAAGTATTCTTATCCAGTTCCAGCATCGTTACGATCTCCTTATTTCAGATTTGCAATGTAATGCTCAGCCTGCATGGCGGCGATAGCGCCGTCTGCAGCGGCAGTGACCACCTGACGCAGGCTCTTGACCCGGATATCGCCGGCGGCATACACACCAGGGATATTGGTGTGCATATTGTCATCGGTCTTGATGTAGCCGTTCTCCATGTCGATGACACCCTCGAACAGGTGGGAGTTGGGCAGCAGGCCGATGAAGCCGAACAGACCGAACATGCCGTCGTCCTCGTCAGCCTCGATGGTGGTCAGCTCACCGGTCTTGGTGTTCTTTACCACCATCTTGGACAGGATCTCGTCGCCGCCGACCTCGTCCACCACGGTGTCCCACATGAAGTGCAGCTTGGGATTGGCAAAGGCCTTCTCCTGAATGGACTTGGCAGCACGCAGCTCGTCCCGGCGGTGGATGATGGTCACCTTCCGGGCAAACTTGGTCAGGTACATGGCCTCTTCCACCGCAGCGTCGCCGCCGCCCACCACGTAGACCTCGAAGTCCTCGAAGAACGCGGCGTCGCAGGTAGCGCAGAAGGAGATGCCCTTACCTACATACTGGGCCTCGTTCTTGCAGCCGATTGGACGCGGAAACGCACCGGTAGCGATGATCACTGTCTTGGCCAGGTATTCGCCCTTGTTGCCAACCAGCTTCTTCACGTCACCGGTGAGTTCTACGGACTTAATCACATCGCTGACCCGCTCCGCACCGAACTTCTTGGCCTGCTCGGTCATGCGGGCGATCAGGCTGGGACCGGACTCCCCTTCCAGCTGCTGGCCGGGGTAGTTCTCGATCTCGTTGGTAATGGCGATCTGTCCGCCATCCTGGCCCTTCTCGATGATCAGGGTGGACAGGCGGCTGCGGCCGGCATACAGTCCGGCAGTCAGACCGGAAGGACCGGCACCCAGAACGATCACGTCATAGATTTTGCTCATTCACATCGCTCCTGATTGATGGACCCGCCCGGCCCGGACGGAGCCGGGCGGGTCGATAATTTTTTACACCTCGAAGATGGTCTGGTCCTCCACCTCGGTGGTCAGAGCCTCCAGAGCGCGGGACACCAGCTTCTTACGCAGGGCATACTCCTCTTCGGGAGTCAGGGCAGGATTGCCCAGGGGATGGGGAATTGCGATGGTGGGAACGATTCTGTTGGCGCCCACCGTCATCGAAATGGGGGTAACCGTGCACATATGCACCACGGGGATACCAGCCCGCTCGATCTCTTTAACCATCGTTGCACCGCAACGCGTGCAGGTACCTCACGTAGAGGTCATGATTACCGCATCCACGCCAGCGGACAGCAGCTTCTGGGCGTACTCCGCAGCGAAAGCCTTAGCGGAAGCCACAGCGGTGCCGTTACCGACGGTGGTGTAGAAGTAATCATGAAGTTTACCGATTTTGCCTTCCTTCTCGAACTCGCGCATCACGTCCACAGGCAGGACGCGGTTGGGATTCTCGTTGGCGTAGACCGGATCGTAGCCGCCGTGGGCGGTCTCGTAGGTCTCGGACGTCAGCTTATCCACACCGGCGATGCAGTACTCACCGTAGTGAGAAGCGGAGGAGGACTCGATGTGGTCGGGGTTGCCCTTGGGGACGATACCGCCGGAAGTGCACAGGGCGATGGTGGCCTTGGACAGATCCTTGATGGCCTTGTTGGGGGCCACGCGGTCGAAGGAGGGCATGGGGTACTCGGTGGTGAAGGGCTTGTCAGCCAGCTTCTTGAGCAGCATATCCACCGCGCGCTTGGAGCCGCGCTCCTTCTCGAAGAAGT
>CALXDZ010000013.1 GCA_944387205.1 uncultured Oscillospiraceae bacterium
CCACGGTCTTTCTCCACTGCAAGGACAGCTGGACCGCTGACGGTATCCTTTTGGCCGCTGCCTCGGACCAGCAGGCCCGGCGGGCGGTGGAGCTGATTTCAAATTGCCGGCTGACGGAGATCTCCTCTCCCCATAACATTCACCAAGCCCACCCGGATGCCTTCCTAAATGCCGTGGAACAGCTGAAAACCATGCTGTAAAGCCTGTCTAAAAAGCCCCCCGGAGCATCGCTCCAGGGGGGCTTTCATACGCTTTTTACCGCGTCTAAAGTGTGGAATACTCTGCTCTGATGCTTACTTCAGGCTCTCAGCCACTGCCACCGCGCAGGCCACGGTCATACCCACCATGGGGTTGTTGCCCGCGCCCAGGAAACCCATCATCTCCACATGGGCGGGGACGGAGGAGGAGCCGGCGAACTGGGCGTCGGAGTGCATACGGCCCATGGTGTCGGTCATACCATAGGAGGCGGGGCCGGCGGCCATGTTGTCCGGGTGCAGGGTGCGGCCGGTGCCGCCGCCGCTGGCCACGGAGAAGTACTTCTTGCCCTGCTCCACGCACTCCTTCTTATAGGTGCCGGCCACCGGGTGCTGGAACCGGGTGGGGTTGGTGGAGTTGCCGGTGATGGACACGTCCACGCCCTCGTGGTGCATGATGGCCACGCCCTCACGGACGTCGTCGGCGCCGTAGCAGCGGACGTCGGCCCGCTCGCCCTCGGAGTAGCGGACCTCCCGGACGATCTTCAGCTCGCCGGTGTAGTAGTCGAACTGGGTCTGAACATAGGTGAAGCCGTTGATGCGGCTGATGATCTGGGCGGCGTCCTTGCCCAGACCGTTGAGGATGACCCGCAGGGGCTCCTTCCGGGCCTTGTTGGCGTTGCGGACGATGCCGATGGCGCCCTCAGCGGCGGCGAAGGACTCATGGCCGGCCAGGAAGGCGAAGCACTTGGTCTCGTCCCGCAGCAGCATGGCGCCCAGGTTGCCGTGGCCCAGGCCCACCTTCCGGTCCTCGGCAACAGAACCGGGGATGCAGAAGGCCTGGAGGCCCACACCGATGCACTCGGCGGCCTCGGCGGCGGTCTTGACGCCCTTCTTCAGCGCAATGGCCGCGCCCACGCAGTAGGCCCAGCAGGCGTTCTCAAAGCAGATGGGCTGGATACCCTTGACGATGTCGTAGGGGTCGAAGCCGGCGGCCTTGCAGATGTCGCGGCACTCCTCCACGCTGGAAATTCCGTACTGAGACAGGACGGAATTGATCTTGTCGATTCTTCTTTCGTAGCTTTCAAACAGAGCCATTGGTCAATTCCTCCTTTTCTTACTCGTGCCGGGGGTCGATGTACTTGGCGGCGGCGTCGAACTGGCCGTAGCGGCCCTTGGCGGCCTCCATGGCCTCGTTTGCGTCGGTGCCCTTCTTGATGGCGTCCATCATCTTGCCCAGGTTGATGAACTCATAGCCGATGATCTCGTCGTTCTTGTTCAGGGCGATCCGGGTGACATAGCCCTCGGCCATCTCCAGGTACCGGGGACCCTTGGCCTTGGAGGCGAACATGGTGCCCACCTGGCTGCGCAAACCCTTGCCCAGGTCCTCCAGGGAGGCGCCGATGGGCAGTCCGCCCTCGGAGAAGGCGGTCTGGGTGCGGCCGTAGACGATCTGCAAAAACAGCTCCCGCATGGCGGTGTTGATGGCGTCGCACACCAGGTCGGTGTTCAATGCCTCCAGCAGCGTCTTGCCGATGAGGATCTCGCTGGCCATGGCGGCGGAGTGGGTCATGCCGGAACAGCCCAGAGTCTCCACCAGGGCCTCCTCGATGATGCCGTCCTTGACGTTGAGGGTCAGCTTGCAGGCGCCCTGCTGGGGTGCGCACCAGCCCACACCGTGGGTCAGACCGCTGATGTCACGGATCTCCTTGGCCTGGACCCACTTGCCCTCCTCGGGGATGGGGGCCGGGCCGTGATACGCGCCCTTGGCGACAGGGCACATATTCTGTACTTCGGTGGAATAGATCATGAAATACTCCTCCCTTTCTTCCTTGTCTTCAGGCGGTCCGCCGCCGGGACGGACCGGAATCCACATGAAACGGCGGCAAAAGCCTCTGCCGCCTATAAAATGAGTATATGCAAAACCGGGAGGGCTGTCAAGCGTCCAAGCCCCCCTTTCCACCCAATTCCAGCCCATTTTTGTCAAGTAGGTCAATTTTTCTTGTTGCTTTTCCTACCTAACATTTTTCCTTTTTACGTAAAGGATTACTTTCCTTAAACGAACCATTTGGAATACATTTCTGCAAAAATTCTGTTGCCATTTTTTCGCGGATGCAGTATAGTTTCTTTATAATGGGGGGATGTCGAGAGCATCCCTATCGCATCCTGCCATGTCAGGCACAACGGAGGTCTTGTCATGTATACTGACAGCTATTTTGCGCGCTTTAATCTTCCCGAGGATGTGGACGCCGCTCTGAGCAAGTGCCAGTACCTCGCTTTTGTTGAAACCAAGGAGGAGCTGGATGAGATGGTCTACGGACCCACCCACACCTCCCGGTATGACGTCACCTATCAGATCGAGGGCCGCACGGAGAAGGAGGCGGAGGTGGTCCGCTGCAAGAACGGCGCCTCGGTGAATTTTATGGAGGACTACATGCGCCGCCGGGATCCCAACTCCATGGTGGTGGGCGACGACCTGCCCAGCGACAAGCCCCGGTTCAAGGACCGGTTTGGCTATGACTTCTCCAAGCTCAAGGCCGAGACTCTGGAGTGGCTCTCCGAGCAGACGCTGCTCCTGCTGCCCTTCCGGGCCGGCGCCAATGCCTACGGCTATGACAGTCTGATGATCTGCCCGGTGAACGCCGCCTTCTTCGCTCTGGGCCTTGCCAATATGCAGGGCTTTGTGAGCATCAAGGACGTGGCCAAGGGCTACACCCCCCGGTCCATCATCTATGTGGCGCCTCCCTTCCGCCACACCCACTTCGGCGGCAAACAGGTGGTGGTCCACAACCGGAGCAAGGACCTTCACGAGGTCTTTTCCTACAACCTCTATCCCGGCCCCTCCGCCAAGAAGGGCGTGTTCTCCATCCTGCTGGACATCGGTGAGCAGGAGGGCTGGGTCTGCTGCCATGCCTCCGCCGCCCGGGTGGAGACCCCCTATGAGATCGAGACCGTGTTCATGCACGAAGGCGCCTCCGGCGGCGGCAAGAGCGAAATGCTTCAGGAGATGCAGCAGCACGAAAACGACCGGCTGCTGCTGGGCACCCATGTGATCACCGGCGAAAAATACTACCTGACACTGCGGGAGTCCTGCAAGATCCACCCCATCTCCGACGACATGGCCTGCGCCTACACCCAGATCCAGGACCCGGAGAGCGGCAAGCTGTCCATTCTGGACGCCGAGGACGGCTGGTTTTTGCGCATGGACGGCATGACCGCCTATGGCAACAGCCCCTCCTATGAAAAGATCTGCATCCACCCCAAGCGGCCTTTGGAATTTTTCAACATGGACGGTGTGGCCGGCGCCACCTGCCTGATCTGGGAGCATGTGAAGGAGTCCAACGGCCAGCCCTGCTCCAACCCCCGGGTCATCGTGCCCCGGGACCTGATCGAAAACATCGTGCCCAACACCGAGCCCCAGGAGGTGGACGTGCGCAGCTTCGGCGTGCGGATGCCGCCCTCCACCCGGGACAACCCCAACTACGGCGTCATGGGCCTTTTGCAGGTGATTCCCCAGTCCCTGGCCTGGCTGTGGCGGCTGGTGTCCCCCCGGGGCTTCAACAACCCCTCCATCGTGGACGGCAGCAGCAGCATGAAGAGCGAGGGCGTTGGCTCCTACTGGCCCTTCTGCACCGGAAGCAAGGTGACCCAGGCCAATCTGCTCCTGCGGCAGATCCACGCCTGCCCCAACACCCTCAACGTGCTCATCCCCAACCAGCACATCGGCACCTACAACGTGGGCTTCATGGCCGAGTGGGTGGCCCGGGAGTATCTCTCCCGCCTGGGCGGCCAGGTCCGGGCCCGGCATCTGACTCCCGCCCGGTGCCCCCTGTTCGGCTACGCGCTCCTTGATATGAAGCTGGACGGCCAGTACATCCGCCCCACCTTCCTGCGGCCGGAAAACCAGTCCAAGCTGGGCCTGGAGGGCTATGACGCCGGTGCCAAGATCCTCACCGACTTCTTCAAGGAGCAGATCCGCCCCTTCCTCACCGACGATCTGGATCCCCTGGGACGCGAGATCATCCAGTGCTGCCTCCAAGACGGCACCCTGGATGACTACCTGGCCCTGACCCCCATGAAGCTGGCCAGATAAGCTCTTTTCCCCCTGACAAAGCAGGCAAAGCGCCGCTCCTTTTGGAGCGGCGCTTTTTGAATTCAGCTTAAAATGTCAGCTACCTGAAATACCGACAGGCTTCCGGTCAAATTCATGGAACGGCTGCACCGTATCTTCAATCGCAAAAACAGCGACCCGGGACAGATCTCCAAAAAGGTGCCGGACGCCCCCAGGGGCGCCTGCGCCTCAGACGCCTGCGATGCGTCGGAGCAGGTATCCTCCTCCGACAATCCGATCACCGGGATCACCTGGAACCAATCCCCCTCAGCTGTCTCCGGCTCCTGGACGGTATAGGCAGCGCAGTAGATGCCCCGCAACGTCAGGTGCACGGTGTTCTGATCATAGGCAGGCTGGATGGTCCCGCCGTTGAAGAGCGGGTAGAAGGCCAGAAAATCTCCGTCGGCGTAGGTCTTAGATTGGACCGTCAACCGAGCATAGGCATTGCTCAGCTGACCTGCCGGTCCCTGGGGGCCTTGCTCACCCTGGGGACCTTGCGGGCCCTGGGGACCCTGTTCGCCCTGGGGGCCTTGCGGGCCCTGAGGACCCTGCTCGCCCTGAGGGCCTTGCGGGCCCTGGGGACCCTGTTCGCCCTGAGGGCCCTGTTCGCCCTGGGGGCCTTGCAGACCCTGGGGACCTTGCTCGCCCTGAGGACCTTGCTCGCCCTGAGGACCTTGCTCGCCCTGAGGACCTTGCTCGCCCTGGGGGCCTTGCAGACCCTGGGGCCCTTGCGGGCCCTGGGGACCCTGCTCGCCCTGGGGGCCTTGCGGGCCCTGAGGACCCTGCTCGCCCTGGGGACCTTGCGGGCCCTGAGGACCTTGCTCACCCTGAGGACCTTGCTCACCCTGGGGACCTTGCTCACCCTGAGGACCTTGCTCACCCTGGGGACCTTGCTCGCCCTGAGGGCCCTGGGGGCCAGTCAACCCCCGGAGCCCCTGAGGGCCTCTTTCGCCCTGCGGGCCCGGCTCACCCTGCGGGCCCTGTTCACCCCGGGGGCCACGAGGTCCCGGCGGCCCAGGCAGACAACAGCTGCAAGGCGGACAACCGCAGCAGCTGGGTTTATAATGTTTCACACTGCATCCCTCCTGATACAAAGTGCTCTCCAGTATATGCCCGGGAGAGACACCTGGTTCAGATGACCATTGACAGACGCATACAGTTTGGGTAAGCTGATGGTAAAAGGCTGGAATGCACCCGCTGAACAGAGTCAGTGTATCCCGCCGCAAATTTCAGGAGGTAGCAGCTATGAATGATTCCCGACCCATTCTCCCCGAAGCCGACCAGGCCCGCATCGAGCAGTGGATCCACGAGCTGGATCAGTTCAACGCCACTCCCGGCGAAGGCGTCACCCGTCAGTATCTCACCGATGAGGAGTGGAATGCCCGCCTTTATCTGCGGCGGGAGATGGAAGCCCTGGGGCTTCAGGTAGAAATGGACTGCATGGGCGATCTGCTGGGCACCCTGCCCGGCTCTGAGCCGGATCTTGCGCCGGTGTGGACCGGCTCCCACTTTGACACCGTTCTCCACGGCGGCAGCTTTGACGGCGCCGCCGGCGTGGTCACCGCTCTGGAGGCCGTCCGCCGGATCATCGCCTCCGGTGCGCCCCGGAAGCGGAATCTGACCGTGGTGGCCTACTCCGCCGAGGAGCCCGCCCGGTTCGGCATCGGCTGTATCGGCTCCCGGGCCATGGCGGGAATGCTCACCGTGCCGGATCTGAAAAAATTCTGCGACAAGGACGGACTGTCCCTCTACGACGCTCTGAAGGCCCGGGGACTGAATCCTGATGACATCGAAAGCTGCCGCCGCAAGAGCGGCGATGTGTTCTGCTCTCTGGAGCTGCACATTGAGCAAAACAGCGTTCTGGAGCGCGCCGGAGTGCCCCTTGGCATCGTCAAGGCCATCTGCGCCCCCCTGAACCTGAACGTCACCGTCACCGGTCAGGCCGCCCACGCCGGCGGTATGCCCATGAGCGAGCGCAAGGACGCCTTTGCCGCCGCCTGCGAGATGTCCCTGGCCCTGGAGCGGATGACCCGGGAAAACCAGGCCAGTGAGTACTGCACCGGCACCGTGGGCTCCATCTCCATCGCCCCCAACGCCTCCAACATCATCCCCCGGGAGGCCTCCTTCACCGTGGATATCCGGGACTGCGACGCCGCCTCCAAGGACGCCCTCCTGACCCAGGTCCAGACCGAGTTCCAGGCCATTGCCCAGCGCCGGGGCGTGGGCCTTGCCATGACCCTGCAGAACAACGACACCCCCGCCGTCAGCCATCCGGCTCTCATGGAGCTGCTGGAGAAGAGCTGCCAAAGCCGGGGCATCGCCTGCCAGCAGCTCATCAGCGGCCCCTTCCATGACTCCATGATGCTGGCCTCCTTCACCCCCATCGGCATGCTCTTCGTGCCCAGCCGGGACGGACTGTCCCACTGCCCCGAGGAGTGGACCGATCCGGCCCACCTGAAAGCCGGCGCCCAGGTGCTGGGCGACGCGCTGCTGGAGCTGGTGAACCGGGACACCCTGTAAGGCATCCTCATCCCGAAAAACGTCCGCCGCCCGGACCTTGAAAGTCCGGGCGGTTTTTTATTTTCAGGCGTTTTTTCAAATTCTTTCCCTGTTTTTTCCGCTTTTAAGGTGCCAAAAAGGACGAATACTACACCACGGGGAAATTCCCCGCTGGAAGGAGGAAACATGGATGAAAAAAGCCCTTGCGGTCTTATGTTCCGCAGCGCTGCTGGCCCTTATTTTGACGGCCTGCGGCACCGGAAAGGACAACACCACCGGCAGCAGCGCTTCCAACGGTGACTACAACACCGACAGCGCCGCCCCCGGCGACGCCGTGTTGGGTGACACCACACCTGACGCCATCCCGGACAACGGTACCACCGACAACAAGACCCCGTCCACCGATGAAGGCAACATGACCAGCGACCTGGAAAAGGACGCTAAAGACGCAGTAGACGACCTGGAGAACGGCGTGAAGGACGCAGCAAATGATGTCAAGGACGCCGTGGACGGGGCCGCACGCTCCACCGAGCCCAAGGAGGACGAGAGCCTGTTCCGGGCCGCCAGCTATGAGCAGATGGTCCGAAACGCCAAGGTCCACGACACGGACGGAATTCTCACCGACGGCGAGAATAGTCTGACCCCGGGCGTGGCACACTAACGCCGGAGGCAAACGCCTCTGCCGCCGAACAGGCGGGCCCGCGCCGCGGGTATCGCAAAAAAGAACGTCTGTGGAGTTTTCCACAGACGTTCTTTCCTTTATTCCAGCAGGTCCCGCAGCGTCTCCAGCAGCGTAGCGGCCTGGCCGGGGTCGGCCACCTGCTGATCCACCGGCAGCAGCAGGCAGGGGATGCCCGCCGCCTCCACCGCCGCCTTGGCCCCGGGGCTGAGCAGCTCCTCCGGGTCGCAGAACTGCTGCGCCAATATCACCACCGCCTTGGCCCCGCTGCGGCGGGCAAGAGATGCCAGGTGGGCCTCCCGGTCCCCGGGGCGAAAGCCGCCCGGGGTGCCGCCGCTCCACAAAAGAGGGTCACGGTCCAAGGCGGCAAACTGCTCCGCCAGGGCGGCGCAGCCGTCCGCCCCGTACTCCGGCGCGTCCACGGCAAAGGAGCGGGACTCGGCGGCCACGTCGTCCGCCGCCACGAAAAAGCCCAGCTCATCCAGCAGGGCCAAAATCCGGGGATGGTCGCAGAGGATGCCCGAGGTCACCACCGGGATGCGCCCGCCGTCGCCCGCCGGCAGGGCCTCCAGACGGTCGTTGAGGGCCGTCAGGTGAGCGGTATATTCCCGGGGGTCGGCAAAGCCGGCGGCCTTGAGCACGGCGCAGCGCTCCGAGGCCGTCACCCATCTGCCCCGCCGCCCCGCCAGGGCGGTGAAGCGGCGGCGCTGGGCGCGGCTGCGGTTGTAGAGGCCGATGGCCTCTTGGAGCCGGGCCTCCTCCGGCGCATGGTCCGTGAGGGCGCACAGCTGCCCCCACAGCCGCCGGTACTCCCCGGCCAGGAAGGCCTTTCCGTAGTCCGTGGCCCGGTTCTGGGGCTGGGAATAGGTCAAAAGGGGTAGCTCCGGCACCGCCGCGCGCCAGTTCTGGCTCAGGCACCGGAGAGAGTCGCACACCGGCGCTCCCACCGCGGCCCGAAGGCCCTGATAGACGCCTGCCAATGCCAGCTCCAGGTCCGTCTGGACCAGAGAGCACACATAGGGCGGGAACCAGCCTCCCGCCCGGCGGGCGGTGGTGGAGGCGCCCCACAGCCGCACCGGCAGCAGTCCGGCGCTCCAAATGAGCTCCTCGGGCACATAGTAGGGCAGGCAGCCCACCGCCTGGCCTCCCTGGGCCTGCCACTGTTTGAGGCAGGCAGAGGGCGAGGCGGCAGCCGCTTCAAACCAGCGAAGTTCATCTTGCATCTTCCCGCGCCTCCATGATCTCCGCCAGGCCCTCCAGGCGGGTGGTGAACTGGGCCGGGGAAAAGGCCCGGGGGTCCCCCTGGTCGCCGCCGAAGGACACCACCGGCACTCCCAGCTCCTCACTCAGCCGCCGCTCCACCTCCGCCAGCGTGCCGCACCAGGGGCGGCAGCTGCGGTTATAGTGGACCAGAACGCCCTCCACGCCGTAGCGCCGGCAAAGCCGCACCCGCTCCCGGATGCCCGCCTCCAAAGACGAGCCGTTGACGGTGCCGCAGTAGGCCCGGATGAGACCCGGCAGGTCGGTATAGCGAAAGCCCAGAGAGGGGGACAGGGTGTCCGCCACCACCAGAAGGCCCAGGCGGTCCAGCTCCTCCACCAGGGTGGAAAGAGAGGGCCAGCAGGGCGTGCCCTCAAAGAAGATGCGTCGGGGCCTGGGGCCGGAGCGGGGCGGACGGGCCCGCAGCTCCTGAGCCAGGCGCCGAAGCGCAGGCGCCGTCTCCTCCCGGCACCGGCCCGTCACCAGTAAGGGCATATAGTCAAAGAGCTCCAGGTTCCCCAAAACCGGCCGCTCCAGGAGGGCCGTGTCCATCACCTCCTGCCAGGCAAGAGCAGTGTCGTTGGCCCGGCGGCAGACGGCGGAAAAAGCGTCCTCCCGCCAGGGCTTTCCGGTAAGCTCTTCCAGGGCGTGAATGATGTCCTCCAGCTGGCCCCGGATGTAGGCTACCGTGGCATCAGAAACCGTCAGGCCGTCCTGATAGGGGATGTCCAGTGTCAGCAGCGGCACCGACAGCAGCCGGGCCATCTCCTGATACCACTGGAGCATATTGGAGCAGATGTTGTCGCAGCAAAGCAGCACGTCCGGCCGGGGCAGTCCGCCGCCCCCCTGCGCCGCCAGGGCAAGGCCCATGCGGGTATAGGAGCACAGATCGTCGCACCAGCCCAAGCGCCCGGCGGCCTCGCACAAAGCGCCGCTTTGCCCCTTCAGAGCCGCAGCGGCCCCGGCGCTCTCCGGGCAGACCACCTCCATGTCAAAGGCGGCGGGGAGCTCCAGAGGGAACTTGGTGGACATCCAGGCCACTTTTCTCTCACCCATTCTGCGCCTCCCGCTCCTGCCGCCGGAAGCGGCGATAGGCCAGCAGGGCGGCCCCCAAAGCTCCGGCGTACACCGACAGCTCCGCCGTCTGCACCGGGCAGCCCAGCCGCCGCTCCAGGGCACGGACCAGTCCCTGGTCCCGGCTCAACCCCCCGGAGAGGAACACCGGCTCATGGACCTGCAGCCGGGCGCACAGCCCCGCGGCCCGGGCGGCGATGGAATCGTGGATGCCCCGGACGATGTCCTCCCGGGCGGCGCCGTCGGAGAGGCGGCTGATGACCTCGCTTTCGGCAAAGACAGTGCAGGTGGAGCTGATGGACACCGGATGCTGGCTGCGCTCATCCAGCTCCGCCAGCTCCCCCATGTCCGCCTCCAAAATTCGGGCCATGACCTCCAGAAAGCGGCCGGTGCCCGCGGCGCACTTGTCGTTCATGACGAAGCGCTCCAAAATCCCGGCGGCGCTCAATTGCAGCGCCTTGGTGTCCTGGCCGCCGATGTCGATGACCGTGCGGACCCCCGGGCAGAGGAACACGGCCCCGGCGGCGTGGCAGCTGAGCTCACTGCGGCTGTCCCCGGCTCCCTCCACATGGGCCCGGCCGTAGCCGGTGGAGACGATGCAGCCCATGTCCTCCCGCCGAAGGCCGGCGGCGGAGAGCACCTCTTCCACGGCCCGGACGGGGCCGCTGGTGCCCGCCCCCAAGGGAACGAGGGAGCGGCCCGCAATGCGGGCCCCTCCCTCCAATAAAACCGTTTTTGATGCGGTGGACCCCACGTCCACCCCAAGGGTATAGACCGGCTCCATTTGCTCAGCCCTTCTCCGCCAGGCGCTCCATGGCGTTCATGGCGCCGGACTTCCGGAGCAGGAACACCAGCACCGAGGCGATGACCACGCCGGTGACCGCCGCGGCCATAAAGGGCACGAAGTAGGTGAAGGGGCCGCAGGCCTTGCCCAGGACGAAGATGGCAATGGGCCAGGCCAGGATGACGGAGATGACGCCGGTGCCGATCATCTCACCCAGGCAGGCCAGGCCCAGGTTGGGACGCCAGCGGTACAAAAGGCCCGCCAGCAGCGCGCCGCACATGCTGCCAGGGAAGGCCATGATGGTGCCGGTGCCCAGGATGTTGCGCAGGAGGCTGATGCAAAAGGCGGTGCCCAGAGAGTACCAGGGCCCCAGGAAGATGGCGGCGATGACGTTGATGACGCTCTGCATGGGGCAGCAGCGGGTAAAGCCCACGGGGACGGACAGGGTGCCGCCGATGACGCCCACGGCGGTAAGGATGCCGGCGATGGCCAGCTTTTTGACATACTGATGCTTCATGAAAAGGACTCCTTTTTTCTTCTTTGGTGCGGGCTCCCCTGCTGGGGGCCCAAGGCGTCCGGACAGGCCGCATACTTCCGTACAGCGACGCCCTGCCGGGCCATCCGGGCGCGAGACGGGTACACTCCCCCTCTCTTTCTCCCGGAGCGGTCGGAGCTTACTGGCTCCCTCTCATGCCGGAACACGGCCTCCCATCGCTGTATCGTCTGCCGGCACGGATGCAGGGCGCTCCCCCTCCGTCCGCCGCGCCCCTACTGAGCGCCGCCGGCACACGGGCGTTCCTGTCCCTCTCGCCTCCCTTTTCATGTGCTCTGATCTTTGCGGCGCAAAAAACGCCCATGCCAGGAAGGGCATGGACGCAACATGAGCCGTTTGGGGCGGCGTCTATTTCCCTACGTTGGCATGATCCAAATCAGGTCTCAGGTCGAAGCCTGCGCTTCCTCTCAGCCCCCCTGGGGGACTCCCTGTTTTCGTAGGTCAGCATAAACTCTTTTTTCCCCTCTGTCAACTCTTTTTCGGGAATTTCTCTCTATTTCCCCGCCAAAACCGCCAGATAGGCCCCGTAGAGGCCCAGCAGCAGCGCCCCCTGCCAGCGGCGGTAGCGCCTCTCCAGCAGCGGCGGCACGGCAGCGAGCACGCACAGCCCCAGGCACACCGGCAGGTCCAGCCCCAGCGTCCGCCCGGAGATGGGCACACCCGACGGGGAGAGGATGGCGCACAGGGGCAAAATCAGAGACAGATCGATGAGATTGGCCCCCACCAGATTCCCCACCGACAGCGCCGTCTCCCGCCGGACCAGGGCGGAGACAGCGGTGACCAGCTCCGGCAGCGAGGTGCCCACCGCCACCAGCGTCACCCCCACCACGCCCTCGCTGACCCCCAGCAGAGCGGCTAGGGCCGTGCCCTGGCGGATCAGGAGCTGGGAGCCCAGTAAGATCCCCCCAAGGCCCAGCAGGAACCGAGGGGCAATGCGGGCGGTGCCTACCCGGCTCCGGCAGGTCTCCAGGGGAGCCTCCAGCACACTGGAGCGGGCCTCCCGAATGCTGCCCCGGACAAAAAGGGCAAAGAGGAGCAGCAACGGCAGCCCCGCCGGCCAGGTCAGGACGCCGCCCTGGCTCACAAGCCCCAGCAGCGCCGCCGCCAGCACCATGGCCAGGGCCCGGGGCGCAAAGGTGCCCCGGCGGACCGCCGGCGGAGAGACGAGCACGCACAGCCCCAAAATGAGCCCCAGGTTGGCGGTGACGGAGCCCACGGCGTTGCCCACCGCCAGGTCCGCCTTCCCCTGGAGCACCCCCAGGGCGGACACGGTGATCTCCGGCAGTGTGGTGGCCAAAGACACCACCGTGGCCCCCACCAGAAACCGGGGCACCCCCCAGGTCTCCGCCAGGTCCACCGACGCCTCCACAAAAAGTCCCCCGCCCCGGATCATCACCAGAAGGCCCACCAGGAAAAGCCCCGCCGCAGCCACTGTCTCCATGCCATTCCCTCCCCGTTTTTCTCTCGGGGAAATGGTATGCCCCGGCGGGCACAAATAGTCCCGCCGGGGCTCTCTTTCCTGTTTTCTGCCTGTTTACCGGCTCCGCCTCTTGGGGGCGGAGGGCTTTGTGCCCTTGCCGCTGCGTGGAGCTTTGGGGGCGGGTCTGGCGCTCTTACCGGGCCTGGCGGTCCTGGCGGAGAACTTACCGCTCCGGGCGGCGCCGGACTGGGGTCCTTTGCCCTTTTGCGTCCGCCCCGGGCCCTGGCCTTTGCCGTTTGCGGCCCCTTTGGCAGTCCGACCGCCCTTGCCGCCCCGGCCGCTTCCCGGAGCTTCTTTCCGGGCGGAGGCGGTCCGGCCGCCCCGGCCTTTTTGCTTCTCCTCCGCCTGCTTGCCCCGGGCGGGGCCGCCGTGGAGGGGACGGATGAGGCAGTGGGGTCCGTAGCCGATGAGATCCTCCCGGCCGCAGCGGTGGAGGGCCTCCACCACCAGCCGCCGCATCTCCGGCTTGCGCCACTGGAGCAGCGCCCGCTGGAGGGCCTTTTCATGGGGGTCCGTGGCCACATACACCGGCGTCATGTCCCGGGGGTCGATGCCGGTATAGTACATACAGGTGGAGAGGGTCCCGGGGGTGGGATAGAAGTCCTGGACCTGCTGGGGCTGGTGGCCGGTGGAGTGGAGGAACTCCGCCAGGGCCACCGCGTCCTGCAGGGTGCAGCCCGGGTGGGAGGACATGAGGTAGGGCACCAGATACTGCTCCTTCCCCGCCTTGCGGTTATAGCGCTGGTACTTGCCCCAGAAGCGCTCAAAGACGTCGAAATGGGGCTTGCCCATATAGTCCAGCACATGGGCCACGCAGTGCTCCGGGGCCACCTTCAGCTGGCCGCTGACGTGGTACTCCACCAGCTCCCGCAGGAAATCCTCATTGTGTCCCGCCAGCAGGTAGTCATACCGGATGCCGGAGCGGACGAACACCTTCTTCACCCCCGGAATGGCCCGCAGCTCCTGGAGCAGGCGCGTGTAGTCCGAATGGTCCGGGTCGATGTTGCGGCAGGGCGTGGGGGCCAGGCAGCTGCGGTTTTTGCACATGCCGTGCTTGCGCTGCTTTTCGCAGGAGGGGTGGCGGAAATTGGCCGAGGGGCCGCCCACGTCGTGGACATAGCCCTTGAACTTGGGGTCTTGGACCATCTCCTCCACCTCCCGGATGCAGCTTTCATGGCTGCGGGAGGTGATCATGCGCCCCTGGTGGAAGGCCAGGGAGCAGAAGTTGCATCCGCCGAAGCACCCCCGGTTGTGGGTGACGGAAAAGCGCACCTCCTCAATGGCGGGGACGCCGCCGTCCTTGTCGTACATGGGGTGGACCTCCCGGACGTAGGGCAGCTCCGCCACCTCGTCCAGCTCCTGAGTGGTCAGAGGCATGGCCGGGGGATTGACGATGAGCCACTGCTCCCCGTGGCGCTGCAAAATGGCCCGGCCCCGGACGGGGTCGTGCTCCTCATACTCGATGGCCGTGGCCTGGGCGTAGGCGCGCTTGTCCGACGCCGTCTCCTCAAAGGAGGGGCAGATGACCTTGGGATAGGCGCAGGGCGCCGGAGAGGGGGCGGCATAGGCGGTGCCCCGGACGTCGGTGATCTCCTCCACCGGCGTGCCGGAGGCCAGCCGGGCGGCGATCTCTCGGGCGGCGTACTCCCCCATGCCGTAGATCAGCAGGTCGGCCTGGGCGTCGAAGAGCAGGCTCCGGCGCACCCGGTCGTCCCAGTAGTCATAGTGGGCAAAGCGGCGCAGCGACGCCTCCAGCCCGCCCACGATCACCGGCAGGCCGGGAAAGGCCTCCCGGCAGCGGTTGGCGTAGACGATGGTGGGCCGGTCCGGCCGCAGGCCCATACGCCCGCCGGGACTGTACAGGTCCTTGCTGCGGCGCTTTTTGGCGGCGGTGTAGTGGGCCACCATGGAGTCGATGTTGCCGCCGCCGATGAACACGCCCCACCGGGGCCGGCCCATCCGGCGGAAGGCCTCGGCGCTGTGCCAGTCCGGCTGGCTCAATATGGCCACGCGCCAGCCCGCCGCCTCCAGCACCCGGGCGATGATGGTGGTGCCGAAGCTGGGGTGGTCCACATAGGCGTCCGCCGTCACCACCAGGAAGTCATAGCCGTCCCAGCCCCGCTGCTCCATCTCCTGCCGGGAGACCGGCAGAAATTCCGTGCCCCGCATAGGCGTTCTCCTTTCTCTCAGGCTTCCAGCTCTCCCGTGTAGGTCTCCGGATAGCCGATGTACTTCTCATAGATCACGGTGCCGTCCTTTTCTTCCACGGCCCGGAAGCCATAGCGCTGGGCGAACCGGCAGCCCTCCTGATCGTCCTCTGCCACGGCGCACCGCAGCTTATCCCGGCCTAAGGACCGGTAGCGCTGCACCGCCTGGCCCAGCAGCTGCACGCCATAGCCCTGGTGCCGCCACTTGGGCAGCATGGCATAGGTCTCGATCCACCCAAGGCCCAGGGCCGCATCCCGGTCGATATCCAGGCGGATGACGCCCACGGGCTCCCCCTCCAGAGAGGCCAGCAGAGCCTCCTTTCCCCCGTCGGGGGTAAAGCCGCAGTCGCCGGCGTAGATCTCCTGGTCCTTCTCCGCCAGGGGATCGAAGGCCAGGCCCGGCTCGATGGCGTTGGGCCGCTTCCACCACTTCTGCTGGGCGAAGGTGGAGAGATTCTCCCGGATATGGCTGTTGTCGTCCCGGTAGACCACACGGATGTCGTCCCCCTCGATCTCCAGCAGGGACACGGCGGTGTTGTCCCCGTGGGGGGTCTGGCCCATCTCCTCCAGGGTATAGCCCTGGAGCGTGCCCAGCAGGGTCCGCAGCGCCGCGCCGTGGCTGAAAGCCGCCACGGTCCGGTCAGGGTTTTCCCGGGCAATGTCCCGCACCGCGGCCACCATCCGGTCCCGGACCTGGGCCGCCGTCTCCGCCCCGGCTACCCGCCACAGGTCCAGCCGCCGGGTGAAGTTGGTCAGCTGCTCCATGTCGGTGCGCTCGATCTCCCCCCAGGTCATCTGCTCCCACACGCCCATGTGATACTCCCGCAGGTCCCGGCGCTTATGAAGCGGCAGGTTCCGGGGCACATACAGGGCGGTGGCAGTGGTGCAGGTGCGGCACAGGTCGCTGGAATACACCGCGTCGATGTGCTCCCCCTCAAAGCGGCGGCGCAGGGCCTCCACCTGCTCCATTCCCCGGTCGGTGAGGATGCTGTTGTACTGTCCGTGGGCAATGCGGTAGAGGTTGCCCTCCGCCTCCGCGTGGCGGATGAGATAGAGTTTCGTCATAATTCCTCCAGGCGCTTGTGGCGCACAAAAAATTTTTTCACAGGCGAAAAGGGGCGCCGCTGCCGGGCCGCGCCTCCGCCGCCATCCTTTGCCGCTCTTGCTCTGGGCGGAAAGGGGCTTGTCTTTTCATTATATAATGATGCTGCAGGTTTGGCAAATGGAAATGCGTTTGGAGCGCAGACGGCAAAAAACACCAGGGATTCTTTTCTCGCCGCCGGTCATACTAGCTCTGTGCCGAAAAGGAGGGACGAATCATGAAAGGTGTTGCATTTCTCTGCGGGATCGGCCTGGGTATGCTGGCCGGCACCGCCCTGGAGATGATGATCTATCCGGAGCCCCGGTCCATGAAAAGCTCGGTGGAGCGGACCATGCACAAGGCCGGCGCCGCCATTGACCAGGCTGCGGATCACATCACCTCCGCCATGGGTTGATCGTATCGGCGCCCCGCCAAATGGCGGGGCGCCGGGCGCTCCCAGGGCGACATTTCCCTTTTTTTCGGGAAAGTGAAAATTTTTTCTTGACTTTGGGGAAAACTCTGGTATAATTACCTTTGCTGTTATCGAGCGCAACGCCATGGAGAGATGGCTGAGCTGGTCGAAGGCGCACGATTGGAAATCGTGTAGACCCCTAAAAGGTCTCGAGGGTTCGAATCCCTCTCTCTCCGCCAGAAAAAGCACCTGCTTTTGCAGGTGCTTTTTTCTTTTCCCCTTTGCCATCCGGCAGATCACGCCTCTCCTTTCAGTGCCAAAACACGCGCCGGGAATGCGCCATTCCAGCGGACGCCCCTCCCGGGTGGGACAGGTCTGGAGTCTCGGTGCAGTTTTGATCAAATCTTCTTTTATTTCTTGTTAAAAATGACTGCATTTTTTTGTAAGAAAAGATTTTCCTTTTTCCGTTTTTGTCGTATAATATACTTGTATGCGGAGCGGCGGACCCCTCCGTCTGTCTCTTTGTCAAAAACAAAAAATACCGGCGGAGTCTGTTTCCGCCCCGTCTGCAAGGAGCGTCTATGGATATTTTTTCTATTTTCACCCTATGCGGCGGCCTGGCCTTTTTCCTCTACGGCATGAATGTCATGTCCAGCAGCCTGGAGAAGATCGCCGGCGGCCGTCTGGAGCGGACCCTGAAAAAAATGACCTCCAACCCCTTCAAGAGCCTTCTCTTGGGGGCCGGCATCACCATCGCCATCCAGTCCTCGTCGGCTATGACCGTCATGCTGGTGGGCCTGGTGAACTCCGGCGTCATGGAGCTGGGTCAGACCATCGGCGTCATTATGGGTTCCAACATCGGTACCACCCTGACCGCCTGGATCCTGGCCCTCACCGGCATTGAGAGCGAGAGCGTATGGATGAACCTGCTCAAGCCGGAGAACTTCTCCCCCCTGCTGGCCCTGATCGGCATTATCCTCATTATGGGCTCCAAGAAGCAGCGGCGGAGAGACATCGGCCGCATCATGGTGGGCTTTGCCGTCTTGATGTACGGCATGGAGCTGATGAAGGACGCCGTCAGTCCCCTGGCGGACAGCCCCCAGTTCTCCAGCATCCTCACCGCCTTCAACAATCCCCTGCTGGGCGTGCTGGTGGGTGCCGTGTTTACCGGCATCATCCAGTCCTCCGCCGCTTCCGTGGGTATTTTGCAGGCTCTGGCCCTCACCGGTTCCATCACCTACGGCATGGCCATCCCCATCATCATGGGCCAGAACATCGGCACCTGCGTCACCGCCCTTTTGAGCTCCATCGGCGTCAACCGCAACGCCAAGCGGGTGGCCGTGGTCCACATCTCCTTCAACATCATCGGTACGGTGGTGTGCCTGATTTTGTTCTACGGCGGCGGCACCATCTTCCACTTTGCCATTATGGACCAGGCCATCAACGCCGTGAACATCGCCCTGTGCCACAGCATATTCAACATCTTCACCACTGCGCTGCTCCTGCCCTTCTCCAAGCAGCTGGAGCGCATTGCCGTGCTGCTGGTGCGCAACGACACCAAAAACGACTCTGTGGCTTTCCTGGACTCCCGGCTGCTGCGCACCCCTGGTGTAGCCATCTCTGAGTGCGCCTCCCTGGCGGGACAGATGGCGGATCTGGCTCAGGAGAATGTAAAGCTGGCCATTGCTCAGCTGACCTCCTTCCAGCCTGCCCGGGAGTCTGAGATCGAAGCCAACGAGGAAAAGCTGGACATCTACGAGGACCATCTGGGCCATTATCTGGTGGAGGCCTCCCGGAAGGGGCTCTCCACAGAGAACAGCAGGACCACTTCCAAGCTTCTCCACAGCATCGGCGACTTTGAGCGCATTGGCGACCATGCCAAGAATATCCTGGACTCCGCCCGGGAGCTCCACGAGAAGGACCTGACCTTCTCCCCTGAAGCACAACAGGAGTTGGACGTGCTCACCCGGGCCGTCACCGACATCCTCAGCACCGCCACGGAGGCCTATAAGGCCAACGATGCCGCCCTGGCCGTCACCGTGGAGCCCCTGGAGGAGACCATCGACCAGCTCAGCGAGGAGATCCGTCTGCGTCATATCCATCGGCTCCAGCAGGGCGTGTGCACCATTCAGATGGGCTTCATCCTCAGCGACCTGCTGACCAATTATGAGCGCATCGGCGACCATTGCTCCAACCTGGCCATCTGTGTCATTGAGACCCAGGATAAGGACCTCAACCCCCATGAATACCTCCATGACCTCAAGCGGGGCGGCAACAGTGACTTTTCCGTCTCCTTTCAGTCCGCCCTCTCCCGGTATGCACTGCCCCCCATTCCTCCGGCCGCGGCCCCGAAAGCCGAGGAGGAAGCGGTGAGCCAAGAGCCTGCTATGACCCATTGAGTTTTCCCCTGCGGGGACGCTGCGGCGTCCCCGCTTTTTTTACACAATTCGTGTGTATATTCATTTTCGTATTCCATGCAATATGCACGAAAAAAGCTGTACATCCCCTTATTTTTGTGTTTTGTCAGAGTCTATCCTGTTTTTGAAGCAAATATTTATGCATATTTTAATGAAAAACTATTGACATATTCGCCAGAGAGTGGTAAGGTTAGGACACCGTTAGAGAACAGCTCTCTAAGCAATGGGAATACACGGCAGGAAAATTCCGTGTGATTTCTAAATAAACTTGAAAAGGAAGATATGAGCATGAAAAAGTTACTGACTCTTGCCCTGGCCATGCTGATGGTCCTGTCTCTGGCCGCCTGCGGCAGCTCCGGCACCACCGAGCCCAGCGCAAACTCCGCCACCAGCACGGAGGAAGGCGCCGAGGCCACCGATATCACCACCGTGGAGCCCGGCAAGCTGATCCTTGCCACCAACTGCCAGTTCCCTCCCTATGAGATGGTCGCCGACGGCGAAGGCGTCTATCAGGGCTATGAGGGCATCGACATCGAGCTGGCCACCATCATCGCCGAGAAGCTGGGCCTGGAACTCCAGATCGACGACATGGATTTCGACTCCTCCCTGCTGGCTGTGCAGGAGGGCCGCAGCGACATCCTGCTGGCTGGCCTGACCTACACCGAGGAGCGTGACGAGGTCATGGACTTCACCACCAAGTATGCCACCGGTGTGCAGGTGGTCATCGTCAAGGAAGGCTCCGATGTGACCATGGATAACCTGGGTGAGAAGCTCGTTGGCACCCAGCGCGGCACCACCGGTTATCAGTATGCTTCCGCTGCTCCCGAGGACGGCGGCTTCGGCGAGGATCACGTCCTGGCCTATGACAACGGCGCCACTGCTGTCCAGGCTCTGGTCAACGGCCAGGTGGACGCGGTCATCATCGACGAGGCTCCCGCTGAGCAGTATGTGGCTGCCAACGACGGCTTGACCATTCTGCCCACCGCCTGGGTGGAGGAGGACTACTGCATCGCCGTGGATGAGGGTAACACCGCTCTGCTGGATGCCGTCCAGGCCATTCTGGACGAGATGCAGGCTGACGGCACTCTGGATGCCATCATTGCCAAGTACATCAGCGCCGACTAAGTTAAGTCTACCTTCAAAGGGGCGGCCTTCGCCGCCCCTTTGGTCCTTGCACAGAGAAAGAAAGGAGGGGTTTCATGGACCCTACAGCCCTGTATGAGTCCTTCAAAGCCCTGGAAGATCCTGGCTTCTGGCAGGAAGCCTACATGAAATTCTACAATGCCTGGTTCTATGAGGACCGATGGGTCACCTATTTTCAGGGTCTGCTGACCACTGTGGAGGTGACGGTGATCGCCCTGATCCTGGGCGTGATATTGGGCGTGGTGGTGGCCACCATCCGCACCGCCCACGACCAGCAGCGCCTGGGCCGCAGGAATCCCGTTCTGGGCGTGGTCAACCTCTTTTGCAAGATCTATGTCACCGTGATCCGCGGCACGCCTATGATGGTCCAGCTGATGATCATGGGCTTTGTCATCTTCAAGTCCAGCCGGAACTTCACCATGGTGGGCGCCCTGTCTCTGGGCATCAACTCCGGTGCCTATGTGGCGGAGATCATCCGGGGCGGCCTCATGTCCCTGGATCCCGGCCAGAGCGAGGCCGGCCGGTCCCTGGGCCTTGGGTATCTGGACACCATGCGTTTTATCGTCATCCCCCAGGCCTTCAAGGCCATCCTCCCCTCTCTGGGCAACGAGTTCATCACGCTGCTCAAGGACACCTCCCTCATCAGCGTTATTGCCGGCAAGGAGATCGTCTATTTCGCCAAGTCCATCGTCACCAAGACCTATGAGGCCATGTATCCCTATGTCATCACCGCCATCATGTACCTGATCCTGGTGCTGATCTTCAGCTGGCTCCAGGGCAAGCTGGAAAGGAGGCTGCGTCAAAGTGATCGACGTTAAGCATCTGTCCAAATCCTTTGGCAAAAATCTGGTGCTGGACGATATTTCCGAACATATCAATCCCGGTGAAAAGGTGGTCATCATCGGCCCCTCCGGCTCCGGTAAGTCTACCTTCCTGCGGTGCCTGAACCTGCTGGAGACCCCCACCGCCGGCACCATCACCTTTGACGGTACGGAGATCACCGACCCCAAGTGTGACATCGACAAGATCCGCCAGCAGATGGGCATGGTGTTCCAGCACTTCAACCTCTTCCCCAACATGACCATCCGCAGGAACATCACCCTTGCCCCCGTGCGCACCAAGCTCATGAGCCCCGCTGAGGCCGACGCCGAGGCGGAAAAGCTCCTGGAGCGGGTGGGCCTCATGGACAAGATCGACGCCTATCCCGCCCAGCTCTCCGGCGGTCAGAAGCAGCGGATCGCCATCGTCCGGGCCCTGGCCATGAAGCCCAAGCTGATGCTCTTTGACGAGCCCACCTCCGCCCTGGACCCTGAGATGGTGGGCGAGGTGCTGGACGTCATGAAGGAACTGGCCCACGAGGGCATGACCATGGTGGTGGTCACCCACGAGATGGGCTTTGCCCGGGAGGTGGGCAGCCGGGTCCTCTTTATGGACGGCGGCCACATCCTGGAGCAGAACGAGCCCCACGAGTTCTTCGCCCATCCCAAGGAGCAGCGCACCATCGACTTTTTGTCCAAGGTGCTTTGAACCGCCCCTCCCCTCTCTTAGCATAGCAAGGCCGCCCATTGGGGCGGCCTTTTTTTACGTTCTTTTTCCGGCCTCCCCCTCCGGCGCTCTTCCCCTCCTTATCACCGCCGCCCCGGAATATGCGGTTTCCCCTGTTTACAAATCGTTTTCATTTTTACACTTGACTAAGTCAAGTTTTTGTCATACACTTGACCAAGTCAAGAGAAAAAGGATGTGAGGAGCATGTTTGACACCCTGTCTTACTACGCCACCGTATTCCACCGCAGCTTCACCGCCTACACCACCCGGCGGCTGGGGCAGCTGGGCCTGACCTTTGGGTCGCTGTTTCCGGTGCTGTATGTGGGCAAGCATCCGGGCTGCACCCAGGCGGAGCTGACCGCCGCCCTGGGGCTGGACTGGGGCTACTCCCAGCGCACCGTCACCCACCTGGTGGATGAGGGCTTTTTGACCCGGGAAAAGGCGGGCCGGGCCTACCGGCTGGTTCTGAGCCAGCGGGGACAGGAGGCCTTTGCCGTCAGTCACCAGGTGTTTTTTGACTGGGACCAGGAGACCCTCTCCCCCCTCACCGCCGACGAGCAGCGCCAGCTCCTTACTCTCCTGGCAAAAGTCTCCGGAAAAGGAACGAAGGAAATACCATGTACGAATCCCTGAAACAGCCCGTGAACTACGGCGGGCTAACACTGAAAAACCCCATCCTCTTTGCCCCCACCACCTTCGGCCTGCCCCAGGAGGAGCTGGCCGCCCGGCTGGGCCGCATTGCCGCCGGCGGCTGCGCCATGATCATTCTGGGCGACGTGCCGGTGGGCAGGCATGGCTTTGGCCCCTCCCTGTATACCAAGAAGGGCTTTGCCTATTACAAGCTCCTGGTGGACACCGTGCACCGGGAAGGCTGCAAGATCTGCGCCCAGCTCCACCAGTCGGACTCCAACCTGAAGGCCATGGTCAAATATATCCCCGGCGTGCTCACCGGCCGCATCTCCCGGGAGGCGCTGCGGCCTCTGCTGAACCAGCAGGTGGGCCCCTACATCACCGGACTGCCCCAGCACAAGGTGGAGGAGATCACCGACTCCTTTGGCCAGGCGGCGGTGCTGGCCCGGGAGGCAGGCTTTGACATGATCCAGGTCCACGGAGACCGGATGTGCGGCAGCTTCAGCTCGGCAGTCTTCAACCACCGCACCGACCGCTACGGCGGCGGGCCGGAGAACCGGGCCCGGTTCGCGGTGGAGGCGGTGTCCGCCGTCCGCCGCCGCCTGCCGGACATCCCCATCGACTACAAGCTGGCGGTGCGCCAGGAGGACCCCCACTACGGAAACGCCGGCGTGCTGGAGTCGGAGCTGGACGTGTTCGTGCCTTTACTTGAGCAAGCCGGTGTCACCAGCTTTCATGTGACCCTGGCCAACCACTCCGCCCTCCCCGACACCATCCCCCCGAAAACACACCCGGAGTTTGGCGCGGAGGGCTGCTTTTTGAAGTTCTGCGACCAGGTGCGGCAGCTGACCCAGGCCCCTATCTGCGGCGTGGGCGGCCTGACCGACCCGGCCTTCGTGGATGCCCAGCTCCGCTCCGGCCGCATGGACTGCGCCGCCATGAGCCGCCAGCTCATCGCCGACCCGGACTGGCCCCGGAAGGTGGACCAGGACCGGGCGGACACCATTCACCGCTGCGTGCGCTGCAACAAGGCGTGCCTGGAGGGCCTGATGGCCCACCAGGGCGTCCACTGTATCTATGAAAGGAAGGAAACGCCATGACTTACGCCATTGTCTACGCCAGCCGAACCGGCAACACCCGCCGCTTGGGGGAGGTCATTCGGGAGGCTCTGCCTGCCGCCCAGTGCCTCCACTGCGGTGCTCCCGACCCCAAAGCCCTGGAGGCCGACGTGCTCTACGTGGGCTTTTGGACCGACAAGGGCACCTGCCCCCAGGAGATCGGCGATTTTCTGGCCCAGGTGACGGATCAGAAGGTCTTTCTCTTCGGCACCGCCGGCTTCGGCGGCGCCCCCGCCTACTTTGACCAGATCCTGGGCCGGGTCCGGTCCTGCCTGCCCCCGGAGGCGCAGGTCATCGGCACCTTCATGTGCCAGGGACAGATGCCCCAGGCGGTGAAGGAGCGGTATGAGGCCATGGAGCCCTCCCCCCGGCGGGAGGCCATGCTGGAGAATTTCCAGAAGGCCCTGGGCCATCCCGACGACCAGGACCTGGCGGGGCTCCGGTCCGCCGTGCAGGCCGCCCTGGCGTAAAAAATGCGCTCGGGGCGCCGGGCCCTTCCCGGAAAGCGCGCCCGGGCTCTTCAAAGCGCAAAAAGGACCACCGATCTTTCGGCGGTCCTTTTTCCTTTGGCACATGGGCTGGGCTTTAGCTGCGGCCGTGGATCTCCTGGCCGCATTTGGGGCAGGTGATGACGATCTTTCCCTTCCCTACCGGCACCCGGCAGATGGCCTTGCAGTTTCTGCACTTGAAATATTTGTGCTCCTTGTCCGCATGCCGGGCCCGGGCAGCGGACCGACGGCTCTTTAGACCTCCCCAGAACTCCACCCACTTGCGGTTCTCGCACTGGCGGCGATACACGTCCCGGGAGAGCATCCGCCAGAAGATGAGGATGGCAAGGGCCAGCAGCAGCACATCGCAGATGGTTCTCACCAATCCGCTGTGGACCAGGGCCGACAATACGGCCCGCACCACACACAGCAGCAGATATCCCACCAGCAATGCCATGTTCAGCTGGTCCACCCCGTTGCGGCCATACATGAACCGCGCCAGGCTGTTGCCCACTCTGTGCAGAAAATTCATAGACAAGTCTCCCTTGGTCTGTTTTTACCCATTTTACTCGCAAATCCCGCCGTGGTAAACCGCTTTGAAAAATTTTACAATTTAGTCATTTTTTCAACCGCTTGCGTGGTATAATTTCCTCTTGAGCAGAAAAATAAAGAACAAAGGAGTGCTGTTTTTCATGGCAAAGAAACAATTCAAAGCCGAATCCAAGCGGCTGCTGGACCTGATGATCAACTCCATCTACACCCACAAGGAGATCTTCCTCCGGGAGCTGATCTCCAACGCCAGCGACGCCTGCGACAAGCTGTGCTACCGCGCCCTCACCGACGACCAGGTGGGCATGCAGCGGGAGGACTTCAAGATCGAGCTGACCATAGACAAGGATGCCCGGACCCTCACCGTGGCCGACAACGGCATCGGCATGGACAAGGAGGACCTGGAGAACAACCTGGGCGTCATCGCCTCCTCCGGCTCCTTCCAGTTCAAGCAGGAGGCGGACCAGGCCGCGGCAGACGTGGACGTCATCGGCCAGTTCGGCGTGGGCTTCTACTCCGCCTTCATGGTGGCCGACCAGATCACCGTCACCACCAAGAAGTACGGCTGCGACCAGGCCTATCAGTGGAAGTCCTCCGGCGTGGACGGCTACACCGTCACCGAGTGCGACAAGGACACCGTGGGCACCCAGATCGTCCTCCACATCAAGCCCGACACCGACGAGGAGCACTACGGCGAGTTCCTGGAGTCCTGGCGCATCCAGGAGCTGGTGCGCAAGTACTCCGACTACATCCGCTACCCCATCCGCATGGAGGTCAGCAAGACCCGCCAGAAGGAGGGCTCCCCTGCGGACAAGCCCGAGTATGAGACCTACACCGAGGTGGAGACCCTCAACTCCAGGGTGCCCCTGTGGCAGCGCAAAAAGTCCGAGGTCACCAAGGAGGAGTACGACAAGTTCTACCGGGACAAGTTCCAGGACTACGCCGCCCCTCAGACGGTCATCACCGCCAGCGTGGAGGGCGCCGTGACCTACAAGGCTTTGCTGTTCGTCCCCGGCGCTCCCCCCTTCAACTTCTACACCAAGGACTATGAGCCGGGCCTGCAGCTTTATTCCAACGGCGTGCTGATCATGGACAAGTGCGCCGATCTGCTGCCGGAGTATCTGCGGTTCATCCGGGGCGTGGTGGACTCCCCGGACCTGAGCCTGAACATTTCCCGTGAGCTGCTCCAGCATGACCGCCAGCTGCAGGTCATCGCCTCCTCCCTGGAAAAGAAGGTCCGCAGCGAGCTGGAAAAGCTCCTGAAGGACGACCGGGCAGGCTATGAGACCTTCTGGAAGAACTTCGGCCGGCAGCTCAAGTACGGTGCAGTCAGCGACTACGGCGCCAACAAGGACAAGCTCCAGGATCTGCTGCTGTTCCACTCCTCCACCCAGGAGGGCCTGACCACCCTGGGCGAGTATGTGGACCGGATGCCCGAGGACCAGAAGCTCATCTACTACGCCGCCGGCGACAGCCTCACCGCCGTGGACCAGCTGCCTCAGACGGAGCTTTTGAAGCAAAAAGGCTTTGAGATGCTCTACTTCACCGACGAGGTGGACGAGTTCGTGGCCCAGATGCTGGGCCAGTACAAGGAGAAGGCCTTCCGCTCCGTGGTCAACGGTGAGCTGGAGCTGGAGGACGAGACCGAGGAAAAGACGGAGGAGGCAGAGGACGCCCACAAGGCCGCTCTGCACTTCGTCAAGGAGACCCTGGGCGACAAGGTCAAGGAGGTGCGCTCCTCCAAGAAGCTGCTGAGCCACCCGGTGTGCCTCACCGCCGGCGAGGGTCTGAGCTTTGAGATGGAAAAGTACTTCCAGGCCATGCAGCCCGACAGCCCCATCAAGGCCGACCGCATCCTGGAGCTCAACACCTCCCACCCCGCCTTTGCCGCCCTGGAAAAGGCCGTGACGGAGGACCCGGAGAAGGCCAAGAAGTACGCCCGCCTCTTCTACGACCAGGCGGTGCTCATCGCCGGACTGCCTCTGGAGGATCCCTCGGCCTATGCCGACCTGGTGTGCAGTCTCATGGAGTAACCACACAACCAATAAAAACCGCCGGCACACCGTGCCGGCGGTTTTTTTCGCACTCGGTTTCTTTTTTGGGGCAGCTTTTCGCCTCTGCGGCCCCCCGCCGCCGGACGAAAAGAACTGTTTGGAGAGAGAAGAAGTTACAGCAGCTGATCCAGAGCGCCGGTGAACGCCGCAGGGGGCTGGACACCCACCCGGCGGCCCACCTCCTTGCCGTTCTGGAAAAAGACCACCGTGGGGATGCTCATGATGCCGAAGCGGGCGGCCAGGTCCTGGCACTGGTCCACGTCCACCTTGGCGATCAGGGCCTTGCCCCCATAGCTCTCGCCGATCTTCTCGATGGTGGGGGCCAGCATCTTGCAGGGGCCGCACCAGGTGGCCCAGAAGTCCACCATGGCCACAGGGGCGGTCTGGATGGCGCTGTCAAACTCCGCAGAATTGGTAAAATGCTTCACGCTCATATCAAATTCTCCTTTTTTCTTTTTATTATATGCAGTATTGTATGTGCGAAGGAAAGTCTCTATCCGCATTTCCGCCCGGAGGCGGAAGGTGCTATCCCTTCTTACGAGTCAGAGCGTCCACATAGGCCGCCGCCTTCTGACCCGCGATCAGGCCCTCGCCGGTGGCCTTGGCCACCTGCAACGGTCCTCCGGTGCAGTCGCCGGCGGCAAACAGGCCCGGCAGATTGGTGGCCATGGACCGGTCCACCTTGACATAGCTGCCCTGGGTCTCCACTTCCGGGAAGAGGTCCGTGGGCACCATGGACGGCCGCAGCAAAAACACCGCGTCCACCGCCAGCTCCTCCCCGTTCACTGTCACGCCGCTGACCTTGCCCTGGCCCTGGATCTCCACTTGGGCCGGGGACTGGAAAAAGCGCACGCGACAGCCGATCTCCTCCAGGAAGTCCGCCTCCCGGCGGCTCTCGGCGTCGTAGCCGATGACAGCCACGTCCTTGCCCCGGTAGAGGCCGCCGTCACAGGTGGCGCAGTAGCTGACGCCCACGCCCAGCAGCGCCTCCTCCCCAGGGAACTTCTTCCCCCGGACGATGCCCGCCGCCAGGATGAGGGCTTTTGCATCCTCCACATCGGCGCCGATGCTGACGTACCAGCTCTCGCCGTCATAGGCGGTGTTGAGCACCTTGCCCCGGCGGATCTCCGCTCCGGCCCGGGCAGCGTGGTCCTCCAGCGCCTTCAAAAGCTCCGCCCCGGTGACGCCGGGCAGGCCCGGGTAATTGTCCACAAGCTCCGATTTCCACAGAGGATTGTCCTCCAGGTCGTTGGACACCACCAGCACGCTCTTGCCTCTGGCCCGGGCGTTGAGGGCTGCGGACAGCCCCGCCGGGCCGCCGCCGATGACCAAAATATCATAGGACATATGTCTCGACCTCCTCTTCAAACAGCGCCGCCGCCAGCCGGGCGGCCTCCGGAGTGGCCCGGTAATATACCTCGCTGCCCGTCCGCTCCGCAGTGACGGCACCCGCTGCCTTGAGCTTTTGCAGATGCTGGGACACGCAGGACTGGGACTGCCCCGTCTTTTCCTCCATACACCGGACGTTGTGGCATCCGGTGGTCAGCAGGCCGTGGACGATCCGCAGCCGCAGCGGATGGGACAAGGCCTTGAGCAGCTCCGCTTTGCGTTCGTATTCCTGAAGCTCTCTCATGTTCTCACCTGCATTCTTGATTTATGATATAATAATATCATAATATTATAATTTGTCAAGCAGAATTTTTCGAAACTTTTCGACCTGCTCCGCCAGCGGCTCCGGGACAGCGCAAAGGGGCATGGCGCAAGCGGGTCGGGTCCGGGAGCATGGGGCCGGACATGGCAGGCGCCGTCCGCTGAAAAACAAGGCCCCAAAATAGAGCCCCCCTCTCTCCCCTGCCCCGGAAACAAAAAAACCAGGGAGCGCTTTTCAGCGCTCCCTGGCAGTTGCGATTGATTTGTTTGTGGGCTTGGCCTGTTTTTTACAGGTTGCACAGAGCCAGCAGGTTCTCCCAGCGGCGGTCGACCTCCTGCTGGAAGGCCTCGATCATCCACTCGTTGCCGGGCTTGAACATATGGGCAAAACGGCCCTGCATCTTCAGGTACTCCTCAACGGGCAGCTTGTTCTTGGGCTCATAGCTCAGATAGTACTTGCCCTCGACCACCTCGAACAGAGGCCACACGCAGGTCTCCACAGCGGCCTTGCAGACCTTCATCATATCCTCGCTGGGATAGCGCCAGCCACGGGGGCAGGGAGCCATCACGTTCAGGAAGGCAGCACCGGGAGTGTAGATGGCCTTGTGGGCCTTCTCGCAGATATCCTTGAAGTTGCCGATGAAAGTGGTCTGAGCCACATAGGGGATGCCGTGAGCCACCATGATCTTGGTCAGATCCTTCTTGTTCTGGATCTTGCCGGGGATCACAGAGCCCTGGGGAGTGGTGGTGGTGTCGGCAAAGCGGGGGGTGGAGGAGGAACGCTGGATACCGGTGTTCATGTAAGCTTCGTTATCGTAGCACACATACACCATGTCGTGGCCGCGCTCCATGGCACCGGACAGGGACTGGAAGCCGATGTCGTAGGTGCCGCCGTCGCCGCCGAAGGCGATGAACTTATAGGTGTCATCCAGCTTGCCCTGCTTCTTCAGAGCACGGTAAGCAGTCTCCACGCCGGAGCAGGTGGCAGCGGCGTTCTCGAAAGCGTTGTGGATGAAGCTCTCCTTCCAGGCGGTGTAGGGATACATGAAGGTGGAAACCTCCATGCAGCTGGTGGCGCCGGTGACCACGGCCTTATCGCCGGGCTCCAGCTGACGCAGCACAGTACGGATGGCAATGGGGGAGCCGCAGCCGGCACACATACGGTGACCGCCGGCCAGGCGCTCTTCCCGCATCAGGTTTTCTTTCAGATTGTAACTCATGTTTGTGCTCCCTCCTTATTCCCGCACGTCCAGATAGCGGTAGGTCTCGCCGATGTTGCCGGTCTCCGCAATCTCCTTCAGGTCGGCGAACACGTGCTGGATGCTCTCCACACGCACGTCACGGCCGCCCAGACCATAGATGTAGCTGATGCCCTTGGGGCCGCTGACGCCGGCGGCGTACAGGGAAGCGGCGACCTCGGCGTACATGGGGCCGCAGTGGCCGTTGAAGCTGTCGTCCTTATCCATGACGGCAAAGGCCTTCACGCCCTTCAGGGCCTCCACGATCTCCTCGGAGGGGAAGGGACGGAAGGAACGGACCTTGATCATACCCACCTTACGGCCCTGAGCGCGCAGCTCCTTGATGGCCTCCTTGGCGGTACCGGCGGAGGAGCCGATGATGACGATGGCTTCCTCAGCGTCGTCCATCTCGTACTTCTCGATCAGGCCATAGGTACGGCCGGTCATGGCGCCGAACTCAGCGCCCACCTTCTTGATGACTTCCTTGGCGTCCATCATGGCCTGAGCCTGCTGACGCTTGGCTTCCATGTAGAAGGCGGGGGTGGCGTAAGCGCCCACGGCCATGGGGGCCTTCAGCAGGCCGCCCTCGGGCTTGTACTCGCCCACGAACTCGCGGACCTTCTCAGTCTCCACCAGCTCGATGTTCTCGATGGCGTGGGAGGTGATGAAGCCGTCCTGGCAGATCATGATGGGCAGACCCACGGCCTCGCCGATGCGCATGGCCTGCAGGTAGTTATCGTAAGCTTCCTGGTTGGTCTCGGCAAACAGCATCAGCCAGCCGGCATCCCGGACGCTCATGGCGTCGGAGTGGTCGTTGTTGATGTTGATGGGGCCGGACAGAGCGCGGCAGGACACAGCCAGGGTGATGGGCAGACGGTCGGAAGCAGCCACATACAGCATCTCGGCCATGTAGATCAGGCCGCAGGAGGAGGTGGCGGAAATGGCGCGGCAGCCAGCGGCCTCAGCGCCGATGCAGGTGGACATAGCGGAGTGCTCGCTCTCCACCGGGATGAACTCGGTATCGACCTCGCCGTTATCCACATAGGAGGAGAAGTACTGGGGGATCTCCGTGGAGGGCGTAATGGGATAGGCGCCCATAACGTCGGGGTTGATCTGCTTCATTGCGTAGGCGACGGCTT
The DNA here is from genome assembly GCA_944387205.1 of uncultured Oscillospiraceae bacterium. Lineage (GTDB taxonomy): Bacteria > Bacillota > Clostridia > Oscillospirales > Oscillospiraceae > Oscillibacter. Next base: position 30,306 of record CALXDZ010000013.1, read on the forward strand.
CATTGCCGGAAAGTCTTTCTCTGATTCCCATATCTCATACCCCTCCTTATTTCTCGTCCTTGACCATTTCGATGGCGCCGAAGGGGCAGGCCTTGGAGCAGATGCCGCAGCCCTTGCAGAAGAAGTAGTCGAACTCTCCGCGCTTGCCTTCCGCGGTCACGGGAATGGACATATCGGGACACACGGGAGCGCACAGCAGGCACTGCTTGCACTTGTCCCAGTTGATGACAGGCTTCATGGTGCGCCAGTCACCGGTCTCCACGGTGACGGAGGTACCGCCCTCATAGATGTTGCAGCCGGGGGTAATGTCTCTCCAGCCGATCTTCTCATTGATCTCGCTTGCCTTCTTGTAGCTCATCCTACCTGCACCTCCTCCATAGAACGCTTCAGAGCTCTCATGTTGCCCTCGATGACCTGGGGCTTGCTGGCGAACTTATGCTGGAAGGAAGCCTTCATGTCCTCGATGAAGTCGTTCTCTTCCACAACGCCGCTGACCTTGACGATGGCGGCCAGCATGGGAGTGTTGGGGAAGTTCTTGCCCAGCTCCTCCTCGCTGATCTTGCCGGCGTCGATGGTGCAGACCTTGCCCTCATAGCCCTTGAGCAGGGGGCGCAGCTCGGCGGGGGACTTGCTGGAGTTGATGACGATGGCGCCTTCCTTCTTCAGGCCGGCGGTCACGTCCACGGCACTCAGCAGCGTCTCATCCACGACCACCACGTAGTCGGGCTCATAGATGTTGGAGTGCACGGTGCTCCGCTCGGAGCTGATGCGGTTGTAAGCCGTGATGGGGGCGCCCATGCGCTCCGGGCCGTACTCAGGGAAGCCCTGGACGTACTTGCCGGTGTTGAACGCCGCATCCGCCAGCAGCAAAGACGCGGTCTTGGCGCCCTGGCCGCCGCGGCCATGCCAACGGATTTCTACGATGTCTTTCATCTGTTTACCTCCTTGTTCTGGCGCCCCTGACGGAGCGCCCGATTCTCAACCCACTTACTTGCTAAAACCCTTAGTTCTTAGCGGCAGCGATGATCTCGATCTCGCACAGGACCTTCTTGGGCAGCTCCTTGACAGCCACGCAGGAACGGGCGGGCTTGCTGACGAAGAACTTCTCATACACGGCGTTGAAGGCGGCGAAATCGCCCATGTCAGCCAGGAAGCAGGTGGTCTTGACCACGTCCTCGAAGGTCAGGCCATTGGCCTCCAGGATGCCCTGGATGTTCTTGCAGGAGCGCTCAGCCTGCTCCTCGATGGTGGTGCCAACGACCTCACCACTGCCGGGCATCAGGGGCACCTGGCCGGAAGCGAACAGGAAGCCGTTGACGGTGAGAGCCTGGGAATAGGGGCCGATGGCGGCGGGAGCGTTGGGAGTAGAAGTAACCTTGAACATAATAAATTCCTCCTATTGATTCAAAGTCCTAAATCCTTGTGTATCCACGCATGCCTGCGCCCCCCCTTGGGGAGCGCAGGCTGCGGCATAGGGGTCATTTTAGACGTTGGCCTTTTCCTTCTTCTTGCCCTTATTGGTGAGAGCATCCATGAACACGGCAATGGCGCCGTCGCCGGTGACATTGCAGGCCGTGCCGAAGGAGTCCTGAGCGATGTACAGGGCGATCATCAGGCCGCACATGGTCTCATCAAAGCCCAGCATGGACTGCAGAATGCCCAGAGCAGCCATAACAGCGCCGCCGGGGACGCCGGGGGCAGCCACCATGGTGACGCCCAGCATCAGGATGAAGGGGAACATCTTGGCGAAGGTCACAGGCTCACCCAGCATCATCAGAACAGCGATGGAGCAGCTGGTCAGGGTGATGGTGGAGCCGGACAGGTGGATGGTGGCGCACAGGGGGCACACGAACTCGGCAATGGAGTCGCTGACGCCGTTCTTCTTGGTGCACTCAACAGTGACAGGAATGGTGGCGGCAGAGGACTGGGTGCCGATAGCGGTGGTGTAGGCCGGGATCATGTTCTTGATCAGGCCGAAGGGGTTCTTCTTGGCGGTGGTGCCGGCCACGGTGTACTGGAAGATCAGGATCACGATGTGCAGGGCGATAACCACCACGAAGACCTTCACGAAAGAGGTCATCAGCTCCACGATGGTGCCGGCATAGGTCAGCTTGGCAAAGATGCCGTAGACGTGGAAGGGCAGCAGGGGGATGATGACACTGGCGACCAGCTTGGTGATGATCTCAGAGAAATCCTTGATGGCCAGCTTCAGGGTGTCGTTCTTGAGGAAGGACAGGCCCAGGCCCAGGATGAAGGAGATCAGCAGAGCCTCCATAACGCCCATGATGGGGGGCATCTCGATGGTGAACAGGCCGCTCAGAGCGGTCTCCTCAGCGTTCTGGGCATCGGTGACAAACATGTCAGCATGGACCAGGCTGGGGAACAGGGCGGTATCCACCAGGAAAGCCAGGGTACCGGCGATGATGGTGGACAGATAGGCCACACCGGTGGTGGCGGCCAGGGTCTTGCCGGCGCCGTCGCCCAGATCAGCGATACCGGGCACCACGAAGCCGATGATGATCAGAGGAATGCAGAAGTTCAGGAAGTTGCCGAAGATGCTGTTGTAGGTGGCGCCGATCTGGATGATCAGCTCGCCGGCGTCGCCGAAGTTCTGGCAGGCAAAGCCCACGATCAAGCCCAGAGCGATAGCGATGATCAGTTTAGGCAGCAGGCCTAGCTTCTTCTTTTTCTTTTCCATTTGTTTTTCGACCTCCGGACTCCTCACCGAAGGTCCCCCCTCCTTAAATATTTATTTTTGCCGGTTTATTTTTCCAGCAAAGAATAACCCTTAACACACATAGCTTCCTTGATCTGCTCCACATGCTCCTGGTTGCGGGTCTCCAGCACCATGGTCACCAGGCAGGCACCCACATCGGAGTCCTTGGCCTCGCGCTCATGGTTGACGCTGAGGATGTTGGCGCCGCACTCGGACACCACCTGCAGCACCTGGATCAGGTTGCCGGGCTTGTCAGCCACCTTGGTGGTGATCTCAGCGATCCGGCCGGACTTGGTCAGGCCCTTGGTGATGATGCGGGACAGAGTGGTCACGTCCACGTTGCCGCCGGAGACCACACACACAGTCTTCTTCTCGGAGGTATCCACCTTGCCGAATATGCAGGCGGCCACAGTGGTGGCGCCGGCGCCTTCGGCCACGGTCTTCTGGCCCTCCATCAGAGCCAGGATGGCAGCGGCGATCTCGTCCTCGGTAACGGTGACGATCTCGTCCACATACTTCTGGCACATGTCGAAGGTCATGTCGCCGGGGGTCAGGACGTGAATGCCGTCGGCCAGAGTGTCGCCGTCGGGAACGGTGACGATCTTGCCGGACTTGCAGGACTCATACATGGAGGGAACAGTGGCAGCCTGGACGCCGATGACCTTGCAGGAGGGCTTCAGGCTCTTGATAGCCAGAGCGATGCCGCTGATCAGGCCGCCGCCGCCGATGGGGCAGACCACCTGCTCCACCTCGGGCAGCTGCTCGAGGATCTCCAGGCCGATGGTGCCCTGGCCGGCCATGACGTAAGGATCGTTGAAGGGGTGAGCAAAGGTGTAGCCGTGCTCCTTGGACAGGCGGGCAGCTTCCCGGGCAGCGTCATCATACACGCCGGGGACCAGGACCACTTCCGCGCCGTAGTTCTTGGTGGCTTCCACCTTGCTGATGGGGGCACCAGCGGGCATGCAGATGATGGACTTGATGCCCAGCTTGGTGGCGGACAGAGCAATGCCCTGTGCGTGGTTGCCGGCGGAGCAGGCAATGACGCCGCGGTCAGCCTCTTCCTTGGTCAGGGAGCGGATCTTGTTGTAAGCACCGCGGATCTTGAACGCGCCGGTCAGCTGCAGGTTCTCTGCCTTGATGTAGAGATTCTTGCCGATCTTGGGAGCGGAATCCAGAGGAGTTCTTCTTGCGATCCCTTCCAGGGCCTTCTGTGCGTCTTGGATCATTTCCAGTGTCAGATTCATGATGATTTTCTCCTTCTCTTTTAATTTGCAGGAACCGGGTATGTCAAGGGCATCGCCCTTAGGGCCTTGTTCAGCTTTCAAGAAAATCATATTCCAAAAACGCAGCAAAAACAATGCACATTCTCTCCAAATGTACCTACCTGAAATACTAAAATATGACGAAGTGTCTTTTATAGAAGAACATTTCTACATATAATGGAAACACGTGTCGAAAACACTTGCGTTTTTTGTGCACTTTTTCACCTGGATTACCCCGGAAGATTCCGGCTCAAACACTTATTCCAGTCTTTTTTCACGCCCCTTTCTCTTTCAGTTGTCCTCCAGTGACGGAGAAATCATATCCCATGTGTACAGCTGCGGTTTTGGAGCCGGCAGAAGCCGGTCCAGGCACCGCATCTGACAGTCTGGCAAGTGGGGCTTTCAGCGGTAGGACACCACGTGAATGCCGTATTCAGCAGCCCGGGCCTTCCAGGCGTCCAGCTGCTCCTGGGTGGGGGTGCCGAAGCCCTCGTCGGGCAGGTCCATCCCCAGCTCCTTATATTTATTCTCACCGTAGCGGTGATAGGGCAGGAACTCCAAAGAGGCGGTGGGGGCATTGTCCCGCAGGAAGGCAAAGGCGCCGTCCATGGCCGCGTCGTCGCAGTTGACGCCCAGAATGGAGGGGATGCGCACCACAAAGGGCACCCCCAGCTGGGACGTACGGCGGATGTTCTCCAGGATCACCGCGTTGTCCACGCCGGTGAACTTCCGATGCTGCTCCGGGTCGATGTGCTTGAGATCCATAAAGATCAGATCCATCTTCCGCAGCACCGGCTCCAATTTTTCAAAGTTAAACTGGCCGCAGGTCTCGATGGCCAGGGAGAACCCCTCGTCGTAAAGGGCATCCACCATCTCCCGGAGGAACTCCGGCTGGGCCGTGGCCTCGCCGCCGGAGAAGGTGACTCCGCCGCCGGAGTTGCGGTAGAAGATGGCCTGACGGCGGAGCTCCTTGAGAATATCCTCCGTCTCCATCCAGTGGACCATGGAGTTGTCCATAGTCTGGCCCTCCGGATTGGAGCACCAGGCGCACCGCAGGGGGCACCCTGCCATGAATACGATGGTGCGGATCCCTTCTCCGTCGTTGACGGAGAAGTTTTGCAGTTGCATGATATAGCCGCCCATAATCGGCCTTCCTTTCGTTTATCCTATTTGGTCAGTAGGAAATGCGGAGGCGGGTGCGGGGCGGGACAATGGCGGTCCCGCCCCGCACCCGTTTATGGCCTTACAAGCCTTGGACTTTCAAACCTCAAACGCTGGGGTGCAGATTAAAACTCGCTGTGCTCCGTGCGGGCAATAATGGCATCCTGCATGGACTTGGACAGGTTGACAAACTGGGTGGAGTAGCCTGCCACACGGACCAGCAGATCCTTATAGTTCTCAGGATGGGCCTGAGCGTCACGCAGCACCTTGGAGGAGATGCAGTTGAACTGGACATGGAAGGCGCCCAGAGAGAACAGGGTCTGGATCATGGCGCCCAGGTTGGCCTGGCCGCGCTTGGTGGCCACCAGGTCGTGATTCAGGCGCAGGTTCAGCAGCGTACCGCCGGAGTGGATCTCCTGGTTGACCTTGGCGGTGGAGCGCATGGCAGCCAGGGGGGTGGACTTGTCGGTACCCACGTAGGGGCTCACGCCCTCGCTGGAAGGCTCGCCGTTCTTGCGGCCGCAGGGAGTAGCGCCCAGCACACGGCCCATGGGGATGTAGTTGGAGATGCCCATGAAAGCGGTGGTGAAGGGATTGCCGAACACGTCCTTATACTGGTGGACCTCGTGATAGTAGTGGTTGGCCACTTCATTGGCGATGCTGTCCACATAGTCGTCGTCGTTGCCGTACTTGGGGCACTCCTGGGCCTTGGCGCGCAGGTCCTCATAGCCCTCCCAGTTGGCCTGGAGCGCCTTGGCCAGGGTCTCCATATCGCAGACCTTGTCCTCGAACACCAGCTTGCGCACGGCGGCCAGGGAGTTGGCCACCACGGCCAGGCCGATACCGGTGATGACGGGGCCCACGTTGTACTTGGCGCCGCCCTGGCTCAGGTCCTTACCGGTGGCCATGCAGTTTTCGTTGCAGGAGGACAGGAAGGGACGGGGCACCATCTCCTGGTGCAGGCGCTGAGCGGTCAGCAGGGAGATGACCGCGTGGCGGCACAGGTTGTCGAACTGCTTGTAGAAGGCCTCCTTGACCTCCTCATAGGAGGTGAAGTCCTTGGCGGGCTTCTCGTCCAGGCCCATCATCTCGCCGGTCATCAGGGAGTGGCCCTGGTTCAGGGCATACTCCAGAGCGGAGCCGAAGTTCAGGTTGGCAGCGGAGGTCCACTCACCGGTCTTGCGGAAGTGGGGCACCACGCAGCCGCAGTTGTTCCAGTCACGGGCATCCTCAGGCTCATAGCCCAGGTTCAGCAGCATCTGATAGCCCACGGAATCGGAGTGGATGGCGGGGAAGCCGGTGCCCTTGGACACCAGGTGGGTCACAGCGTCCAGGAACTCCTTGGGGCAGTCGGCCTGGACACGAACGGACAGGCCGGGCTGATGGCTCTTGACCTCCTCGGTGGCCTTCAGGGCCATGTAGGTGATGGGGTTGGTACCGTCGGTGCCGTCCCGCTTCTTGCCGCCCACGGTCAGGTTCTGGAACTGGTTGTAGCCGGCGAAGTAGTCGGCGGTGTTGGAGGAGATGGTCCAGACCCACTCGGAGTACTTCAGCCACAGAGCCTCGATGAGCTCCTGAGCAAAGTCCTCGGTGATGGCGCCCTTCTGCAGGTCGGCCTCATAGTAGGGATCCATGTACTGGTCGAACCGGCCGGGGTTCAGAGCCAGGGGGTTTTCGGACAAAATGCCGCCCAGCTGGACGAACCAGACGAACTGGATGGCCTCATAGAAGCTCTTGGGGGGATTCTCAGGCACGGCGCGGCAGTTGCGGGCGATGGCCCGGAGCTCCTCGGCGCGCTTGGGATCCTTCTCCTCGCCAGCCATGCGCTCGGCCTCGTCGGCATAGCGGTTGGCCAGGCGGATGATGCCCTTGGAGGTCCAGATGGTGGACTCGTAGAAGTCCTTCTTCTCCTCGTCGCCGGCACAGGACAGATCCAGCTGAGCAATGTGCTCCTCAGCCTCCCGGATCAGGCCGCCGAAGCCCTTCTTGAAGAGCACGTCCTGATAGTCCGGGGTGATCTCGCCCACAGCCTGACGCCACTTGGAGTCGGAGTCGATGACGCCGGTGTCCACGCCGATCTTCTTGGTGTCCTCGGGCAGGCGGGCCAGGAAGGCCTCCTCCAGGGACTTGCCCTTCCAATAGGGGAACACCTTCTCGCGCATGAACTTGCGCTGCTCATCGGTCATCTCATAGGGGTCCTGGGGACGGCTGGAGAAGGTATCCATCTCCTTGTCCACCCACAGCCAGGAGAATTCCGGCGTCAGGATGCCGCACTTGCGGTGCTCGCCGATGGCGCCCACCACCAGCTCGCCTTCAAAGATGTGGACGTCCATCTGGTCGCAGCAGTCGTAGAAGGCCCGGGCCCGGCGGATGCACACCGGCAGCCCCTCCGTCTTCTTGTGGGACTCGGTCCACAGCCAGGCCCGCTCACAGGAAAGGGCCGGCTTTGCATTCACATAGTTCTGTCTGATCTTTTCGATACGCTCGGTCACCATGTTCATACACCCCTTATTCTCATTACGGATTTTTCTTTGTCCGTGCGTTATCTTGAATCTTTAACCTAACCATAGCACATTGGCCCCGGTCTGTCAACACACAGAAAAGAATTGGACAAATCTTTTTTATTTTTGGTGTTTTGCCCTATTTCCCCGCTTCATTTCCGTCAAAAGAGCATATAATCTCCTCTTCCGCTTCTGTTTTGTCCGAAATGCAAGGTCAAAATCGGGCGTTTTGTTGGTCAAAGGGCATCCCCGGCGTGCGCCGGGGATGCCCTTGAAGCAGTTGGGATTCTTTATTTGAGGTAGTTGACCGCGGTCTGGACATGGAACGCGGTGCCGTGCCACAGAATGTCCTCGTCCACCTGGAAGGTGGGGCTGTGGACAGAGTAGTGGGTAGCGGGATCGTCGTTGGAGATGTTCAGGAAGGCCAGGACGCCGGGGACCATATCCATGAAGTAGGCAAAGTCCTCATTGCCCATGGAGGTCTGCACGTTCTGCTCCACGAACTCGTCGCCCAGGACCTCGCGGACAGCGCCCACGGCCAGGTCGACCATCTCGGGGTTGTTCATGACGGGAGGCAGACCATCCACCCAGTCCACACGGCCTTCGCAGCGCATGGCGGCGCAGATGCCCTCCACGACCTCGGTGATGCGCTTGACATAGAAGGCGCGGGTCTTGGGATCGGTGGTGCGGATGGTGCCCTGCATGTAGGCCTGGTCGGGGATGATGTTCCAGGCGGAGCCGGAGTGGACCTGGCAGATGGACAGGACGCGGGGCTCATCGCCGGGGATCTCACGGCTGGTGATGTTCTGCAGAGCGGAGATCACCTGAGCGGCGCAGGTGATGGGGTCATGGCCCAGAGCGGGCTGGGAGCCGTGGCTGCCCTCGCCCTTGATGTAGATGTCGAACTTGTCGCCGGAGGCCATCATGCAGCCGTTCTTGATGATGAGGGCGCCGGACTTATACTGGGGCTGGGGCCAAACGTGCATGGCAGCGCAGGCGGTGACCTTGGGGTTCTCCATGAAACCGCCCTCGATGAGCATCTTGGCGCCGGTGATGCACTCCTCGCCGGACTGGAAGAACAGCTTCACGGAACCGTTGAGCTGATCCTTGATCTGGGACAGGACCTTGGCGGCACCCAGCAGCATAGCGCAGTGGTTGTCGTGGCCGCAGGCGTGCATCTGGCCCTCATGCTGGGACTTGTAGGGCACGTCCAGCTTCTCCAGCACAGGCAGAGCGTCCACGTCGGCACGCAGAGCGATCACCTTATCGGTGTTCTTGCCCTCGATGAAGGCCACCACGCCGGTATCCTGCACGCCGTCATGGACCACGGTGTTCTTCTGATAGGGAACGCCCATCTTGTCCAGCTCGGCGCAGATGAAAGCCTGGGTCTGGGGATTGTTGATGCCCAGCTCGGGGATCTGATGGAGCTTACGGCGCATCTCGATGACATAGTCCTTTACTCCCATGCACTGTTCACGAATCGTTGCCATTGCAATACCCTCTTTCTAAAAATTTGCAGTTAAAACGGCCGCTGCCGCCCCGCTGATCGGGAGCGGTCCGAACGGTAACTGCGCCAGCGGGAATGACGAGGGAACCCACATCTGACGCGGCGGCGGCACCGGTGCCTCCTCCGGGCTGCCAGCCTTATTCGTACGTTATAACGGCTCTACTCCCACTATATCCCTTTTCACAAATTTGTCAATTCCTTTTTTCCCCTCCCAAATATTTTTAGAACACTACACAAAATCAGCGCCTTTTCTTGGGTATTTTGAGCAGGAAAACTCCCTCGGGAACAGCATGTAAAATCTCGTGCGATAAAGTAGAACACATTGGTCGCCTATTTTGGTCAAAAAGGGAAAAGATGGTTGTCAAGGCCCGCTTCTCGTGCTACAATGACAATAGAATTTAGGCATGGAATGTGGCATATATTGCCTATCAACGTCGAACCAGCGACAGGAAGGCTTGGGAACTATCGTGAACTCCTATGATCTTATGCCGGATATGAATTCGGTCATCGCGGACAATCTGAAAAATCTGCGTCGTGATATGCACCTGAGCCTCAGCGAGGCGGCGGAGCGCACCGGCGTGAGCAAGAGCATGCTGGGTCAGATCGAGCGGGGCGAGTCCAGCCCCACCATCTCCACCCTGTGGAAGATCGCCACCGGCCTCCAGGTCTCCTTCACCTCCTTGATGGAGCGCTCGGAGCAGGGCACCCAGATCCTCAGTGAGGCGGACATGAAGCCGGTCAGCAGCGACCACGGCCACTTCCGCCTCTACCCCATCGTGCCCGCCCACCGGGACCGGACCTTTGAGGTCATCGACCTGGAGCTGGACCCCGGCGCCGTGTCTGACTCCCGGCCCCATGCCGACGGCACCGAGGAGTTCGTTCTGGTGTACCAGGGCGAGCTGGAGGTGCGCCTGGGCGAAAAGGGCGAGGCCTGCTTCACCGTGCCCCAGGGCTCCGTCATCTCCTACCGGGCCGACTGCCGCCACACCTACCGCAACGTCTCCAAGGGCATCACCCGGGCGGCCATGATCATCAACTATGTGACCCATATGCCCCGGCAGGACACCCTGTAACCTTCGTTCAATAAAACGCACCCCCGATCCACCGCTGGTGGATCGGGGGTGTTTTTTCCCCGGTCAGAGGTCCTCTCCCCTGCTCCGGTATCACTTGCAGAATCAATCGTCCGCCATCTTGGCCGCCACATCGGCCAGGAACTGGTCCCAGGCCTCGGGATTCTCCACATAGTACAGCGGGCAGAGCTTGCCCGAGACGTCATAGTGTCGGATCACGTCGGCGGCGGGATCCAGACGGAAGGTCTCACACAGCCAGGCCGTCAGCTCCACCACCCGGTCATAGGTCACCGGGGCGAACTGCCCCGTCTCGTCGGGATGACAGACCTCAATGGCCACTGTATCGTCGTTGCGTGAGTTGGAGGCGTAGGCGATCTCCGTCAGGGGAATGCACTGGACCACCTCCCCTTCCAGGCCCACGATGAAGTGGGCGCTGGCATAGACCCCCTCCTCCCCGGAGGACAACGACTCAAAGTAGTTGCGGTTGGCCTGAGCAGTGGTATCGGGATTGCCCACATAGTGGATCACCACGCCGTTGATCTCCTCCAGGGGCTCCCCCGGCCGGGACCAGGGGTTGACGGTCAGATAGTCCTTTTCCACATAGCCCGGAGTCTCCACGCCCTCCGCCGGCAGCCCGCTGCCCCGCAGCAAAAACACCACCGCCGCCGTCACCACCAGCACCGCTGCCAGTACCAGCGCCAGACCCCGCCCTCCCCCCTGCCGTCTCCGGCGAGAGCGGCGGGAGCGGTGGGCCGGGCGGCGCTGCGTCATCTGGGTTTCGGTCAACTCAGTTCACCAGCTCTCTCAGGCTCCGGGCAGGCACACCGTCTCCGATGACCGCCACGGCCGCGACTTCCTTATTCAGGGGCACCACCTCTGCCTCGGGCCCGGTGTCCGCTTCCGCGGGCATTTCATAGGTCTGCCCGCCTCCCTCCGCGTTCCACTCGGCCCAGGTGATCAGATCCGTGGACTGGATCAGCCCCAGCTCCAGCAGCGTCTCTACAGTATGGGTCATTTCCGGCCGGAGGATAATGGTGACCGTGTCGTTCCGCGCCCGGTCCTCCTCCCGGTCCTCCGTCCATCCGCCGGTGCGGATATAACGGATCTCCAGGCTGACCACATACCGGTCCTCCTCGTTTTTGCTCCAGCTGGGGCTGCCCCAGCTGCCTGCCGCGATATCCTCCGCCAGAGCCGCCAGCACCGCGTCGGCGTCCCGGCTGGTGCCGTCCAGACCCGGGAAGTTGGTCACATCGCTGTAGATCCACAGCCCCTCTGTCTTCCAACCCTGCGCCATCTCACCGGAAGGATCCAGGTGCAGCCGCAGATATTTGAGGGCATCTGTTTCCACCAGCGCACTGAGGCGGGCGTCATAGGTATCCGGCTGGTCCATCCGGGTCTGAGACAGGGGGAGCATATAGGTCCGGGCCAGGCTCAGACCGTTGGCCAGCTGATAGCGCAGGCGCAGATAGGTGGTTTCTTCCTCCCCGGCGCCAGCGGCATACCACCTGCTCTGCCGGGACTGAATATAGTTCTTGTCCTCTACCACGGCCTGGTGCAGCTCCAGCACCTGTTTGATGAGGGCGTCATCCTCTCCGGCAATAAGGGCATAGTTGTTCTCGTCCAGATACAGCTCCACCTGCTCCACCTGGTCCAGGGCCGGAACCCGGCGCTCCACCCCGGCCACGTCAAAGCGCAGACCCAGGCACAGCACCAGCAGCACCGCCGACAGGGCCGCCAGACCCTTCCAGCTGCCCCGGAAGACCTTCAGCGACTTAGCCAGCAGCATGGAGGCCACATAATAGCCGATGACACCGGAGACGATCATGCACCCCAGCAAGGGAAGGAACTTCCAGGTCACCGCATCGTACCAGAACAGGGCGTACAGTGCCTGACCTCCTGCCAGAGCGGCAAAAAAGGCCACGCCATAGCGGAACACCGGCTTCATCCACTTCACAGCCACCACATCTCCGGCGCACTCACTGGGCCGGCGGCGGTAGAGCAGCCAGGCGCACGCCAGCAGCACCAGGCCCACCAGGGCATAGGCGGCGATGGCCCAGCCCCGGGTCAGATCTACTGCGGACAGGATCTGGTCGGTATAGCCGCCATCGGCGATCCACACCTCCTCATAGGTCCGCTCCACATCCAGATGACCCACCAGCCACACCGTGGGGGAGAGAAAATCCACCCGTCCCATATAGGAAGTGGTGGTGCCGAAAAAGCACAGCGTCACCAAAGCGGAGAGCAGCGTCTCCAGGATCATGGCGATGAAGTGCAGCACGAAATAAAAGGCAGGCATGGCAAAGACGTTGCCGGTGAGGAAGGCGCAGAAGGTAGCGGAGGAGAAGTAGAACACCGCCAGACCCAGCACGCACAGCACCGTTACGCCCACTCCCGCGGGGTCAAAGAGCCCAAAGGCCAGGGACACCGCCACGAACAGCATCCCGCACACCGCCCAGGGGATCAGGGTCATCACCAGTCCCGAGAGGAAGTTGGTGCAGAAAAGTCCCTTGCGGGTGATGGGCATGGCGTGGAGCATGCCCACACTGCGGCTGCCGAAGAGGTAGCCCCACACCGCCAGGGCGCACAGCACCGCGTAAAACAGCACCACCACCGGCACCGGGCCGCAAAGGGCCTCGTAATACGTCTCCGTCAGGGACAGAGGGTTTTTGTCGCCGTAGCCCCGGACCAGGGCCGTGGCCAGGGCCAGGGGCGGCAGGACAGCCAGCAGCGAGGCCATGGTCCACAGCGGCCAGAACCGAGTCAGGTTCTTGCGGAAGAGCATGGCGTTAAAGCACGATGTCACGGACCGCATAGTCCACACCTCCCAGCTCATAGATAAAGATCTCCTCCAGCGTCAGGGGCACCGCGTCCACCAGCAGAGGATGACAGGGCGCCAGGCGCTCCTGGGCCTCCCGGGCGCTCATGCGCATGATGAGGGTATGGACCCTTCCCAGACGGGAGGCGTGGAGCACCGGGATCTCATCGGGCACCGCGTCCATGCCCTCCGGCAGCACCACCTGGAGCTTGACCATGTTGTCCTGAAGCTGGGCCAGGGACCGCTCCAGCAGGATCTTCCCCCGGTCCATGATGCCCACATGGTCGCACACGTCCTCCAGCTCCCGCAGGTTGTGGGAGCTGACCAGCACGGTGGTGCCCCGCTGGGCCACGTCGTCCATCACCAGCGACCACACCTGCCGGCGCATCACCGGGTCCAGACCGTCCACCGGCTCGTCCAGAATGAGATAGTCCGGCATGCAGCTCAGGCCCAGCCAGAAGGCGGCCTGCTTCTGCATGCCCTTGCTCAGGTGGCGGATGGCCTTCTTCCGGTCCAGCTGGAACACCTCTCCCAGCCGCTCAAACCGTTCCTGGGAAAAGGCGGGGTAAAAGCCCCGGTAAAAGCGCATCATGTCATTGATATTGGCCTGGAGGAAATAGTACCAGTCGTCGGGAATGGAGGCCACCCGGGCCTTGAGCTCCGCATCCTCCCACACCGGACGGCCGTCCAGGCACACGGTGCCTGCGTCCTGGCGGAAGATGCCCGTCAGGACGCGGATCAGCGTGGACTTGCCCGCGCCGTTGGGACCCACCAGGCCGTAGACCGAGCCGGTCTCCACCGTCAGTGACGCGCCGCTGAGAGCTGCGAATCCGTCAAAGGTCTTGACCACGTCCTTGATTTCGATCATGCCTGCGCCTCCTTCCACAGCCCCAGCAGCTCCGCCTGGGTCATTCCCAGGCACCGAAGCCCCGAGAGCAGTCCTTTGAGCTCCTCCAACAATGTCTCCCGCCGGGCCTGGTCCGCGCTCTGGGGCCGGCAGGCAAAGCTCCCCTTGCCGGGGACCGAATAGAGATACCCCTCCGTCTCCAGCTCGTTGTAGGCCCGCTGGATGGTATTGGGGTTGATGGCCAGCTCCGTGGCAAGCGCCCGGACCGAGGGCAGCTTGTCGTCGACGCCGATGGCGCCGGTGACGATCAGCTTCCGCAGCTCATCCCGGATCTGCTCATAGATGGGGCGGGAATCGCGGTAATTCAGACTGATCATCCAATCACCTCCCATGGTGTATCGCGGTGGTCCGCATCTGTACTATGCGTATTAGTACAGTTAATATAGCAAATCTTCTCTTCCTTGTCAAGGCGGCGGAACCGCCCATGGAAGAAAAAGGAAGCGGGGCCTGCCCTTGGAGCAGGTCCCGTTCATACAGCCCCCGGAGGAGCTTTTTTGTGCGTTTTCTCAGCGGCAGAGGTAGGAGAACCAGCCCTCGGACTGGCGGGTCTCCAGGATCTCCCAGCCGTTTTCCCGCAGGCCTTGGGCCACCTCTTCGGCCCGGTCGTCGATGATGCCGGAGCAGAGGAAGGCGCCGCCGGACTTGAGATACCGGCGCACCGCCGGGGCCAGGGCCAGGATCACGTCGGCCACGATGTTGGCCACCACCAGGTCGTAGCCCTCCCCCAGCCGGGCCTGGAGGGCCTCATCGGAAAGGATGTCCCCGGCCAGGACGGTATAGCGGTCCCGGCCCACGCCGTTGAGGGCGGCGTTTTCATAGGCCACGTCCAGGCACTTGTCGTCGATATCGCAGGCGGAGGCCTCCCCGGCCCCCAGCAGCAGCGAGGCAATGGACAGGATGCCGCTGCCGCAGCCCAGGTCCAGCACCCGCTCGCCGCCCTGAACGAGACGCTCCAGGGCCTGGAGGCACAGCCGGGTGGTGGCGTGGCTGCCGGTGCCGAAGGTCAGTCCCGGGTCCAGCACCAGCTCCACCCGCCCCTGGGCCAGGGCCGAGAGCACCTTGGGATCCTCCCGCAGCCGCTGGGGCACCACCAGCAGCCGCTCCCCGATCTCCATGGGGCGGTAGTACTGCTTCCAGTTGCTTTCCCAGTCCGCGTCGGCCACGTCCTCCATGGTCAGCAGCAGCGTGCCGCAGTCCTGGCGCCGGGCTTTCAGGTCCTCCAGGGCCAGGCGCACCTGACCCAGCAGGGCAAAGCCCTCCTCATTGCGCTCCAGATAAAAGGTGATGCGGGACTTGCCGGCCATCTGCCGACGCAGGTCCTCGTCCACATAGTCCCAGTACTGCCGGTTCTCCTCCAGGAAGGTCTCAAACTCCCCCTGGTCGTCGATGATGACCCCGTCGATGCCCAGAGTGGACAGCAGCGTCTCCACCGGCTCCAGTCCGGCGGGCGAGGTGTCGATATGCAGCTCCAGCCAATCCATCCGCTTTGCTCCTTTTTTACCAAGTTGATCTCCGCCCCACAAAAGGCGGAGCATTTTGTCCGTGTCCACAGGATAGCACCCCCTCCCCTGCCCCGTCAAGGGTGGAAGAAGGGCAAAAAATCCCCGATTTCCACCTTTTGGGTGAAAAAATCCCCTCTCCGTGACCGGAGAGGGGAGCTGCGTTCTAAGGAAAAGGGGGGCGCTTTACCTCTCCCTGCCCAGGAAGAACAGCGCCAGGGTGCCGGGGCCGGAGTGGTTGCCGATCACCGGGCCCACATAATTGATATAGATCTGCTGCGTGCCGAAGCGGCGGCGGATCTCGTCGGCCACGAACCGGGCGTCCCCCTCGCAGTCGCCGTGGCTGATGAACACGGTCTGGCTGGCGGGGTCGATGGCGGTCTTTTCCATGTGGTCCACCAGCTCCAGCAGAGAGGACTTGCGGCCCCGGGCCTTGCTGACGGGCACCAGATGGCCGCCGTCATCCACGTGCATCACCGGCTTGATGGACAGCATGGTGCCGAAGAAGGCGGTGGCGCCGGAGATACGTCCGCCCCGTTTGAGATGGTTCAGATCGTCCACGGTGAACCAGTGGCAGACGTTGCCCTTGGTGGTCTCAGCGAAGGTGTGGACCTCCTCCAGCGTGCGGCCCCGCTCCTTCTCCTTGGCGCACAGATACAGCAGCAGTCCCTGGCCCAGGGAAGCGCACAGGCTGTCCACCACCAGGATCCTGGCCTGGGGGAACTCGCCCCGCAGGTCCTCGGCGGCGATGACGGCGGACTGGTAGGTGGTGGACAGGGCCGAGGAGAAGTTGATGCACAAGATGTCCTTGTCCTGGCTGAGGATCTCCCGCATCTTCTCCTCAAAGGCGCCCACGGACACGGCGGAGGTGGTGGCCAGCTCCCCGGAGCGGATGCGGCTATAAAAGGTGTCGAATCCGATCTCGCTGCCGTCCAGCAGGTTGCGGTACTCCTGGTCTCCCATGTGGAGGCTCAGGGGCAGCACCACCAGCCCCAGCTCATGGGCCATCCGGGCGGTCATGTCACAGCAGCTGTCGGTCATGATGACAAAATCTCTCATTCTTGCGTCTCTCCTTCCCCGGCCTCCGTGTGCCGGTTCTTCTTTTCCCGCTTTTCCCGGCGGGTGGGGGCGGGCTCCGGGCGGCTCTGGCGGAGGATGCGCACATAGTGCCGGCTCACCAGGCCCGCGGCATAGGACAGCAGGGCAAAATGCAATGCGCCCCGGGACAAAGCCGCCTGATCCATATAGTCCTCCATCTCCCCGGCGGCGGAGTGCAGGGCCTGGTCCAGGCTCTGGCAGAACTCCTCATACAGCTCCCCCACCGGCTTGTCTCCAGCGGTCTCCTCCTCCAGCAGCAGCGCCATGTCCTTGGCAGGCATCACCTGCTTGAGGATGCAGATGGCGGTGAGATAGGCCAGGTGGTCCCGGCTGTACTTCTTGCCCGCGGCCCGGGGCACCAGGCCGCTTTTGGTATAGTTGTTGACCATGGCGGAGGTCAGGCTGTCACTGCCGTCCACCTTGATGAGCTGACGGTCCATGTAGGTCAGCACCTGGTCCATATATAGGGGAATGTCCGGCAGCGCCTCCCAGGCCAGAGGGCGCTTCTCCTCCAGCTCCCGGCGCAGCTGCTCCAGCTCCTGATCCATGTGTATGCGCCTCTCTTCCTTTATGATGTTCAGACGGAGGTATCATAGCACATTCAAGCGGTTTTGTAAACCACATTCCATAGAAGCGAGAACCACTTATGCCGGAAAATCCGGCCCCGCCTCCGGGGACGGATGCAGGGCCAAGGGGTCTATTTGCCCACACAGAAGCGGGAGAAGATGGCGCTGACGATGTCCTCTTTTGCGGTACGGCCGGTGAGCTCTCCCAGGGCGTTCATGGCGTCCTCCACATCGGAGAGCACCGCGTCTGGGGTCAGGCCGCCGGCAAAGGCGGCCCGGGCCCGCTCCACCGCTCCCAGGGCCCGGCGGGCGGCGTCCTCCTGCCGGGCGTTGGCAAGCAAGCACCCGGCGGGGGCCTCTCCGGCGGGATAGAGGGCCGCCACCGCCTGCTCCAGCTCCTCCAGCCCCTCCCCCGTCCGGGCGGAGACGGGGATGGCCTCCGGAAACCGCTCACTTACGGCGGGGCACACCGGCAGGTCCGCCTTGTTGCGCACCACCAGCACCTTTTTACATCCTGAGGCGGCGGCAAAGGCCTCCTCATCCTCGGCGGTCAGGGGCCGGGAGCCGTCTATCACCACCAATGCCAGCTCCGCCTGGTCCGCCGCCCGGCGGGCCCGCTCCACGCCCATGGCCTCGATCTCGTCGGCGGTTTGGCGGATGCCGGCGGTGTCCGTCAGCCGCAGCACCACGCCCCCCAGCCGCACCTTCTCCTCCACCGTGTCCCGGGTGGTGCCGGCGGTGGCGGTGACCAGACAGCGGTCGGTGCCGGTGAGGGCGTTGAGGAGAGAGGACTTGCCCACGTTGGGCTTGCCCAGCAGCACCGCCGGCAATCCGGACTTGAGGATGCGGCCCCGGCGGGCGGTGGACACCAGCGCCTCCAGGTCCCGCTGCCAGACCGCCAGGTCCCCTTTGAGCTCCTCCGGCGACACGTCCTCCAGGTCCTCGTCAGGGTAGTCCACCACGGCATAGAACCGGGAGGCCACCTCCAAAAGGCCCTCGTAGATGCCCTCCACCTTCCGCCGCAGGGCGCCGCCCTCCTGGGCGGCGGCCAGACGGGCGGCCTCGGCGGTCTCGGCATCGATCAGGTCCATCACCGCCTCCGCCTGGGTCAGGTCCATGCGGCCGCTGAGGAAGGCCCGGCGGGTGAACTCCCCGGGTCCGGCCTGCCGGGCGCCGGAGGCGAGCAGCAGCGACAGCGTCTCCCCCAGCACCACCGGCGAGCCGTGGAGATAGAGCTCCACCGCCTCCTCCCCGGTATAGCTGTGGGCGGCGGAGAACCACACCCCCAGGCCGTGGTCCAGCAGCGTCCCCTCCGGCGTCTCCACCGCGCCGTAGACCATGGTCCGGGGGCTGTGCTCTGCGAAGTCACGGCCGTTTGCAGGGTGGAACACCCGCCCGGCCACGGCCGCGGCGCCGTCGCCGGACAGGCGCAGGATGCCGATGGCGGAGGGGGCGAGTGGGGTGGCGATGGCGGCGATGCAGTCCATAGGGGTCTCTCCTTTTTCCTGGTCTCCCCCGGCCCGGAGGGCCTTTCGGGGGAAGTTTTCCCCAGTATAGCAGAAAACTTTCTTGATTTACAGAAGGCCTCGACTTTTTTTGTCTGCTTTTTCAGAAAAAATCCGCTACTCTGGGAGAAAAGAGGCTCCTTTTCCCCCAGATGGACAAGGGGGCCTTCCACCGGAGGAGGTGATCTTATGGTACTGCGGCCCAAGGGGGCCCGGGTGGCGCTGCTGCCCATTGACCGCATCGTGCCCAACCCGGGCCAGCCCCGGCACCATTTTGACCAAACCGCCCTGGAGGAGCTGGCGGCGTCCATCCGCCGCTACGGCATTTTGCAGCCCCTCACCGTCCGGCAGACCGCCGGCGGCTGGGAGCTGGTGGCCGGCGAGCGGCGGCTGCGGGCCGCCCGGCTGGCGGGCCTGCGGGAAGTCCCCTGCCTTCTCTCCCAGGCGGACCGGCAGGAGTCGGCGGCCCTGGCCCTGGTGGAGAACCTCCAGCGCCAGGACCTGCACTACCTGGAGGAGGCGGCCGCCCTGCGGCGGCTGGTGGGGGACTACGGCCTGACCCAGGAGGAGGTGGCCCGGCGGCTGGGCAAGTCCCCCTCCGCCGTGGCCAACAAGCTGCGGCTGCTGCGGCTGAGCCCGGAGTGCGCCGCCCTTCTGGTGGAGTACGGCCTCTCCGAGCGCCACGCCCGGGCCCTGCTGCGGCTGGAGGACGAGGGCGAGCGCCTGGCGGCCCTCCGCCACATCGCCCAGCGGGGCCTCAGCGTCGCCCAGACCGACGCCTACATCGCCCAGCGGCTGGAGCAGCTCCAGCGCACGCCGCCCCGGGGGCGGAAATCCTATGTGCTCAAGGACGTGCGGCTCTTTCTCAACAGCATCGACCGGGGGCTGCGGCTCATGCGTCAGGCGGGGGTGGAGGCCGGCGTGGAGCGGCGGGAGGAGGCGGACGGCGACCTGCTTTTGACCATCCGCATTCCCGGCGCACGCCGGCAGCGCACCGGCTGAGCAAGCGGGATTGTAACGCCTTGTTACAAGATTGTAATGCTTTCTCCCTTCCCCGTGTGTTAGAATCAGTACCAGAGAAGGGGCTTTTGACCGGCTCTGAAACATCACACAGGCAACAGGAGGTTCCTTATGGAGAAGGGAAAGCGGGAAGCCGTTGCCGAGCCCAGAAAAAAACGGGCCGGACGGAGCAAACTTCCTTTGATCATATTGGGGTGTCTGGTGGCTGCCGCGGCCGCCGGGTATGTGGGCATATGTGCCGCAGCCGCCGGCTCCGACACCATTTTCCCCAACGTCAGCGCGGTGCTGCCGGACCTGGTTGTGGGCGGCATGACCAAGGACGAGGCCCGGAGCTATCTGGAGCAGGAGCTGCCCGGGGCCATGGAGCGGTGCAGCTACTCCGCCTCTCTGGTAGATGGAAGCGGCTCCTCCGTGACTTCGGAGGCCGAGCCCCAGAGCACCGAGGAGACCGGAGACAGCGCCCAGGGGGCGGACAATCAGAGCGCCGTCACCCAGGAAGACCTGACGGAGGCGGGTATGTACTCCTTCACCCTCAGCGATCTGGGGGCCCAGGCGGACCTGGACGCCCTCACCGAACAGCTCTACCAAGTGGGCCGTACGGGCAATTTCTTCACCAACGGCTGGACCTATCTCAAGCATCTGCTGGGCCGGGACTGTCTGGTCTCGCCCCAGGACGACGATCTGACTCTGGATAATGCCAAGACCCGGGCCACGGCGGAGCGCCTGGCCGAAGAGCTGAGCTATGAGGCGGTGGACACCTCCTGGGAAACGGGCGAGGACACCATCCTCATCACCAAGGCCAAGGACGGCCGGCAGGTGGACAGCGGCGAGCTGGAAACGGCCATCCGCGCCCTGGTCTACGACGGGGATGAGGCGAAGCCCTGCGGCTTCACCGTGGTGCCCGCCAAGTCCATGACCGCTCAGGAGATCCACGACGCCGTGGCCGGAGAGATGAAAAACGCCGGCTACGACTCTGCCACCGGCACCATTACCCCGGAAAAGCCGGGAGCCGAGTTCGATGTGGAGGAAGCCCAGAAGCTGCTGGATGAGGCTCAGCCCGGTGAGGCTGTGACCCTCTCCGCCCAGATTGAGGAGCCCACCGTCACCGCCGAGGAGCTGGAAAAGGTGCTCTTCCGGGACGTGCTGGGCACCTACACCACCCATGTGGGCGGCACCTCCGGCCGGGTGAACAACGTGCGGCTCTCCGCCAAGGCCATCAACGGCTATGTGCTCAACTCCGGGGACGTGTTCTCCTACAACACCGTGGTGGGCAAGCGGACCACCGCCAAGGGCTACTCCGCCGCCCCCGCCTATGTCAACGGCGAGACGGTGGATGAGATCGGCGGCGGCATCTGCCAGACCTCCTCCACCCTCTACATGGCCACCCTTTTGTCCAACCTGGAGATCGTCACCCGGGCGGCCCACCGCTACATCCCCTCCTACATCACCCCCGGCATGGACGCCACCGTCTCCTGGGGCGGGCCGGAGTTTGAGTTCCGCAATGACACCCAGTACCCTATCCGCATCTCCGCCTCCGTTTCCTCCGGCAAGAATCTGACCGTCACCATCTACGGCACCAAGGTGGACGACACCTATGTGAAGATGACCTATGAAAAGCTGGGCACCATCCCCTACGAGACCATCTATGAGGACGACCCCACCCTGCCCGAGGGCACCGAGAAGGTCAAGCAGACCCCCTACACCGGCTCCAAGTACCGCACCTACCGCGACGTCTACAGCGGCGACGGCAAGCTGATCTCCAGCACCTTCGAGGCCTCCAGCAACTACAAGTCCCGGGACAAGATCATCCTCCGGGGCACCAAGAAGGTGGAGCCGGAAGTGCCCGATCCCGGCACCGAAACGGAAACGCCGGGTACTGGCACGGAAACCCCAGGCACTGGTACGGAAACGCCGGGCACCGGCACCGAGACCCCCGGCACCGGTACGGAAACTCCAGGCACCGGGACCGAGACTCCAGGCACCGGCACGGAAACGCCGGGCACCGGGACCGAGACCTCCGGCGCCGCCTGATGTCTTCCTTTCCTCTTACGCCTGACGGCGGGAAGCTGACGCTTCCCGCCGTTTTTTTTCCGCCGGCATAGGCCGGAGGACAAAGAAATTTATAAATTGTTGATTTTTTCTCCGCCGCGCCACATTATAATAAAAAAAGCGGTGCGATACCTCTCCCGGTCCCCTTTTACTCAGGTCCGGAAAGAGGCAGACCGCTTTGGTGCGCCCAGCCCTTTTCAAAGAGCGGACGTCTTTTGGAAAGGAAGAGTCTCATGTGTTCTTGCAAAACCTCCTGGAGGCGGCGCCTGCTGCGGGCGGCGCCCTTTCTTCTTATGGCCGCTCTGGCTGCCGCGGCTCTGCTGGCCGGAGACCAGCTGGACCCGGAGACACTTGTATCCTACGTGCCCGCCCGGCCCTGGCTGGCGGCGGGAATGGTGGTGGCGCTCTTTGCCCTCAAGAGCCTTTCCGTGGTGTTTCCCACCTGGATCCTGGCGGTGGTCAGCGCCCGTCTTTTCCCTCTGCCTGCCGCTTTGGCGGTGTGCGCCGCAGGGGTGGCAGTGGAAGTCTCCATCCCCTACTGGATCTCCCGCCTTTCCGGTGCCCAGGCCCTGGAGCGCCTGGTGGAGAAGCACCCCAAGGCTCAGGCCATCCGCTCCTTCCGTCTGGGCGGCGACTTCTTCTTTGCCTTCCTCAGCCGCATTGTAGGGCTGTTTTCCTGCGATTTGATCTCTATGTACATGGGAGCGGCAGGACTTTCCTATCTGCCCTATCTGCCCTATCTGCTGGGGTCTGTATGCGGGTTTTTCCCCCATGTGGCGGCCTACACCCTCATGGGCAGCGCCATCGACGCCCCTTCCTCCCCTCGGTTTTGGCTGGCACTGACGGCAGTGGCGGGGCTGATCCTGTTCTCCTCCGGGGCCTGCCTGCTCTTTCGCCGCCATCACCCCAGCAAAGCCGCCTGAGCTTTCAAAACTGTCCAAAGTTTACCAATTATTCACAGCTTCTGCCTTGACAAACCTACATTTTGTTTTTTATCCTATTTCACAATCATTCATTCCCTGTGGATAAGGAGGAAATATCATCATGAAAGAGGTCAAACCCACTCCAAAGCCGCCCAAAAAACCGCTGATCTTCTATTATATCGTGGCCATGATCGTGGTGATGCTGCTCAACGCCCTGCTCTTCCCCTCCATGCTGGAGCGGCAGGTCACCGAGGTGTCCTACAGCGAGTTCCTGGACATGGTGGACCAGGGCGAGGTGGACCAGGTGGCCCTGGACGAGAGCGACGGGATGCTGGTCTTTATTTCCGGCGAGGGCAGGGACGCCCGGTACTATAAGACCGGCATCTGGCCCGATGACGGCCAGCGGCTTCTCAATCAGCTCCGCTCCGACCCGGACATCGAGTTCAGCTCGGAGATCCCCACCCAGGCCAATCCCCTGCTCAGCGCCATCATCACCTGGGTGCTGCCCATTTTGTTCTTCATTGTCATCGGCGAGGTGCTCTCCCGCTGGATGGTGAAGAAGATGGGCGGCAAGATGCCCACCATGGGCAACGCCATGTCCTTCGGTAAGGCCGACGCCAAGATCTATGTGGAAGCCCAGACCGGCAAGACCTTTGATGACGTGGCCGGCCAGGACGAGGCCAAGGAGTCGCTGATGGAGGTGGTGGACTTCCTCCACGAGCCGGACAAATACGCCGCCATCGGCGCCCGGTGCCCCAAGGGCGTGCTGCTGGTGGGCCCTCCGGGCACCGGCAAGACGCTGCTGGCCAAGGCCGTGGCCGGCGAGGCCAAGGTGCCCTTCTTCTCCATCTCCGGTTCGGAGTTCGTGGAGATGTTCGTGGGCATGGGCGCGGCCAAGGTCCGGGACCTGTTCAAGCAGGCCGGGGAAAAGGCCCCCTGCATCGTGTTCATCGATGAGATCGACACCATCGGCAAAAAGCGGGATGGCGGCGGCATCGGCGGCAACGACGAGCGGGAGCAGACCCTCAACCAGCTGCTGGCGGAGATGGACGGCTTCGACTCCAGCCGGGGCGTGGTGCTGCTGGCGGCCACCAACCGGCCCGAGAGTCTGGACCCAGCTCTGACCCGGCCGGGCCGGTTCGACCGGCGGGTGCCGGTGGAGCTGCCGGACCTGAAGGGCCGGGAGGCCATCCTCCGGGTCCACGCCAAGGACGTGAAGATGGACGAGAGCGCCGACTTCGCCGCCATCGCCCGGGCCACCTCCGGCGCCTCCGGCGCGGAGCTGGCCAACATCATCAACGAGGCGGCCCTGCGGGCTGTGCGGCTGGGCCGCCGTCTGGTGACCCAGGCGGACCTGGAGGAGAGCGTGGAGACCGTCATTGCCGGCGCTCAGCGCAAAAACGCCGTCCTCTCCCCCCAGGAGAAGAAGATCGTGGCCTATCACGAGATCGGCCACGCCCTGGTGGCGGCCAAGCAGACCGACTCCGCCCCGGTGACCAAGATCACCATTGTGCCCCGGACCTCCGGCGCCCTGGGCTACACCATGCAGGTGGACCAGGACCAGCGCAACCTGATGAGCCGGGCGGAGATCCAAAGCAAGATCGCCACCTTCACCGGCGGCCGGGCCGCCGAGGAGCTGATCTTCGGGCCGGACCACATCACCTCCGGCGCCTCCAACGACATCGAGCAGGCCACCAAGCTGGCCCGGGCCATGATCACCCGCTTCGGCATGACCCAGGAGTTCGACATGGTGGCTCTGGAGACCGTGCAGAACCAGTACCTGGGCGGCGACACCTCCCTGACCTGCTCCGCCGAGACGGCGGCCCGGGTGGACGAGCAGGTGGTGGCCGTGGTGAAGGAGGCCCACCAGAAGGCCCTTAAGCTGCTGCGGGAAAACCAGGGCAAGCTGCGGGAGCTGGCGGAATATCTGCTGGAAAAGGAGACCATCACCGGCGAGGAGTTCATGGCCATCCTCAACCGTGAGGCCTGATATTTCTTTTCCCCCTGTAAGCCAAAGGCGCCCGGGGACCCATTGGGGTCCCCGGGCGCTTTGTTTTCTTTCAGCCCCGCTCCCGCTTGAGGCGGCGGATGTCCTCCCCGAAGAAGGCCAGGAGCTCATACTCTCCCTTCAGCCGGGAGACGATCTGGGGGGAATAGCGCTTTTCCAGGTCCGCCAGCAGCAGATTGGTGCTGATGACCGTGGGCTTGCCCGCCAGAAGCCGGCCGTTGATGAGCTCATAGAGGGCCGACTGGGTGAAGGCGGTGGTCAGCTCCGTGCCCAGGTCGTCCAGGATCATCAGGTCGCACCGCAGGCACCGGTCCACCGCCGCCTGGGCCTCCCCGTCCTCGTCCCGGTCAAACTTCCGGCTCTCGAACTGGGAAAAGACGTGGCCGGCGGTGTCGTAGACCACGGAAAAGCCCCGCTGGCTCACCTCCCGGGCGATGGCCGCGGACAAAAAGGTCTTGCCCAGGCCCGGCGCGCCGCTGAGCAGCAGGTTGCCGCTGCCCTTGCCGAAGTGGGAGGCGTAGTGGACGCAGGTCTCATACACCGCCTCCATATTCTCCCGGGGGGACAGGCCCCACTGGGGGTCCGGGGTCTGGGCGTACCAGTCCAGGGAGAAGGTGTCGAAGCTCTGGCTGCCCAGGTCCAGCATCTGGGACAGCTCCCGCAGCTGCTCCCTGGCGTAATACCCCCGCAGGCACCGGCAAAGGGCCGAGCCATTGTAGCCGCTGTCGCCGCAGATGGGGCACCCGGGCTTCTCCTCCAGAAAGTCCGCCGGGTAGCCGTGCTCCGTCAGCAGCCGGCGCTTTTCCTCCTGGAGGCTCAGATTGCCGTCCCGGATGCGGCGGATGGCCGGACCCGGGTCCGTTCCCCGGCGCAGGGCCGAGGACAGGATCTGGCTCATGGTGGAGCGCAGCTCCCGGTCGATCTCCCGGATCCGGGGCACCGCCTGGTACACCGCCTCCCGCCGCCGCTGGAAGTCCTGGGCCCGGGCGGCCTTGTCCGCCTCGAACCGGTCCAGGGCCCGGCGCAGGATCTTGCCGTCATAGCCCATCAGCTCTCACCTCCCCCTCTCTTTTTCATGTACCGGCGCATCTCGGCGATGCGGGGGTCCACCGACCCGCCGCTCTCCGCTGCCGGGGCCTGAGGCCCGGCGCTCCGGCGCTCCGGCGCGCTGTCCCCGCTCTCCACCTCTTCGGGGGTGTGGAGGCCCTTGCCGTGCCAGTTTTTCAAAATGCCGTTGAGATAGCCCCACTTGAGCTCGTGGCACCGGAGCATGGTCCGGTCGTAGGCCAGGGCCACCGTCTCCGGCGGAAAGCCCCAGTCCAGCCAGGTGAGGAGATACTTCTCCTCCGACGGGGCGGGGGCACGGTCCCCCAGCTGCAGTGCCCGCATATACGAGGGCATCCGCTCCTGGCGCTGGGCGTACTGGCGCAGGTAGGCGGCGGCCCGCTCCTGGGTGTCCAGTCCCCGGCGGGCCCAGGCGTAGCCCTCCTTCTCGATCTGGCGCATGGTGGGCCGGCGGCCGGGGCCGTACTGGCGGGCGGTGCGCTCAGCGCAGTGGCCCACCAGCAGGAAGATCACGTCCGGCGGCAGGCCCAGATAGTCGTAAAGGCCCAGCAGCATGGAAAGGTCCGGGGTGGACAGGCGCTTGCCCAGCTTCCGCTCCACCTCCGCCGTCAGCGCCCGGAAGATGCCGTCTTTTTCCAAACAGTCGGTGACGTCCTGGCGCTGGTAGGTGGGCGGCTCCCGGGAGGGCTGGGACTCGCCGGCCCGCTCCGGCTGGGCCGGGCCCAGCAGCTCCATCTGCCGGAGCTTGTCCTCCGCCGCGGCGGTGCGCCGGGCGTCCCAGCGGAGCTCCTGGGCCGCCTGGGCCATGGAGATAGCCCCCCGGCGGCGCAGCAGACAGATGTACAAAAGGGCCGCGTCCCCGTCCCCCTGCTCCAGCAGGCGGCGGGTCACAGGGCCGGACAGCGTGACGCCCTCGTCCTCCGGCAGACGCAAAAGGCAGCTTCCCATCTCCGCCGCCTCCTTTCTTGTTCGTTTTCGGCCTCTTCGGGCAGAGGCCGGATTCTGTATTATTTTACACGATTGTGCCCGAAAGGACAACCCGCAATCTTTTCCCCCGGCTGCTTCGTCTTTCCTGCGGGGGCAAAAAGAGACCACCCCGGCGCGGGATGGTCTCGCCGCTTCCCTGGCCCTTGGGGACAGGGCGGCCCCATCAGAAGAAATAGATGCCGCCCACCAGCATCAAAAGAAAGAGAACCCACAGGACCCAGATGCCCCGTCTCTCGATCTCCTGTTCCTCCTCCGGCTGGTCCTCCCGGGGCCTGCCCCAGGTTTTGGCTGTCCGCCAAAACCGCAGCACCGCCACAAGGAGCAGGGCCAGGATGGCCAAACGGACGCCGTGCTCCTGGAAAAGCGCCTGAAGATCTATAATCTCCTCCTTTTCCGCATCCCCGCCGGGGGTTACAAAAGGATTCGGGCCGCCAGGGCCAGCACTGCGCAGACCAGGAGGACCCCCAGCACCACCGCGGCCCTGCGGCCACCTGGGGGGACGCCGCCGTCAGAGGAGTCCTGGCGCTTTTTCCGCTGTTTCATCACATAGAAATTGCAAAACCAGCACAGCAAAAGGATTCCCACGGTCACTGCCAGCATCACAGTCTGGGCCTCAGGATGAAGGTGGAAATAGAGTGCTCCCGGCACCATAGCCTCTCCCCCCTATTCTTTTTTCACGGATCCCATTCCGGTTACATCGTCATGGCATCAAGCTGCGTTTTTCGCTGGTCCCGCCGGGGACGGGAAAGACAGCAGGAAAAATCTTGGTATACTATTTTGTTTATAATGATTATACCACGTTCCCGCCGCCCGCTGCAATCCCAAAAGGTCCCTTTCCCTTTCGCCCCTTTTCCTCCCCAGATTCCCAATTTACAGGGCAGAAATTTGTGGTATAATAGCTGCAAAGCAGCAATTATACATTTTAAGTCCTTTTTCCCGCCCCTGTGGGGAAAGGGAAAAATTTTGACGGAAGATACCATTTCCGGCTTTGCCGCCACGGTATCCCGAAATGCAGCATTTTACGCTCAGAGAAACAACGGGGCCAGCAGGCCCCGGCAGGAGGTAGCGCTATGGAAAATCGTGTGACCATCAACATCTGTGGGGAGGAATACACCTTCGTCGCCCAGGAGGCCCCCTCCTATATGCAGCGGGTGGGCACCTATGTGGACGAGAAGATGAACGAGGTGCTCCAGAGCGCCCATGTGGGCCGGGTGGACGCCGCCGTCCTCACCGCCGTCAACATCACCGACGAGCTGTTCAAGGCCCGGGAGGATGCCGAGCATCTGCGGGGCCAGCTCAAGAGCTATGTGGAGGAGGCCAACCGGGCCAAGAACGAGGCCTCGGAGCTCAAGCGGGAGATCTTCCGCCTCCAGACCCAGCTCAGCAAGACCGGCCATGACAACTAAGCCCAGCGTACCGGAGCTGCTGGCTCCCGCCGGGTCCCCGGAGGCCCTCCAGGCCGCGGTCCAGTCCGGGGCCGGAGCGGTGTACCTGGGCTGCGGCTCCTTCAACGCCCGCCGGGGCGCCAAGAACTTCTCCCCGGAGGAATTTGAAGAGGCCGTCCGGTACTGTCACGTCCGGGGCGTGAAGGTCTATCTCACCCTCAACACCCTGGTGACGGACCGGGAGCTGCCCGCCGCCCTGGAGACTGCCCGCCTGGCCTGCCGGGCGGGCACCGACGCCATTCTGGTCCAGGACTGGGGGCTTTTTGCCGCTCTGCGTGCGGCGCTGCCGGACCAGCCCCTCCACGCCAGCACCCAGATGAGCCTTTTCACCTCCGGCGGCGCCCGGCTGGCCGCCCAGGCCGGATGCACCCGGGTGGTGGTGGCCCGGGAGCTGTCGGGGGCCGAGGTGGCGGAGATCTGTAAGGCCTGCCCGGTGGAGGTGGAGACCTTCGTCCACGGAGCCCTTTGCATGGGCTACTCCGGCCAGTGCGCCATGAGCGCCGTGCTGGGTGGCCGCAGCGGCAACCGGGGCACCTGCGCCCAGCCCTGCCGATTGCCCTATCAGGTGCAGTGGGAGGGCATCGCCGCCCCCACCGGCCACCCCTTGAGTTTGAAGGACAACTGCCTTGCCCCCCGGCTTCAGGAGATGGCCCGGGCAGGCGTGGCCTGCTTGAAGATCGAGGGCCGCATGAAGCGGCCGGAATATGTGGCGGTGGTCACGGGCATCTACGCCCGGCTGCTGCGGGAGGGCCGGGGGCCCACGGCGGAGGAGATGGCCGATCTTACCGCCGCCTTCTCCCGCTCCGGCTTCACCGACGGCTACTGGCAGGGCAAGCGGGGCGGCGAGATGTTCGGCACCCGGCCGGAGAACGCCCCGGAGCCCCGGGAGCTCTTTGCCCGGGCCCGCAGCGGCTACGACCACGGCGAACACGGAGAGAATCCGGTGGACTTCCACCTGGTGCTCCGCCGGGGCGCTGCCGCCTGCCTCACCGGCCGCTGCCGCCGCACCGACGGGGCCTGGTCCGAGGCCCTGGCCCAGGGCCCTGTGCCTGAGGAGGCCCGAAACCGGGCCGTCACGGCGGAGGAGCTCAAGGAGCGCCTTACCAAAACCGGCGGCACTCCCTTTGCCTGCCATGACGCCCAGGTGGAGGTGGAGGAGGGCCTGGCCTTCCCCGCCGCCGCCCTGAACGCATTGCGCCGCCAGGTGCTCGCGCAGCTGGAGGAGGAGCTCTCCGCCCCCCTGCCCCGGCGGGAGCTGCCCGCCCCCCAGGCGGAGGACGTGGCAAACGACGGCGCCTGGGACCGGGCGCCGGGGCTCACCTGCTCCCTCTTCTGGGGCAGTCAGCTGACGGAGGAGCTGCTCTCCCAGGGCCCGGAGCGGGTATACCTGCCCCTGGAGCGGCTGGAGGAGTTCCCCTGGCAAGCCCACCTGGGCCGGACCCAGTTCTGGGCCGTGGTGCCCCGGGTGTGGCGGGACAGGGACGAGCCGGCGCTGCGGCGCCGGCTGGAGGAGGCCCGGGAGGCGGGCCTTTCCGGCGTCCTCATCGGCAACCTGGGCCACCTTTCCCTGGTGGAGGGGCTGGGACTGCCTCTGGCCGGGGACTATGGCCTGAACCTCTTCAACTCCCTGTCCCTGGACTGGGCCAGGGAGCAGGGCCTTTCCTCCGCCGCCGTGTCCTTTGAGCTGCGCCGGGCCCAGATCCGGGACCTGCGCAAGCCCCTTGCCGCCGAGGCCATCGTCTACGGGCGGCTGCCGCTGCAGATCACCGAGAACTGTCCCGCGGGCAACGCCGGGGACTGCCGGGGCAAAAAGCAGCTGTGCCGCCACGGGGCCTGCCTCAAGGACCGCACCGGCGCCCGCTTCCCCCTGCTGCCCGCCTTCGGGTGCCGCTGCGAGATCCAGAACAGCCGGCCTCTGTACCTTGCGGACCGGGAGGACTGGAAGAACCTGGGCCTCCGGTACGCCCGGCTCCGGTTTACCGACGAGTCCCCCCAGGCCTGCGCGGAGGTGTTCCGGGCCTACGCCCAGGGCGGCGGAGCGCCCCCGGAGCGCTTCACCCGGGGCCTCTTTGACAAGGGCGTGGAGTGAGTTTTGCCCTGATTTTTGATTCCAAATGGTATAGTATTCATTTGATATTACTAAAAGTTTAGGAGAAACCCATGGAAACCATACGCATCAAGTACTTTTCCGACGCCGTGCCGCCCCTGTGCCAGGTGGACGGCAAGTCCGACTGGATCGACCTGTACGCGGCGGAGACCATCACGCTCCGGGCCGGAGAGTCGGCGCTGATCCCCCTGGGGGTGGCCATGGCCCTGCCGGAGGGGTACGAGGCCCATGTGGCCCCCCGCAGCTCCACCTTCAAGACCTACGGCCTGCTGCAGAGCAACGGCGTGGGCGTGGTGGACTGGTCCTACCGGGGGGACGAGGATCAGTGGAAGATGCCGGTATACGCCACCCGGGACGTGACCGTGGAGGCAGGCAGCCGCATCTGCCAGTTCCGCATCGTCCGCAACCAGCCCCCCATCTCCTTTCAGGTCTGTGAGCATCTGGACGGCCCCTCCCGCGGGGGCTTTGGCTCCACAGGCCGGTAACAGAAAAAAGCGGAGGCGGCCCCTCAGGGGCCGCCTCCGCTTTTTCCCGCCGTGGGGAAGGCGGCAGATCCCGGTGTGGAGATCTGCCGCCCAGGGGGGGGAGAGGGTCTGCTGGGGCAGACCGAAAAAAATCAGACCAGAGTATCCAGCACAGCCTTGAAGTCGGCGATGATATCCTCGGGGTCCTCCAGACCGATGCTGATGCGCACCAGGCCCTCGGAGATGCCGGCAGCCTTCAGCTCCTCGGCGCTGTAGGTGGAGTGGGTCATGGTGGCGGGGTGCTCCACCAGAGTCTCGGCGTC
>CALXDZ010000014.1 GCA_944387205.1 uncultured Oscillospiraceae bacterium
CACCCGGCCCCGGATGCCCTCCGGGGAGAGGATGGACAGGTTATCCGGCCGGAGCAGGTAGAAGATCAGCTCATCCCGGCCGCACACCGCGCCATGCTCCGTCAGGCGGGTGACGCCCATGAGCTGCCGGGTGGTCTGGCGCTGGCGCAGAAGCTGCTGTTCTTTCCTATTCACAGCTCTGCCCCCATTCGTAATACTGCTGCTGCAGGAACAGGAAGCAGGCCGCCCGGCGGAGGAAGTCCAGGACGCTGGAGCCCTCCACCTGGATGGCGAGGAAGGCGTACAGCACCGTGCCCACCAGGGGCAGCATGGTTCCCGTCTGGGCCAGCGCCAATACAGAGAGCAGGAAGGCCACCCCGATGATGGCCACGTCCCGCAGCTGCCACAGCCACAGGGTGGCCCTGGCCTTCAGGTTATCTGGGTAGATGAACAAGAAAACACCCCCAAAAAGAGGAGGCCGCCACATCAGTGACGGCCTCTCGGATCATTATATTCATTTTTCTTCATATTCTGTCAGATGGGCGGAGAGATCACGTCCCTTGGTACAGACAGCACGGATATAGACATAGGAATGCTCCTCGTCTACGCTGTACAAGACCACATCGTTGCGGAACGCGAATAGGCGGACGCCTTTTGAATGCCACGGTTCCAGGCTGTACAGCGGATACTTTCCGGGCATGGTCCTCAGATCCCGCTGGATCGCATCCCGCAGCCTGGTGTACCAGGTCAGGGCCAGAGCAGGATCCCGGAATTGGCTGCTGATATACTCGGCCTTTTCCTCCAGGTCCTGAATAGCCGTCTCCGTATAGGAGACCTCATATTGCCGTGGTGCTTCCATGGGCAAGGCGCTCTTTCATTCGGGCATCCACATCCTCCTGGGAAAACAACCGACCCTCACAGATATCTGATTCGCTCTTTGCGAGCTTGGCGCCGATCTCCTGGGCGGTCATTTCATCCCAGGTTTTCAGCGTCGGACGGAAGGGCATCCCGCCGTCCCGCAGACTCTGCCGGGCAAAGATGCGGACCGCCTCCGCAAAGGAAGTGCCAAGATCGCGGTAGAGTGTTTCTACCCGCGCTTTGAGCTCACTGTCCATCCGAACCTGAAAGGTCGATTCCATCGCCATGGCAAACTCCTCCTTGTAATGCAATCGTACTACATATTAAGAGGGTTGTCAAGCGGCCTCTATAAAATGGATGCCGCCGATAGACCAGCGGTGCCTGGTGCTTGTCTGCCTTTTACTCAACTTGTTCTGCTGATTTTGTAGAGAGTTCCTGCTTGTCAGCCAGGGCCCTGTGGATGCAGTCCAGGAAAAAGGCGTTCTGCTTGATGCCCCTCTCCTGCAGGTAGTCCTTGAACTTCTCGAACAGCTCACCGGGTACCTGGAATGCCACCGTTCTCTTGTCTGTGTTCATGTTCTTGTCCTCCTGTTTTTCATAAAATGTCTGGATGAGCCATGTCATGTACTGGCCCAGGGTCTGCCCGGGCGCCTCCTGCTCCTGCCGGACACGGGTATGCAGGCTGAGCGGTATCTGGGCGCAAAGGTTTCTTTTTTCTTCTGCCACGATGATCCCCCTTTCCTGATGACAAGGCAAATATATCGGAAGCCTTGCAGAAAAGCTATTCACAGAAAGCAACAAAGTATTCGTGCAAATGGGATCAGAATAAACAATTCCTTTGGCAAAACTTTTGATAGCCATCCGCCAGCGGACCAGGTATAATTTAAGGTAACTTTTTGAGAGGAGGCAGCAGATGTGACGCGTTGCCGCTGGGTTGATCCAAAATCAGAGCTCTATATCGCCTACCATGACCGGGAGTGGGGACGTCCTGAGCATAACGATCGAAAGCTCTTTGAGATGCTGATCCTGGAGGGGTTTCAGGCTGGGCTGTCTTGGCTGACCATTTTGAAAAAGCGGGAGGCTTTCCGTGCCGCATTTGACGATTTTGAACCGGCTGTGGTGGCCGGGTACGGGTCGGAAAAGGTGGATGCTTTGATGGCTGACGCCGGCATCGTGCGCAGCCGGGCCAAGATCCAGGCCGCTATTCAGAACGCCAAGGTGTTCCTTGCCATCCAGAAGGAGTTTGGTTCTTTTGACTGCTACCTATGGGGCTTTTCCGATGGCCAGCCCATCGTGAACCGGGACGATGTTTTCCACACCACCACCGACTTATCTGACCGGATCTCTCGGGACCTGAAACGCCGGGGGATGAAGTTTGTAGGCTCCACAATCATCTATTCCTATCTGCAGGCAACGGGCATTGTGAACGATCACGAGCTGGCCTGTTTCTGCCACCCTGATCATCTGGGATAGCGGAGGGCTGCCACGATCCACCCTCATCATAAATTCCACACAATGATCCATCGTTAGCATGAGCTCCACACCGCTTATTTCGGCGCTGCCGCCTGGACGATAGTGCGGGTGGTGTTGACGGCGGCCTGGGCGGTGTAGACGGCGCTCATGATATTGGCCCGGGTGGTGGTGTCCAGGCCGAAGGCGCCGGCGATGCGGGGCACCTCTCCGGCGGCCAGCATGAGGCCCAGCCCTAAGAGGGCCTTTTCGCGAAATACCATGAGCCCCGCCACCAGGATGGTGGCCTGGAGAAACGCCGTCAGGCACAGCCCGATGACCCCCTTGCACCACTGGGTGAAGCCGTCTGTGTAGCCCCGGGGGATAGAGAACATGTACAGGGAGCCCACGGCGATCTGGATGAGCAGGATGCCGCCCCGCTTCAGGTTGGAGAAGAAGACCTTGATCACCGCATAGGCCATAAGGATCATGGCAAAGAGGAGCATGATGGGGTTGGTGCCCAGGCCCCATTTGGCCTGGGCGGCCACGTCCATGAGGCCAGCCCCCTCCAGGTCTGTGAGGATCTCGTTCCCCAGCTCCCCGATGCTCTTTCCCACTCCTGTGATTTCCATGGCAAAGGTACCCTGGAGGGAGACGGAGAGGGCGTACAGCCGGACGGGCACGGTGGTGAATAGGCGGACGGCGAAGAAGCCCTGGATGGCGTGGAGAGCGGGCTGCTGGAGGTTGCCCCGGCCGGAGGCTTATTCGTTGCCGCATTCGA
>CALXDZ010000015.1 GCA_944387205.1 uncultured Oscillospiraceae bacterium
CTCGTTTTTACTACCCTGCTGATGCTGTGCCTGGTGCTGTCTCTGGCAGCCTGCGGCCAGAACAACTCCAACAGTAATTCCACTCCCGGCAATGCACCGGAGAGCCTCACTCCCGAGCGCTCCATGCCGGAGAGTTCCATGCCCGAGGGCTCTGACGCCGAGGAGGCCCAGACCATCAGCGGCATTGTCAACCGTCTGGACAGCTATCTGGTGCTGCTGGACGACCAGGGCAACTACCTGGTCTTTGACTTCGGCGACGATGTGGACCAGAAGGCTCTGACCGAGGGCGACCGGATCACCGTGACCTATACCGGCGAGCTGGGCAGTGAGAATCCCGCTCCCGTGGCTGTGGCTATCCAGAAGGCTCCCTGAGCAATCAGGTCAAAAAAAGCAGGACACTTTTGTGTCCTGCTTTTTTATCTATGACAGAGGGTTTTCTTCCTTATCCCTTGGCCGCGTCCTCACCGAAGAAGAGCTTCATGTCGTCCTCCACGGTGCCGATGCCGGCGATGCCGAAGTTCTCCACCAGCACCTTGGCCACATTGGGGCTCAGGAAGGCAGGCAAGGTGGGGCCCAGGTGGATATTCTTCACCCCCAGGTACAGCAGCGCCAACAGCACGATGACCGCCTTTTGCTCATACCAGGCGATGTTGTAGACGATGGGCAGGTCGTTGATGTCCTCCAGGCCAAAGACCTCCTTGAGCTTCAGAGCAATGACCGCCAGGGAGTAGGAGTCGTTGCACTGGCCCGCGTCCAGCACCCGGGGAATGCCGCCGATGTCGCCCAGGTCCAGCTTGTTGTACTTATACTTGGCACAGCCGGCAGTGAGGATGACCGTGTCCTTGGGCAGGGCCTTGGCAAACTCGGTGTAGTACTCCCGGCTCTTGGCCCGGCCGTCACAACCGGCCATCACCACGAATTTCCGGATGGCGCCGCTCTTCACAGCCTCCACCACCTTGTCCGCCAGGGCCAGCACCTGGGCATGGGCAAAGCCGCCCACGATCTCGCCCCGCTCGATCTCGGTGGGAGGCGGGCACTTCTTGGCGTGGTCGATGAGGGCTGAGAAGTCTTTCTTCTCCCCCACACCGCCGGGGATGTGGGTGCAGCCGGGGTAGCCAGCGGCACCGGTGGTATAGAGCCGGTCCTTATAGCTGTCCCTGGGCGGCACGATGCAGTTGGTGGTCATGAGGATGGGGCCGTTGAAGGAGTCGATCTCCTCCTGCTGCTTCCACCAGGCGTGGCGGCAGTTGCCCACAAAGTTGGGATACTTCTGGAAGGCCGGATAGTAGTGGGCGGGGAGCATCTCAGAGTGAGTATACACGTCCACGCCGGTGCCCTGGGTCTGCTCCAGCAGCATCTCCAGATCCCGCAGGTCGTGGCCGGAGACCAGGATGCCGGGGTTTTTCCCCACGCCGATGTTCACCTTGGTGATCCGGGGATCGCCGTAGGTCTCCGTATTGGCCTTGTCCAGCAGCGCCATGCCCTGGACGCCGTATCTGCCCGTCTCCAGGGTCAGCGCCACCAGGTCGTCCACCGTCAGGCCGTCGTCCAGCGTGGCGGCCAGCGCCTGCTGCAAAAATGCATCCACCTCCCCGTCGTCCCGCAGCAGGGCGTTGGCGTGCTTGGAATAGGCGGATAAGCCCTTGAGGCCGTAGGTGATCAGCTCCCGAAGGGACCGGATGTCCTCGTCCTTTGTGGACAACACCCCTACGGCTTTCGCCTTTTCCTCCCAGCTGCCGGAGCCGTCCCACAGGGCTGCCTGAGGCAGCGCCGAAGCGTCCGCTGCCTGGCCCAGCAGCGCCGCCTTGACCGCCAGGGTCTCCCGGATGCGGGCCTCAATGGCCGCCTTGTCAAAGTTGGCGTTGGTGATGGTGGTGAAAAGGTTCCAGGTAACGAGGTGGTTCACCTCCGCCGTCACTGTTGCCCCCTGAGCCCGCAGGGCGGTGGTCACCGCGCTCAGCCCCTTGGTCACATACACCAGCAGATCCTGCATGGCCGCCACATCCGGCTGCTTGCCGCACACACCCACCCGGGTGCATCCGGCGCAGCCGGCCGTCTCCTGGCACTGATAGCAAAACATAGTCTGTTCCATTGATGTTCCTCCTGGTTTCGTCTGCCGGCTGCTGTACCCATAGGCTGCCGACTTGACTTTCTGGGCATACTATAATAGAATCTCTCCAACAAGTATGTTGTTATTCCAACAAAAGAGGGTGGGATTTTATGGACTTTGATGCCCTGTGCCGCACACCGCTTTTCCGGGGCACCTCCCCCCAGGAGGCAGAGGAGATGCTGGGCTGCCTGGGTGCGGAGCGGCGGACCTTTTCCAGGGGGCAGCGCATCTACCGGGCCGGAGACACCGTGACGGCCCTTGGTGTGGTGCTCCAGGGCCGCGTGCTCATCGAAAGCGCCGATTTATGGGGCAACACCACTGTGCTGGACAGCGTGGGAACGGGGCAGATCTTTGCCGAGACCTACGCCTGCTGTCCCGGTGAACCGCTGATGGTGGACGTGACGGCGGCAGAGGCGGCGGAGGTGCTGTTTTTGCGCATGGAACGGATCCTGCAGGTCTGCCCCAGCAGCTGCGCCCACCACAGCCGCCTGATCCGCAATCTGCTGGCTCTTTCGGCGCAGAAGAACCTGACTTTGTCCCGAAAGATCTTCCACACCTCGCCCAAGACCATCCGGGGCAGGCTGCTGTCCTATCTGTCCAGCCAGGCCCTGCGTAGCGGCAGCCGCAGCTTTACCATCCCCTTCGACCGCCAGCAGCTGGCCGACTATTTGAACGTGGACCGCAGCGCCCTGTCCAACGAGCTGAGCAAGATGCAGCGGGAGGGCCTGCTGCGGACGCAGCGGAACCGCTTCTTCCTCTTTGGAGACGGGCAGGGAGACGTGTAGAGCTGTCTCCGCCGCGTGCAGGTCTCTTTCCGCCGCCAAAACACCACCCGAAATCAAAACACGCCGGAGGGACAAGCCCTCCGGCGTGTTTTTGCGGTGCTCCCTTATCGGCTCCCGTAAGCCTCCAGCACAGGGCGCAGCTCTTCATCCAACATCAATAAAGTTCCGCCCTCCCGGGACACAGTGCCGGTGAAGTTCACTCCTGCCGACGTCTCCACAGCGGTAAGGCAGGTCAGGTCAGTCATCTGTCCGTCGTCGTCATACCAAGCTACATAGGCTGTCAGAGCATGGCGCTCCTGACCCATCCACTTCAAACGCACGGTCAGGTTGGTCTGCTGTTGTTCCACCTCCAGAGCACACAGCTCCTGATACCCGCCGCAGAGTACCGGCGCATAGTTGGTCAGCGTTGGAGGGGTTTCCTGAAGGAAAAGCGCAGTCAGTTCCCGGTCCTCTCGGGCAGTGAATTCGTATACACTCTCAGACGCCACAGGGTCTCCCTGGGCATCATACCAGCCGGAAAAGACATAACCTTCCTCCGGCAGAGCATAGAGCACCACACCGTCGCCTCTGACATAGGCACCGCCGCCCTCAATACGGCCGCCGGCACCGCAGGAAACATCGATGGTCACCCGGGCGCTGGTGCTCACCGGGATATACTCCCGGGCCGCCACCGTGGCACTCTCCCCTCCGCAGGTCACCTGCAGAGTCAGGCTGTCCGCCAGCTCCGCCACATCTGTTCCAGTCTGGACTGCCGATACAGTGGTCCCCGGTTCCAGAGCGATGCCATAGTAGTTCACCCGTCCCAAAGGCGTCCCCGCCTCGTCGTACTGCTCCACATAGCAGCTCA
The DNA here is from genome assembly GCA_944387205.1 of uncultured Oscillospiraceae bacterium. Lineage (GTDB taxonomy): Bacteria > Bacillota > Clostridia > Oscillospirales > Oscillospiraceae > Oscillibacter. The sequence goes on from CALXDZ010000015.1 coordinate 3,743, forward strand.
TAGTACCGTGATCCTGACCCACTGCCCGGAAGGTAATGGGCTCGTTGGCCCAGATGCGCTTAGCGCCGCCGGCCTCCTCCACCAGGATCCGGCCCTCCAGATACCAGCTGCTCTCCTGGCTGTCGCCCACCAGGCCCAGCTGTTCCTGCCCTGCAGCGTCATAAACGGCCACACTGACAGGGCAGTTGACGCCCCAAAGCCAGTCCCAGAAGCCCTCTTTTTCAGGCGTCACCGTACCGGTGGTGAGATACTCGATCGTAGCCGTACTCAGCTTTTTCCGAGCCTCTTCCAGAGTCTCCAGCGCCTTCTTCACCACCTTTTCCGTGGCGGTCTCATCTGTCATCTCAAACTGGTCCAACAGTTTTTGGGCAGCCTCAGGCTCGATGTTCTCCAGTTTTTTGTAGATATCCTTCCAGCTGTCATAATAGTCATAGCATTGCACCAGGACCTCATAGGGAACGCCCAGTCCCTTTTCTTTCAGAAAGCCCTCAAATTTCTTTACGGTCTTTGTCAGGTAGGGCTCCGTAAGCTTGCTCAGGGGCTGTCCCAAAACGTCCTCCGCCAGAGCCTGATACACACTGTCCACCGCCTCATAGCCCAGGGTTTTGACCTGATTGAGATATTCCGCCACCACAGCGTTGGTGCTGCCCAGGGTGGAGCAGATGGTAACGGTGTATTTTCTCTGGCCGCCAAAGAGGGCATCTTTGGTGCAGGTCATCCGGCCGAAGGAAGCACCGAAGTAGTTGCCCATGCTCAGCTCGATCTCCACGCCGCCGTAGGAGAAGCTCTCCTGGACCGAGGTCATGTTCCGGGCGATCTCCTTGACGATGCCGGTGGCGGTGGTAAACGTATCGGTGGAGGCAATGCCGCTCAGGTCCAGTTCCTTCTCCGAAGCCTCCAGCAGCACACTGCAAAGCGCCTCATAGGCATAGTCCTTCCAGCCGTCCGGAAATCCCGCCGGGAAAGTAAGGAAACGACTGTTCCCATTCTCATCCGCCTGCCGCAGAGCCTTGGCCTGCTCCTCAACCGTGGTCTCCCTCTGGGCCACCTCGTCGGCCTGGACTTGGGCCAAAGCCTCCTTCAGGGCGTCTACATAGCCCTGATAGGCCTCCTGCCACTGAGCCTGGTAGGTCTGGAGCAGGGCCTTGCCCTCATTCTCCGGAGTATCCTCATAGTGGGGCACATTATAATGATTGGACTCCACCGTCTTTTGAGGATCCTCCGCCCCGGTAACGGAAATCTGCTGGGAAGCACGGGTGCCATCGGGCAGGATACAGGTGATGAGAGCCGTTCCCTCCCCCCGGGCATAGATATTCACCGAAGTATTGACAGAATACAGGGCGCTGCCCGTCAAGGCCGAAACACTGCCCTGCGCGGTATCGGTCCCCTGTGTGTCAAAGGCTGCCACAGAGCTGTCGCTGGTAGTCCAGGTCCAGGTAACGCCCTCCAGTCCGTCCTGGGTATTGATGCCTGCGTAAACTGTACCAGTACCACCCTCCCGAAGCAGATAGATGCTCTCATCCATAGTTACGGCGTTGGCAGAAGCCTCCACTGTTACTGTACAGCTTGAACTTGCGCCGTCAGGCGTGGTCACCGTCACCTGGGTCTGCCCGGCCTTTCGGGGAATCACCATGCAGAAGGCCTCGCCGGTGGCATCGTCATAGACCAGAGCATCCTGCCAGGTATCACCAGCATCGGCAGGAAAAATCTCCCCGTCCGCACTGCTCCAGACCAAGCCGTCTGCCATGGCCTGACAGTTTCCCGCCGGAGCCCGGAGATCGACCCACACATACAGCACAGCCCCCGTCCTGCCTGTATAGGCGGCCTTGTGCATCGTGACCACAGTGCCGGTGGAGCCTGCAGAACTCTCCGCCCCCAGATATTGGATCTTCTCCGGGTCCAGACACTTGTTGCCCTGGTCCACCTGCACCGCTTCCCACTGGGTCCGGTTGCCGGCATAGGTCACCGTCAACGGCTCCACCTCAGAAAAGGCGTTCTGCTCCACCTGTTCCAAGCCCATGCCCAGCGCCACTCTTTTCACAGAGGTATCCCCTGAAAAAGCACTTTGTCCAATGCTAGTCACGCTGTCAGGAAGGGAGATGCTTTCCAGACCGGTACAGTATCCAAACGTCTGGGAGCCAATGACTCCTACACCGTTTGGAATGACCAGTTCCCCTGTCAGTCCGGTGCAGGATTGAAACGCTCCATCTCCAATGGTTCGTACAGTACCCGGAAGTGTCAGTGTTCCGGTCAGGGCGCTGCAGTTCATAAATGCCTCGTCGCCGATGAAGGTCAGCCTCTCAGGCAGTTCCGCCTCTGCAAGGGCAGTGCATCCATAAAACGCCTCGCTGCCGATGGATGTCACAGAGTCCGGAATCGTGACAGCACTGAGCCCTTTGCACCAGTAGAAGGCCTTATCACCGATGGCAGTGATGCCGTCGGCAAGTTCCACACGGACCGACGTGGCCACCTCGTACACCGGCGCTCCATAAGTATACTCAGGAACGCTGCCCCGCCCGGTGAGGAAAACCTCCGTCACCCCGGTACAGCCGCTGAAGCTGGAGCAGCCCGGTACCAACTGCCCGTTTTGCTCATGATACACCTCAGCAGGCATGGTGACGCTGGTGAGGCTTTCGCATTTGTAAAAGGCATTGTCCCCGATAGAAGTCACATTCTCCGGAATCACCAGCTCGGTGAGGCTGGAACACTCTCGAAAAGCGCTGTTTCCAATGGTGGTCAGGCTCTGGGGCAGCCGCAGATCGGTCAGGTCCTTGCACCACTGAAATGCAGCGTCCCCAATCGCGGTCACCCCTTCCGGCACGATCACCTGGGTCACGCCCCGGAAGTCGTCAAAGGCATCTGCCGGGATCACTTCTGTCCATCCCATCTGGATATCGTAGTTCCCGCCTATAGGCCCTGCTGTGGAAAAAGTCCCGGAAAAGGTGTCCCGCTCCGTCTCGCCCAGGGTTCCGGGTAAGACCAGGCTGGTCAGCTTGCAGTTGTAAAAGGCGTGGTATCCAATGGTGGTGACCCCCTCCGGGATCACCAGTTCTGTCAGCGGGCACCACACGAATGCTTTCTCCCCGATCTCCTGAAGGCCCTGGGGAAGCTCCACGGCACGCAGGCTGTAGCAGCTTTCAAAGGCATGGGCAGGGATCTTGTCCGTCCAGCCAAACTGGATGTCACAGCCGCTGCCCATGGGCCCTGCCGTCTCCAACAGTTCGCTTTGATAAAAGATCCCCTCCCCCATCGTGGTGATACTGCCGGGAAGCACCACACTGGCAAGCGCTTCACAGTAGGAAAAAGCGCTCCTTCCAATGGAGGTAACGCCCTCCGGGACCTCCAGGGAAACCAAATCGTAGCAAAAGATGAATGCGTCCTCTCCGATGGTGCGCAGATTCTGCGAAAGATGGATGCTTTTCAGTGTATGGCAATTTTTGAAGGCAGATTGCCCGATCTCCGTCACACTGTCCGGAAGCTCCACAGTGGGAAGCGATGAGCAGCCCTCGAACAGGGACACGGGGACCGTCTCAAGCCTTTGGGGCAGCCCGACCTCCGTAAGGGCTCTGCAGCCCTGAAACGCACCAATTCCCAAAACAGTGACGCTGTCAGGCAGAGTGATCTGCTGCAGCCTCACGCAGGAGCCAAAGGCGCGCTCCCCCACCTCCGTCACACTGTCGGGCAGGCTGACCGAGGTCAGGCTCCCGCAGCCGTAAAATGCTCTGCTGCCGATGCTGGTCACCCCGTCTCCCACGATGACAGAGCGGACCGTGCTCCGATCGTCATACCAAGGCGGATTGTCGTCCAATCCCCAGTTGGTCATCTCCCCGCTGCCGCTGATGGTCAG
>CALXDZ010000016.1 GCA_944387205.1 uncultured Oscillospiraceae bacterium
CCTCCAGACGGTCCAGGAAGATCCGCCACCTTTCATCCGGCGCGGCGTTTCCTTTCTTCATGGCGAAGTAGGCGGCGGTGCTTACATCCCGGATTCTGAACCGCTTCCAGCCATCCATGATGCTGACCCGTCACAGATGACATGGACAGGGTGGGAGATGTTCTGCTTCGGGATGCTGGATCTGGCAAAGCGGGCCGGTCTGGATGGTACATCATGACGAAAATGGCAGGCCTCACCATGCGTATGCAGGAGCGGTCATTTGCCTGAAGACAGCAGCCCCCGTTGGCCATCGGCCAACGGGGGCTGCTGTCTTGTTTTGCCGCTTACCAGGTTACCTCGTTCTCACAAAACCGCATGAGCATCACCGCCGCCTGGGCGCGGGTGGCCTGGCCCTGGGGAGACAGGGTGCTGCCGTCGCCGGTGCCGTTGATGAGGCCGGCGCCGCAGGCCCACTGCATGGCGGGAACGGCCCACTCGCCCAGCTGGTCAGAGTCGGCGTAGGAGAGGATATTGGTGTTCTCCCCCACGCTCACATCGTACTTCTTATACTGGGCATAGCGGTAGAGCATGGTGGCCATCTGCTCCCGGGTAATGGGGTCGTCAGGCCCGAAGCTGTTGCTGCCGTACCCGGTGACAATCCCTTCGCTGGCGGCCCACCGGACCGCCTCACCGTACCAGGAGCCGGCATCCACGTCGTCGAACCTCATGGCGTAGTTCACCACAGGGCTGCCCTCCAGCCGCCAGAGGATGGTGGCGATCATGGCCCGGGAGGTGGTCATATCGGGGCTGAAGGTGGTGGCGCCGGTGCCGTTCATCAGCCCCTTTTCGTAAGCATAGGCCACGCCGTCGTAGTACCAGCTGTCCCGTGGTACATCCACAAAGGGCAGGCCGCCGCCGGTGATCTCGGCAAAGGCTGCTTTTATCGTCACGGAGCCGGCGGGCATGGTAAAGGTATAGCTGCCATCGCCCTTCTCTGTCAGTTTGACCGGTTCCCCGGTGCTGGTGGTGACGGTCAGTGTATCCAGCCGGTAGCCGCTGTCGGGCTTCACCGTCAGGGTCACGGTACTGCCCCTGCCGGCGCTGGTCCCGCTGGCTGTGACTTCGCCGTTGGCAGTGGGTGCAACGGCGATCTTGTAGCTGGCGGTGCTGTCGCCGCCGGAGGCGGTATGGGTGCTGGTAATGTACAGGACATAGGTCTTGCTGCCGATGGTGACCGTGATCTCCGTCTCGCCTACACCGATGGGGACATACAGGCTTCCCACATCATCGTCCGATTCCGTACCATTGATGGAGACCTTCTCACCGTTGCCGGAGATGGCGGTAACCAGAGTGCCGTTGGCCGAGATGCCGGAGATGGAGCAGGTCAGCGTACCGTCCTCCTGGGGGGTGAAATTGTCCATAGACACGGGCAGGCCCTCAAAGGTAAGGACATCCGTGCCGGGCGTATAGGCCGTGACCACCACCCGGCTGCCCGCCTGGCCGAAGTTCACCGGGCTGGTGGAGGAAGTCTCGCCGGGCAGCTCATTGGGGATTGTGGTGAGCTGGGTCTCCAGCAGTACGCCGTTGGCGTCAAGCAGAGAGGCCACCAGCTGCGTGCCGGTGTACGTTTTCAGGGAGTTGTTTTTCAGGGTCACGATGGCGGCGGTCTTACCCTCGCTGTCGGCGCTCAGATCCACGTTCAGCGTGGTGGTCTGCCCCGTCCGGGCCAGGGCGCCGGAGAGCGGAAGGGCCTTCTGGTTATCCGAGCTGCTGTACTCCGGCAGCCGCTGGGTGGTGGTCTGGCTGCCGATCTGCCCTTCTGCCCAGGCATCGGCGTAGAGATATACGCCCTCACCGGGGATCTCCTCCAGGCCCTGAGCCTTCACATAGCTGCCCAGGTCATAGGTGAGCTCCAGGGTAAAGCTGCCTGCGTCAATGCGTTTCAGTGCCTCCTCGCCGGAGATGGTGAGCATATTCTTGTCGGTCGTGTCGACGGCAACTCCGGCGGTGTTGGTTTCGATGCCGCCTGCCGCCTCGGTCCGCAGGCCGTCGGTGTAGAAGGCCAGCTTGACGGTGCGGCCCTTGTTGCCGGCCAGGGTGGCGGGGGAGGCATTGTAGAGGGTCATGGAGATGGTGCGCTTACCCGTCTCCTCCTTGACCACCTCCATGCGGGAGATGCCGATGTCCGGGTAGTCCAGATAGACGGTGCCGGTTTTTTGGATCGCGCTGTTGCCCGCCGTGACGGTGTAGGAGGCGTCCTCTACCGCGTCGTCGCCGATCTGATGCATGACGGTGAGGGTGGCGCTCTGGTTGGGCAGCAGGATCTGATCCAAGGTGGCGGTCTCGCCGTTGCCCATGGTCACGGTCAGGCCTTCCACATTCTTCAGGCCGGTGTTGCGGATGACGAACTGCACGGCCACTAGGCTGCCAAGGGCCAGATTCTCATAGTCCGGGACAATGGCCTCCACTTCCACCGCGTCGAGGGCGAAGTCGGATGTGGCGGTATAGAGCTTTGTCTGCGGGATGTCCGTCACCATGTCATCCACATCGCCGCTGTACTGAGTGGCCTGGATGACCGCCTTGACCTGGTTGTCGCCGCTCACATAGGCCTCAAAGTGGTCGGCCATGGTGCGCGCCTCCAGCGTGGCCAGCTCCATGGGGGCGGAGAGGACATAGCCGGTGCTGCCATTGCTCCCCAGCCGGGCGGCCTGGAGGACGCTGTGGTTCTCTACGGTCTCATCCCAGATCACTGTCAGGTTGGTCACGTCCCGGTAGCTGCCGTTGAGGGCCGCCAGACGGAAGCTGGCGCTTACGGTGGCGCTGCCGTCGCCGGTGATCTCGGACAGGGAGGCCGGGAAGCTGTTGGACATGACGCCGTTCTGATCCACAGCCAGCATCTGGATGTCGCTGACGCCGTCCCGGAGGCTGTGCCAGGCGATCACGAAGCGGTCGCTCCCGTCGGCGGTGCCGAATTTGGCCGAGACCACCTGGGGATTTTCGTCCAGATAGCGGTCGTTGGTGACCAGCATGGAATGGCCCAAAGTGCTGTTTTCCGCGTTGACGATGGTGTAGCCCACCTCGTACTGGGTGGTATCGCCATTGCCGCCTTTGTCCAGGGTGTAGACCGCGATGGCGGTTCCGTCGGGCAGCATGGCGGCCTCCAGGGCCTTGACACTGCCGTTGGAACCGTTGTAGAGGGTGGCGGGAGCGCTCCAGCCAGTTCCATCATCGTAGACGCTGTACAGGATGGTATCCCGGGTGGTGAAGTTCAGAACATTGCTGGGATCGCTGCTGTAAACGCTGCGCCAGAATACCACGGCCTGGCCATTGCCGTTGGAGGCCACCGCGGGAGCCAGATCCGGCGTGCCGTTGGTGGTCAGGCGGGTGGAAGTCCAGCCGCTGTCTCTGTAGACCGAGGCCACGATCTCCGTGCCGTTCATCAGCAGGTTCTGCTCCGCCGTGGTCACCTCGTCGCCCTCATCCTTTTCGGGCAGACTGGAGGACATACGCACCCAGGCCGCCGCGGCGAATGTGCTGCTGCCGGCAATGTCCACGTCGCTGTCGCCGTAGCCTGTAAAGCCGGTGGGATCGTCGATGGCGATAGAGGCGGAGTAGCTGCTGCCGCTCAGCGTGCTGTAGTGAGCCCGGCTGTCATAGATGCTGGGAGTGGGATTAGTGCTACTGTCGTAGCCGTCGTTGACATAGACCAACACCTGGCCGTCGTCGCTGATCTCCGGGTAGGAGTTGGGGTTGGCGTTGGACTGGAGATTTTTCAGCCCGTTGTCCTCGCCTGTCTCCAGGCCGAACAGAGCGATCCGGGCCTGGGGCTGACCCCAGGTGCGGGCGTAGGCGTCCAGGTAGTCCAGGCTCTGGAGTGTGGCGGAGGCGGAAGCCACCTGCATGCCGTTCTGGGCCGCCATGAGCTGGGCGCTCTGGAGGGATAGGCCGGCGGTGGCGTCGTTCCAGTAGGTATTGATCGTATCCCACCGGCCGAAGGATGCGCCGGCGCTGAAGCCTGCGGAGACCAGATTGAGCTCATAGGAGATGAACAGGAACTTGGCCACGAACTTGATGCCCACCTCGCCGTCGGTCTGCAGATGCTGGCCGTTGAGCTGCCGGGCGGCGCTGTCTGCCAGATAGGTGCGGGAGAGGAACTTGTTCTGGCTGTCGAAGTTCAGCTCGCCGTAGAGCCCGATCTTCAGCGCGATGACCGAGAAGTCGAAGCCCACGCCGCCGAAGGCGTTGACATAGGCCGCGATGCGCAGGTTGGTCAGGTAGTCGTTGACGGCGGTGGCGTCGGGATCGCTCCAGACGTTATTGCCCTGCTGGCTGTACCGCACGGCGGTCTTGAAGTCCAGCTGGATGGCGCCGCCTACGCCGAAGGATGCGGTGACGGGCACGGGACCCACCGAGGCGTTGACGGTGAAGCCGATGCCCACGCCCACGCCCGCGGTGAAGCCGCCGCCGGTGGTGTAGAGCTCCCACTTCTCATTTTCCAGATTGTAGCGGATCTGAGCCTCATAGTAGCCGGTAAGCTGGTACTTGAACTCCATGTCCTTGGAGGTCAGATTACCGTTCTGCTGGGTGGTGTCGCCGATGTAGGTGCCCTGGGCCATCTGGCTCAGCTCGCCCCGGCCCGGGCGGCTGACGTCAAACTCGCCCTCCAGGTAATTGGACTGGAAGGAGATGCCGTCCTCGTTGTACTCCAGGTCCTCCAGCCCCAGTTTGTCTCTGCCGCCCCAGATCAGGGCGTTGAACACCGTGGGGTCGTTGGTGGGAGTGATGATCATCTTGAAGACGCTGGTGTTGATGGGGCCGGAGATGTCGTTGAGTACGCCGCTGAGGCCATTCATGATCGTGTTGCCATTGCCGCTGAACTCAGCCGCGCCCGTTGCACTGCTTTCGGTCAGGGTCACCAGCATCTGGGAGACGTTTTCATCCTCGGTCACTTCGGGGATCTTGGTGAGATCCATGACCCGGAAGGGCAGGGTGAGTTCCCGCAACAGATTGCTGCCGCTGGTCAGGCGGGCCTTCACGCCCATGTCCTTGCCCTCGGGAATCCAGCCGGAGGTGGTCATGGTCTCTTCGGACAGGGTGATGGTGTTTTCCACCACAGGGATGGTGGTGAAGGGGTAGTGGGACACGGTGCTGGTCTGGCCGGCGGGAATGTAACCGTTCTCGTCGGCGATTTTCAGGTCGCAGTTCCGGGCGTCGGCGCTGTCCACACCCCAGAGGAACATGGTGGTCACCAGCGTGGCCTCAGGATAGGCCTTGGTGGGACCGGCCTTTCCGTTGGAGCCCCGCACGTCCAGAACGGAGCCGTTGTCCAGGCCGTAGTCCACAATCTGGTGGGCTACAAAGGGCTTGTTCTTCTCGCTGTTGTCAACGGACTCCAGCACCACCACGCCGGAGGCGTTATGCATCTCCTGCTCGATGCTGACGCTGGCGTCCACCGTCTGGAAGACGGGATAGTAAGTATCGTCTGCAATGTCCCGGATCTCCAGCACGTACTGGATCTGATCGGTGCTGAGCAGCGGGGTGTCCTTGTTCTCCCCGGCGGCCGCCGACCAGAACTGGGTGGCGTCGAAGTAGACAGTGATCTCGCCGGTTTCATTGGTTTTAACAGTGACATCGGCCTGGTCCGGGCCGCCGCCGTTCATGCCGCTGCGGCTTCCGCCGATGCCGGAGGTCTCGCAGTAGGAGCCGTTTTTGAACACACCGCCCCGGAGGGTAACCTCTGTATCGGCCAGGGGGGAGCCGTCGGGCTTCAGCAGCGTCAGGTCCACCTTGGCCGCCTGGCGCAGGGTGGTGGTGTTCAGTGGGTAGAGCTGGAGCATGGTGGCGTCCTGCTCGCCGGACTGGAGGTCCTGCTGATAGATGGTGCCCATGTACTCGTCGTTCTGCCACACGTTGCCCGAGCTGAGCCACACGTCGCTGTCGATTCCATTGGGCTCATAGAGGGCCAGTACGCCCTGTTCGTTGGTGGTGGCCGTCTGCTCCTCTCCCTTGCCGTCCACATAGCGCAGGGTGGTCTCCTGGGCGGGGGATACCTGGAAGAGGTAGAACTTGTTGCGCAGGGTGGTAACGTCGACCTTCACCGTGTCGGACATGCCGGTCTTGGCATGGGGGGCGGTGATAGTTGCCGTGCCGTCCACGGTGGAAGAGAGGGCCATGGTGGTGGTGGGCAGGTAGGTCTGGTCACCAAAGAGGCTGATGTTCTCATACAGGCCGCCCTGCTTGTAGTTCACCGATACCACGTCATCGTTGTCGGTGATCCATTCGATGCCGTCCAGATAGGTGTTCCAGTTGTAGTCCTCATAGTTGATGTTCACATACTCGATCAGGCTCAGGGTCTGCCGGAGATCCATGATGGCGGAGGTATTTGTGGGCAGTCCGCCGCTGACCTTGGAGGTGTTGTCCATGGTGAGCGAGGGCAGGTCATTCCCCTGGCTGTCCTGGATTTTCAGAGCGTCGCCGTTGTAAACGTACAGGGGGAAGGAGTCGGTACTGGGGGCATCACCCGGGTTGGTCACAGTGAGCATCACCTGATAGGTGTCCTTCAGATAGTTGTCTTTGACTGACTGCAGCGTCAACTCGTAGGTGCCGGAGCTGCCCTGTAGATTTTCATTGTAGACGGGACTGGAGCTGTTGTCCTCCTCCACCCGGAGGATGGTGAGATTGACGGTCTGGCCGGTGGCCTCTGCGTCGCGGTTTTCCACCGCCCAGTTGATGGCCACGGTGCCGTCCGTATCCTTGAGATAAAGGCTTGTCGGCGGCGTCAGAACGGCCTTGGCGGGCACAGGCTGCACCACGATCCAGGCCAGGGCAGACAGCTCGACGCTGGCATCACTGACGTTGGGGTGAGGCATGGACACCCGCACCGTGTAGGCCGGGATGTCGCCGGTGGAGAGCCGGGAGAGCACATCCGCCGGAATGGTGATGCTGTTCTGATCCTTGCCGGCGGTGGTCTCATAGACAGGCTCGCCTGTCAGCTCCGCCTCTGTATCAAAATTGCCCAGGAACACCTGGATGGTATAGGTGAAGTCCCCCACGCCCTCCTGCAGTCCGGCATTGGAGCTCCAGATCACCGTGGCGGCGGCGTTCTTCCGGGTCACGATGGTGGCGGAGTTGGTGGGGATATTCAGCGCCAGGGAGTTGCCTGCAACCACCGTGTAGGTGATGGAGCCATCCTTGTCGTCCGTATCCACATCATCGGTGCCGTTGTCGGCGGTAAAGGTGAAGGTCACCGGGCCCACCTTTTTGCCCGTGGGAGAAACCGTGGCTTGCAACGGATTACCTTCAACAGCAGTGATGGTGGCGATGTCGGTATTGCTGCTCTCCCATGTGCCGGAGGTGGCCGTGGGAGCCTTGCCGTCTGTGCCCGTGACTTGGGCGGTGAGGGTGGGCCAGTACTCCTCGCTTAGAGACAGCTCCGTGATCTCCGGTTTATCCGCCGTGACGGTGACGCTGTCCACGTTCACATAGGCGGGGACGGTGAAGCTGCCGCTGATCCAGAAGACATCCACCCAACTGGGAGCTTTTTTTGTGCCCTCGTTGACCTGGAGGGTGGCCGTGTAGGCGGCGTCCTCCTGCTTCCGGGGGATGGTCAGCGGGTCAGTGGTAAGGGTGGAGGCAGCGCCATCATGGACGATCTTGACCTCGCTGGTGTAGGTTTTGGTGCCATCCTGCACCACCACCTGGAAGGGGGCGGTCTCACCATTGTCATAGTTGGCAATGGAATTGTCAAAGACGGGATCCACGTCCACGTTAAAGGTGACGCCGGTCTCCTCGTCATACGCGCCGGCGGTGAGGGCGGTGGGAGCAAACCGGAGGATCAGGCTCTCCAGCTCCACGTCGGGAACTGTGGTGTTGATGCTGACCTCGTTGCCGAACACGTCGGTGATACCGGTGGCACTGGTGATTTTCAGGTCTGCGCCGTCGCTTTTCTGCACCGGGTACCACGCCAGCAGGGAGGTGCCCGCAGTGTTGTCCATCCAGAGGTCGGCGGCGGTGAAGTTCTTGCCGTTGATGTTCATCACCGTACTGCTTTCATTTACCTTCACCAGCTCGTCAAAGGTCAGCAAGATGGGCACCCGCTGGCCGGTGCGGTAGGTGCCGCCGGTCAGGGCGGTGGCGGAGGTGCAGGTGGGGTTGTCGCCGTCATTGGCGAGGGTAATTTCATGGTAGTAAAAATTGACGGTAACCGATGTAATCGGTTGGGGATTGTTTCCATCAGCCCCATAGGTAGCAATATAAGACAGCGTAAAGGAATCCATGACATTGAAAGAATTATCTGAATTCTGAATAGCCTGTGCAGTGACGGTAAGCGGGTACGGCGTACCATCCTGCATATATTGCGATTGTGCGGGTTCCAGCGAACTATCACTTTGCTGAATTCGAGTGATACGGAGAATGGGGACATCGGCTGGTGTCGGAATTACGGTCTTATTATCACCACTTGACGTATTTCCGTTAACAGCAAAGTAAAAAAGGCTTGTATTATTGCTGTTATACTGGCTCATCTCCAATTCCACATCGTATTGTGCCACAAAACCTGTTTTATTCGTTTTGGCCTCGTAAATTCTCTGAATCAGCGCTTCCATCGGCTGAACCAGACTTGTCTGATCCAATACCACATCAATGCCGGAGTTCCAGTCCATCTGTGCCACATTTGATCCTTGAAAGTATGGAACTGAGGTAGACCGTATGCTGGTGGACAGATCCGGCAGCGCCATATTCTTGTAGACCTTCAGGGTAAAAGCGTCGGTATAGGCGTTGCCGTCCCAAAACACAAAGCCCGCGGGATTGGTAAAGTGCACCGCGCCGGTCAGGTCGCCGTAGAGATGGGAGGCGGCCGAGGAGGTGCTGCCCGCCTGGACGGACAGGGTCACATCCCCGTCAGTAGAAGCGGAATACGACAGTTCTCCGCTGGTTGTGGTACTGTTCAGCGTGACGATCTCACTACCCAGGGTCACCGTAACAGAATCCAGTTTAGCCAGGCCCTGGGCATAGGAGACGTCCACCGAGAGAGTGTCTCCCGCCTTGGCCGCTATGGTGGTGCTGACCGTATTGCCGGCCGCGCAGCTTCCA
>CALXDZ010000017.1 GCA_944387205.1 uncultured Oscillospiraceae bacterium
GCGCCAGGAGCCCTGACCACTCTCCTGGTCGGGCCAGCTCTGCCATCCCCGGCCGTTCCCGTAAGGGACGGACGGTGGGGCATTTGATGGTTCGCCGCAGGCGGTCACCGGCCCGACCGGCCCCATCTTTTGTTTTACGGCTTCGTCAAGGCCGCACCGGAGACCACCGAGGGCTGAGCACCTGCTGGGCTCGGACCTGCGCCCCAGTCAACCCAAAACAAATGCAGCCGTTCCCCCTGAAAAAACAGGTGGAACGGCTGCTTGCCAAACGGGGGCAAAAGAGGTATGATGTCCTAAAGACATCACAGACAGCCCACGGCTTGCACAGGAAGGAGCAAGGTACCATGAACCACTTCAGACAGATTCGGCAAAAGCTCTCCGCCTACGGGCTGGACGCCATGCTGCTGACCGGGGAGGCCAACCGCTTTTATGCCTCCGGCTTCCACTCCACCGGCACCGACGGCGTAGCCCTGGTGACGGAGGCGGGCGCCTATTACTACACCGATGCCCGCTATATCGAGGCCGCCATGCGGCAGGTCCAGGGGGCGGAGATCCACGAGACCGGCCGGGGCAGGGGGTACAGTGTGCTGCTGCAGGAGGCCGTGGACAAGCACGGCATCCGCCGCATGGGCTTTGAAGAGGCCTACATGACCGTGGCCGACTGTGAGGCTTACCGCTCCAAGCTCTCCTGTGAGCTCATTCCTGCCTCCGCTCTGCTGACAGAGCTGCGGCGGGTGAAGGACGAAGAGGAGCTCAGTGCCATGATCGGCGCCCAGCGGATCGCTGAAAAGGCCTTCCAGGACATCCTCAAGGAGATCCGTGTGGGCGTCAGCGAGCGGGAGATCGCCGCTCGGCTGCAGTATCTCATGCTCCACTATGGGGCGGAGAACATGTCCTTTGACCCCATTGTAGTAGCGGGTGCCAACGGCAGCGTCCCCCATGGCGTTCCCGGAGAGCGGGCCATCCAGGCCGGGGAGTTCGTGACCATGGACTTCGGCTGCATCTATCACGGCTACTGCTCCGACATGACCCGCACCGTGGCGGTGGGCTACGCCACCGAGGAGATGCAGCACATCTACCAGGTGGTGCTCCAGGCCCAGCTGGCAGGCATCGCCGCAGCCCGGGCCGGCGTCACCGGGGAGGCGGTGGACGGCGCCGCCCGGGCAGTGATCGCCTCCGCCGGCTACGGCCACGCCTTCACCCACAGCTTCGGCCACGGCGTGGGCGTGGAGATCCACGAGTCTCCCAACGCCTCCCCAGCGGTCCAGGAACCCCTGCCCGCCGGAGCGGTGATCTCCGCAGAGCCCGGCATCTACCTGCCCGGCAAGCTGGGCATCCGCATCGAGGACGTGATCGTCCTGGAGGAGGGCGGCTGCCGGAACCTGACCCGGGCTCCCAAGGAGCTCATTATCCTGTAAAATCCCATCAACATCCCCGCATCCCGCCAGATGCCCCGACCGGTTTTGTCTAATTCCACTTATTGACAAAGCCTCGCCGGGGCATCATAATTCTAAATAGTCAGACCCCATCTTGATCCGGCCCACGGCCGGTGAACCGTCACAGAGAGGAAGTACCTATGGATACCATCTATATCACCGGCCACCGCAATCCCGACACCGACTCCGTGGTCTCCGCCATGGCCTACGCCGCCCTGAAAAACGCCTTGGGCGACCGGCAGTATCAGGCGGCCCGCCTGGGCCAGCTCAGCGATGAGACCCAGTCCGTGCTGGACCGCTTTGGCTTCAAGCCCCCCAAGCTCATCAGCAACGTGCGGACCCAGGTGCGGGATCTGGACTACGATACGCCCCCCACCCTGAGCGCCGGCGTCACCATCAGCCGGGCCTGGCAGACCCTGCAAAACGACTCCCACATCTCCGCCATCCCCGTGGCCAACGAGGACGGCACCCTGTACGGCATGCTCTCCGCCGGAGACATTGCCTCCTATGACGTCTCCTCCGTCCGCAACGCCTACGTCAGCGAGATCCCGGTGTACAACCTGCTGTCCGTCATCGAGGGCAAGGTCCTCAACGAGGGCGGCAAGGCCATCGACTCCATCTCCGGCGAAGTGACCGTGGCTCTGCCCGCCGCCCGGGAGAACCTGCTGTTCTCCGACAAGGACTCCATCGTGGTCTGCGGCCAGCAGCCCGACATGATCCGCCGGGCCCTGGAGCTGGGCGTCAACTGTGTCATCGTGTGCCAGGCGGAGGTGTCCCAGGAGCTGCTGGACATGGACACCGAGACCTGCATCATCACCACCCCCTATGACGCCTACCGCACCGTGCGCCTGATCTGCCACGCCCTGCCGGTGAGCCGGATCTGCAAAACCCAGAACCTGGCCTACTTCCATCTGGACGACTACATCGACGACGTGCGGGACGCCGTGCTGAAAAGCCGTTTCCGCTGCTACCCCATTCTGGACGAGAATGAGCATGTGGTGGGCACCCTGTCCCGGTTCCATCTGCTGCGCCCCCGGCGCAAGCAGGTGGTGCTCATGGATCACAACGAGGCCTCCCAGTCCGTCCGCGGCCTGGACCAGGCGGAGATTTTGGAGATCATCGACCACCACCGTCTGGCGGATATCCAGACCAAGAGCCCCATCTACTTCCGCAACGAGATCGTGGGCAGCACCACCACCATCGTGGCCACCATGTACCAGGAAAAGGGCCTGATGCCCACGGAAAAGATGGCAGGACTCATGGCCGCCGCCATCCTCTCCGACACCGTCATGTTCAAGTCCCCCACCTGCACCCAGCGGGACATTGACGTGGCCAACCGCATGGCCCGCATCGCCCGCATCTCCCTGACAGAGCTGGGCCACTTCATCTTCTCCGCCACCAGCGGCGAGAACAAGTCTGTGGAGGATATGCTCCAGACCGATTTCAAGGAGTTCCACATCGCCGGCCACAATCTGGGCGTCAGTCAGATCACCTGTGTGGACTCCGCCCGGATGCTGGAGCGCAAGGATGAGTTCCTGGAGGTCATGAACCGCATCCGCCAGGAAAATCAGTACGACGCCATGCTTTTGATGCTCACCGACGTGCTGCTGGAGGGAACTCAGCTGCTCTTCGTGGGCGACGAGGACGCCATCCGCCAGGCCTTCCAGGTCAAGACCACCGACAACACCGCCTTTTTGCCCAAGGTCATGTCCCGGAAAAAGCAGGTCATCCCCATGCTCTCCGCCCTCTGGGGCTAAGCGCGCTTCCCACAGCGGGAGACAGACTTTCGTCTGTCTCCCGCTTTTTTGCACCCCGGCGAAAAAAGGCGGAAATTTCCTCTTGACAAGCCGTTCATACTGTGTATACTGTATATATACAGCAAGAAGGGAGCGATACAGTTGGATATCCTGCTGCACAACACCGGCGGCCAACCCATCTATGAGCAGGTGGCCAGCCAGATCAAGAATCAGATCATCTCCGGCACGCTCCAGCCGGGGGAGATGCTGCCCTCCATCCGGTCCCTGGCCAAGGACCTGAAGATCAGCGTCATCACCACCAAGCGGGCCTATGACGAGCTGGAATCCGCCGGCTTCCTCTACACCGTGGCCGGCAAGGGCTGCTTTGTGGCACAGAAGAACACCGAGCTGATCCGGGAGGAACACCTGAAGGAGATCGAGGACCATATGCGGCGGATCCGCACCCTTTCCGCCGCCTGTCACATCACGGAGGAGGAGCTCCGGGAGCTCTACCGTGTCATCAGCCAGGAGGAGACACCATGAACAACGCAATCGAACTGAGCCATGTGACCAAAACCTACCCCACCTTCACCCTGCAGGATCTGTCCCTGACGCTGCCCACCGGCTGCATCATGGGTCTGGTGGGCGAAAACGGCGCGGGCAAATCCACCACGCTGCGGCTCATTATGAATACCATCACCCGGGACAGCGGCGAGATCACCGTCCTGGGCCAGGACAACCGCTCCGACGCCTTCCGGGAACTGAAAAATGACATCGGCGTGGTGCTGGATGAGGCCTACTTCCCGGAGGTCCTCAACCCCCGGCAGGTGGGTCAGGTGATGGCCCAGACCTATACCCGCTGGGACGAGGCCACCTACGCCGGCTATGTGGACCGGTTCGCCCTGCCTTGGAAGCAGCGCTTCAAGGACTTCTCCCGGGGTATGAAGATGAAGCTGGCCATTGCCGTGGCCCTGAGCCACAGCCCCCGGCTCCTGCTTCTGGACGAGGCCACCAGCGGTCTCGACCCCATCATCCGGGACGAGATTTTGGAGAGCTTCTCCGAGTTCACCCGGGACGAGAGCCACTCGGTGCTCCTCTCCTCCCACATTGTCTCGGACCTGGAAAAGATCTGCGACTACATCGCCTTTCTCCACCGGGGACGGCTGGTGCTGTGTGAGGAGAAGGACGCCCTGCTGGAGGGCTGCGCCATCGTCCAGTGCACCCGGGCCCAGCTGTCCGACCTGCCGGAGGAGGCGGTGCTGGGAATAGACCAGTCCCCCTACGGCGTCCGGGCCCTGGTGCGGCGGGAGCTGGTCTCCCCGGTCTTTTCCCCGGAAAAGCCCACGTTGGAGGACATCATTTTGTTTCTGGCGAAAGGAGAAGAACAACGATGAAAGGTCTTTTGCTGAAGGATCTCTATGTGCTCACCGCCCAGATGCGGTTTTTCCTGGTGCTGATCCTGCTCTTTGCCGTCATCCCCTCCTACAGCATGAGCGGCTTTGCCATCATCTACGCCGCCATGCTGCCCTACACCTCCATCGCCTACGACGAGCGGTCCAAGTGGGACCAGCTGGCGGGGATGATGCCCTACTCCATCCGTCAGGTGGTGCTGTCCAAGTTTATGCTGGGCTATCTGTGCGTGGCCATCGCCACCGCCGTCAGCCTCCTGTCCGCCCTGGTGATCCCCGGCGGAAAGGCCTCCCCTGCCTCCTTGCTGACCGCCGCCTGCGTGGCCCTGACCATCATGGCGGTGACGCTGCCCTTCATGCTCCGCTTCGGCGTGGAGCGGGGACGGATGCTCTTCATCCTGGTCATCGTGGCAGCCGCCTGCAGCTCCATGACCGCTATGGAGGCCCTCAATGAAAGCGGCGTTGCTCTGCCCCAGGTGCTGGCCCTGGGCGCCCCCGTGCTGGCAGCGGCGGCCAACCTGATTTCCCTGCCCATCTCCTTCCGGGCCTACGCCCGCCGGAGCTTTTGAGGAGGCGCCCGATGGACCATCCTCTTCCGCCGCCGGTGCCCACCCCACCCCAGAGCGCCCAGCCGCAGCTGACCGCCGACGACGCCGGCGTGCTGGTGGCCCTGCTGGGAATGCTGCTGTGGCAATGAAAAAGTTCCTGCCGAGCAAGCCGCCGGACGCCAATGGCGTCCGGCGGCTTTTCCTTCCCCTTTTCAAAATTTTTTCTTCTCCGCCCTTGACAAACCGTCTGACATGTGTTAGTGTACTAATCACTTAATACAATAGAACAGTTCAAGGAGGAAACGGAGGTGTGCCATGAACTGGTCATTGCGGGGAGACGCCCCCATCTATGCCCAGCTGGTGGAGCAGATCAAGCAGGAGATCGTCTCCGGGGGATTCCCTCCGGGGCAGCGATTGCCCTCAGTGCGGGACCTGGCCACGGAGGCCGGGGTGAACCCCAACACCATGCAGCGGGCCCTGGCGGAGCTGGAGCGGGAGGGCCTTGTCTACAGCCAGCGGACTGCCGGGCGGTTTGTGACGGAGGATAAGATCATGATCGAACAGGCAAAGCTGGGCCTGGCCCGGGAACAGATTCAGCAGTTTTTGCAGTCTATGTCCCGTCTGGGCTATGAAAAAGCGGACATTGTAGCGCTTTTGCAAAAGGAAGGAGAACTGACATGCCAATCTTAGAGTGTAATGGCCTGACCAAAAGCTATGGGCATGCTCTGGCGCTGAGCGGCGTGAATCTGGCCATTGAGCCGGGCCGGATCGTGGGGCTGCTGGGCCCCAACGGCAGCGGCAAAACCACGCTCATCAAGCTGGCCAACGGCCTGCTGACCCCCACCGCCGGGGAGATCCTCATTGACGGGATGGCCCCCTGCAAGGAGACCAAGAAGATCGTCTCCTACCTGCCGGAGCGGACCTATCTGTCCACCTGGATGAACGTGACCCAGCTGCTGGATTTCTTCTGCGACTTCTACCCCGACTTCCGCCGGGACGTGGCCCAGGAGATGCTGCAGCGTCTGGGCATCAATGAGCGTCAGCGCATCAAGCAGATGTCCAAGGGCACCCGGGAGAAGGTGCAGCTGATCCTGGTGATGAGCCGGAGTGCCCGGCTCTATCTGCTGGATGAGCCCATCGGCGGCGTGGATCCTGCCACCCGGGACTATATCCTCAGCACCATCATCAGCAACTACAGCCCTGACGCGGCGGTAATCATCTCCACCCACCTGATCGCCGACGTGGAGCAGGTGCTGGATGAGGTCATCTTCATCAACCAGGGCCAGGTCATCCTCCAGTCCTCGGTGGACGACATCCGGGAGAAAAACGGCAAGACCGTGGACGCTTTGTTCCGGGAGGTGTTCAGATGTTAGGAAAGCTTTTGAAGCACGAGTTCCGGGCCACCGCCCGGGTCATGCTGCCGCTGTATCTGGTGCTGCTGGCCATCTCTTTGTGCGGCAACTTTGCCACCCGGATCATGGAGCACAGCTCCAGCCAGCTTTTGAATCTGGTGGGCGGTCTGACCATCTTCGCCTTCTTTGTGGGTCTGATGGCGGTATCCCTCATGTCCTTTTTTCTGATGATCAGCCGGTTCCACAAGAACCTGCTCACCGACGAGGGCTATCTCATGTTCACCCTGCCGGTGTCGGTCCACGGGCTGATCTTCTCCAAGATCATTGTCTCCACCATTTGGTTCATCGCCACCGGCGTGGTGGATTTGCTGGCATTTTTGTTCCTCTTCTTCCGGGTGGGCTATGTTCAGAACTTCTTCCATGGGCTGGCACGGCTGCTGGAGGATATGACCAGCTACTATGCCGTCAATTTCACCGCCCTGGGTGCGGAACTGCTGGTGCTGGGCATTCTCTCCTGCGCCTCGTTGTGCCTGGTGGTGTACGCCTCGGCAGCTCTGGGCCACAGCTTTGCCAACCATAAGATCCTGCTGTCCTTCGCCTTTTTCTTCGGCTTTTCCTGGATCAGCCAGTTCATCAGCCTGGGCGGCATCCTGGTGCTGGACGGCATGAATTTCAACTTCTACATGCTGGAAAACCTCACTCCCGTGGCTCAGGCCCATGTCATGCTCCTGGCATTCATTGCGGCGGAATTAATTTACTGTGCAATTTTTTATGTCATTACCGCTGTGACCTTGCAAAAGCGCATCAATTTGGAGTAAACTAAGAAACACGGCTCCGTCGGTCCGAGTCCGGATCGGCGGAGCTCTTTCCCCTGAATTTTTCGCGGCAGCAGGCCGGCAAGGAGGAACACGATGACAGGCTTTCTGGAGACCTATTTGGGCAAGCTTCTGGCCACCGCGGCCATGTCCATGCTGCCGGTGGTGGAGCTGCGGGGCGGCATCCCCTATGGCACCGCCCTGGGCCTGGACCCCTGGAGTGCCTTCTGGGCAGCTGTAGTGGGGAATATGCTGCCGGTGCCCTTTATTCTTCTGCTGATCCGTCGGGTGTTCGCCTGGCTGCACCGGGGGCGCCTGGGTCCCACCATCTGCCGGCTGGAGCAGCGGGCCCATCTCAAGGGCCGGGTGGTGCAGAAGTACCGCCTGCCAGGACTGGTGATCCTGGTAGCCATTCCCCTGCCGGGCACCGGCGCCTGGACCGGCGCACTGGTGGCGGCACTGCTGGACATCCGCCTGCGCCACGCCTTCCCGGCCATTTTGCTGGGCGTGCTCATCGCCGGACTGCTGATCTTGACGCTGACCTACGGCGTCATCCACGTGGCCACCTGAGGTACCCTCTGAAAAAAATAAAAGGACCGTTTCCCTGTGGGAAACGGTCCTTTTTTGCGCAGACTCAGGGCTCTTCCAGTCCCACGGCGCTCTCCACCGGCACCGACAGTACGATGCCCTGGGCGGGGGTCTTGGGGCCGTGGTTGCGGTGGAGGGCCGTCAGGATCTCCCGCTTTTTCTCCCGGGTGGTGACGATGACCAAAAGCTCCTGCTCCTCCTGCAGCGACACGCCCCAGAAGCGCACCGCGTCCTCCATGCCCCGGCGCCGGCCCCGGAGGATGGTGCCTCCCGTGGCGCCGGCGGCCTTGGCGGTGTCCATCACCTCATCGCTGAAGCCCTGGTTCACCGCCGCCAGAATCATGGCGTATTCGCTCTGCTCCGTCATGGTCTGTCCCTCCTTTTTTTCCTTCTCCGCTCCGATGACCGGCATCTGTCCCTCCAGCAGCCGGAGCACACCGCCGGGCAATCCGCTGACCGGCACGGTGACGGCGATGCCGGCGCCCCGGCGCTTGAGCTGGAGCTCCCGGCCCAGGGCCTTGAGCAGCCCTCGGGCCGCCCACCGGGGAATCAGGCTCAGGGACAGCGCCTTGGTGGTCTCCCCCAGGCCGCACAGGCTCAAAATCTCCGAGCTGGCCGTGCCCTGGCCCCGGAACTGATACTGGAAGGGCACATGGCCCCCCTGCAGCAGCCGGGACACCGCCGGCGCTGCCTCCGCGTCGGTGATGACCAGCAGCACCAGGGGCCGCGCAGGATTTTCCGCCATGTTCACTCCTCCTCCCATTCCACGATCTCATCGTCCTCAGGCCGAGCCGCCGTCTCCGGAATGTCCTCCGGCGCCAGACGCAGACGCCGGGCATAGACCACGCCCATCACCTGCACCGCAATCAACGGCGCCAGAGCCACCAGAGCCACCACGCCGAAGGCATCGGTGACCACGTTGCCGCCTACACCGGCGCAGGCCCCGATGGACAGCGGCAGCAAGAAGGTGGACGTCATGGGGCCGCTGGCCACACCGCCGGAGTCGAAGGCGATGCCCACGAACACCTGGGGCACAAAGCGGGTCAGCACCAGGGCCAGCAGATAGCCGGGAATCAGAATCCAATAAAGATGCAGTCCCGTCACCACTCGGACCATGGCAAGGCCCACGGACACGGATACGCCCACCGACAAACACAGGTTCATGGCGTGCCGGGACACGGCGCCGTTGGTCAGGTCCTCCACCTGGTGGTTGAGCAGTTGCACCGCCGGCTCGGCCTTGACGATATAGTAGCCAATGAGCATTCCCACAGGCACCAATGCCCAGGGGCTGGACAAGGAGACCAAGTCCTGCCCCAGCAGGGCGCCCACCGGGGCAAAGCCCACGTTGACGCCGGTGAGGAACAGCACCAGTCCCACGATGGTATAGACAAAGCCCACCACCATCTTCATCAGCTGGCGGCGATGGTAGCGCCGAGTGAGCACCTGGAACACCACGAACACCCCCAGCACCGGGGCCACGGAGGAGAGCACCTCTCGGCCGTAGTGGGGCAGCTCCCGGGCAAAGGCCCGGACCACCTCCTGGGTGGTGGTCAGATGGGGGATGTCCACGGTGGTATAGGACGCCTCCCCGGGATTTTGAAAAATGCCCAGCAGCAGCACCATCAAAATGGGTCCCACGCTGGAAAAGGCCACCAGGCCAAAGCTGTCGTCGGCGCCGTTTTTGTCGCTTCGGGTGGCGGAGAGGCCCACGCCCAGCGCCATGATGAAGGGCACGGTCATGGGTCCCGTGGTGACGCCTCCGGAGTCAAATGCCACGGACAAAAAGTCCTCCGGCGCCGCCAGGGACAGCAAAAAGAGCAGCCCGTAGAGCACCCACAGCATCCGCCGCAAAGGGATGCCGAAGAGGATGCGCACCGCCGCCAGGGCCAAAAATACGCCCACGCCCAGAGCCACCGTCCAGATGAGCGTGGCGTTGGGCAGAGAGGGCACCTGGTTGGCCAGCACCTGAAGGTCCGGCTCGGCGATGGTGATGAGGGCGCCCATCACCAGGCACAGCCCCAGCGTCACCGGCAGATGCCGTATCCTGAACAGCTGGGTGCCGATGCCCTCGCCCAAGGGGGTCATGGCCATCTCCGCCCCCAGCTGGAACAATCCCATGCCCAAGATCAGCAGCACCGCCCCGGTCAAAAACAGCAGCACGGTGCCCGTCTCCATGGGCACCAGGACCACGGTCAGTGCCAGCACGATGGCCGTGATGGGCACCACAGAGGACACAGATTCTTCGATTTTTTCCCGCAGTTTTTTGTTCAACCCTTCACCTCCGTACCAGTTTGGAACAAAACAGCGGCGGCCAAAAGCCGCCGCTGCGCAGGGACTTATCTCACCTGGGGCGCCTCCGTTTTTCCCGGAGCCTCCCCATTCTCTTTGTCTCTATTATACATAGAAACCGCCCTTTTCACAACTGAACCGGGCACTTCTTTAACAATTTTTTTACTTTTCGCCCCGGTCCAGTACCAGCCGGCCCTCGCTCCACACGGCCCGGATAGCCTCCTCCTGCCGTCGGTAGAGGCACCGCTCCAGCCGCTCCCGGGCCGTCAGGGGATGGGGCTGGGGCAGGTCGCTGTCCTCCAGCACCAGGGCGTGGAGCTTCTCCCCCACGGCAAAGCCCGGGCCCGCTCCGAAAAAGGCCTGGCCGGCGCTGGTGCCCAGGTACCATGCCTCCGCCACCGTCAAAAAGGCCGGGTGGGCCGGGTCCGTCAGCTGGCGGATCTTGGAGGCGCGGATGGCGGAGGTCACCGCGTCGAACATACTCAGATGGTCGCCCCCGGCGATATCCGTGCCCAGTGCCACCTTCAGTCCCTCCTCCACCATGGTCCGCACCGGCGCCACGCCGGAGCAGACGTTAACGTTGGAATCCGGGCAGTGGACCACGGTGACGCCAGCTTCCTTCATGGCCGCCCGCTCCCGCTGGTCGGACCAGACGCAGTGGGCCATCAGTGTCCTATCGTTCCACAGCCCGTACTTGGCGTAGGTCTCCCAGTACTGCCCGCAGTCCGGGTGCAGTTCCCGGACCCACTGGACCTCCCGGTCGTTTTCCGACAGGTGAGACTGGATGGGCAGATTCCGCTCTGCCGCCGTGCGGCCCAGCCAGGCCATCAGCTCGTTGGTGCAGGAGGGGGTGAACCGGGGCGTCAGGATGGGCCGCAGGTGGGCAAAGCCGCCGCAGCGCTCCAGCCACCGTTCCGTCTCCCGGATGGATTCCTCCGTGGTCTCCTGGAGATTCACACCGCCGTTGCGGTCCATGTTCACCTTGCCCACATAGCCGGTGACCCCGGCCTTTTCCAGCTCCTCCATCAAAATGAGGGTGGCGTCGGTGTGGAGGGAGGAGAACCTGCACACCCTGGTGGTGCCGCAGGCGATCAGCTCCCGGGCCAGCTTCCGGTAAACCTCCCGGGCATAGTCCGGGTCGGCGAACCGGGCCTCGGCGGGGAAGGTATAGGTACCCAGCCAGTCCAACAGGGGCAGGTCCATGCCCATGCCCAGCATGGGATACTGGGGGGCGTGGAGGTGGAGGTCAGCAAAGGAGGGCAGCACCAGCGCCTCCCCATAGTCTTTCATGGGACAGGCGGCGTACTCCTCCGGCAGACGGTCCCACAGGCCCTGGATGACTCCATCCACGAGCACCAGGAAGCTCCCTTCCCGCACCCGGAGCGACCCAAAGGTGGGTGCGTCCACGAAGCAGCCTTTCAGCACGCAAGTTTCCATATCCTTCCTCCTTTTCCAAAAAAAGGCGCCTGGTGGCGGTGGAAAATTTCCCGCTGCACCGGACGCCTGCGGCGGAACCGAAGGCTCCGTCCCAAGGGCGCACCGTCTTACCAAAGGGGCGCGCCCGCTCTTATTCTGATTTCATTCTACCCACCGGGGGCGCAAATGTCAAGGCAAGGCCCCGTCCCCATTTCCGGGGCCGTCGGGCACCAGGTAGTCGTCCACGTCAAAGGGACAGCCCCGGCGGTAAAAGTTCCGGTCCGCCTCCGTGATGGGCCGCACCACCCGGCAGGGGTTCCCCGCTGCCACCACGTTGGGCGGCAGATCCCTGGTGACCACGCTGCCGGCGGCCACCACCGTGCCTTCCCCGATGGTCACGCCGCCCAGGATCACCACGCTGCCCCCCAGCCACACGTCGCTGCCGATATTCACTGCCTGGCCGTACTCATAGCCGGAGCGGCGGGCGTCGGGATGGATGGGATGCCCGGCGGCATAGATGGATACGTTGGGCCCCATGAGCACGTTGTCGCCGATCTTCACCTGTCCCACGTCCAGCACCGTCAGGTTGTAGTTGGCGAAGAAGTTGTCTCCTACCTGGATGTTTTTCCCATAGTCGCAGTGGAAGGGAGCCTCGATCCACGCCCCCTCCCCCACGGCGCCCAGGATCTCTCCCAGGGCCGCCGCGATCTCCTTCGGCTGGTCCGGAGGGAGATGATTGAAGCGGAAGATGCGCTTCTTATTCTCCCTGCGCAGCTCCTCCAAGCCGTCCTTCCAGGCCTTATAGGGCAGTCCTGCCGCCATGCGCGCCTTGTGGTCCATATCTCTCCGTCCTCTCTTTCCCCGGCAGGGGATACTGGTGCGATTATAGCCCGACGGAGAAAAAAAGGCAACCAAAGGGCCGCTTTTCCCTCTCTCCCCGGGTATGTTTCCCCGGCAGGGCGCATATATCTCACACAGGACTACCGGCTGATGGGAGTGTTGTGATTTTGAAAGGCGACATGGAAGAGCGGGCCCAGAGCCTGGCGCTGTACATCATAGAAAACCGGACCACGGTCCGGGCAGCGGCACAGAAATTCGGAATCAGCAAATCCACCGTCCACAAGGATATCTCCGAGCGGCTGCCGCTGTTTGACCGGGCGCTGTACCTGCAGGTCAAGGAGGTGCTGGATGAGAACAAGGCCCAGCGCCACATCCGCGGCGGCATCGCCACCCGGAAAAAATACCGGGGCCAGTGACCGCCCCGCGCCGGCGCGCATATACTAAAGCAGATCAAAACAAAGGGGAGGAACCTTCATGGCAAATCGAACCTGCCGCCGCTGCGGCGCCCGGGTGCCGGAGGCCACCGCCAGCGCTGCCCCCCGCACCGAGCACACGGAGCCGGTCATGCGCCGCTGGCCCCATCCGGTGGAGTGCACCCCGGCTCCGGTGCCGGACCCCATGCTCCACTACATACGCTGCGCCCTGACCTACCAGAACGAGCTGCTGTGCGAGATCAAGACCCTCCTGGAGGAGCTGGTGATCTCCCGGGAGGAGGAGGGCTGAAAACGGGGCCCCTCCGGCCCCGTTTTCCCCGCGCCGGCGCTTGATGCCAAATTGTTTCCACTTTGCACCTTTTTTTACTTGTACTTTGGGACGAGACCTTGTATAATGACAAAGTATTATGTCAATCAAAGCGGGGCTCCCCGCAAAAAAGAGGTTACTACATGGAAACGAGACGCAAAAGACGCCGGCGCAGACGGGCCGGCCCGGTCCTTTTGACCATTTTGTTCGTGGCTGTGGCCCTGGTCGCCGGCTACAAGTGCCTGGTGCACCCGCCGGAAACGGACGTGCCCTCCAGCGACCTGGAAGCAAGCTCCAATGAGGAGGTCCAGACCTCCGCCAACAGCCGCAAGGACTACTTTTACACCATTCTGGTCTACGGCACTGACGATGACAACGGCGGCTCCGACACCAACATTCTGGTGGGCTTCGACGGAAAAAACGGCACCGTCAGCTGCGTCAGCATCCCCCGGGACACCGCCATCCACCTGAACGGCAAGACCCCCAAGTTCAACTATGCCTTCAACAGCGGCGGCCATGAACAGGCCCGGGAATCCGCGGGGGACATGCTGGGCATCCCGGTGGACTTTTACATAGGCGTGGACCTGCAGGCCTTTGTGGATCTGGTCAACGCCATTGGGGGCGTGGACTTTGAAGTGCCCATCAACATGAACTACGACGATCCCTATCAGGATCTCCATATCCACTTTAACAAGGGGATGCAGCACCTGAGCGGCGAGGATGCCTTGAAGGTGGTCCGCTTCCGCCACAACAACGACGGCTCCGGCTACGGCACCGAGGACATCGGCCGCATCACCACCCAGCAGGCCTTTTTGAAGGCCGTGGCCCAGAAGATGCTCCAGCCGGCGAATCTGGTGAAGGTGGGAGATTATGTGAAGATCTTCCAGCAGTATGTGGACACCAACCTCAAGCTCAGCGACTTGGCCTGGTTCGGTGAGCAGCTCATCGGCATGGGCACCGGCAATGTCAGCTTCTACACCCTGCCCGGCGCCTGGTCCGACAGCCGCAACCGCTATATGCTGGATGCCGACGCCACGCTGGACATGGTCAACCGCTGCCTCAACCCCTACGTCACCGACCGGACGGCGGAGGATCTGAACCTGGTCCTGTAAAAAAACACCGCTGCGGAAAGGAGAAGCCATGAAACGACGCATTCTTGCTCTTATACTGGCCCTGGCGCTGACCGCGGCTTTGTGCGTCCCGGCCCTGGCCGCCGCCGACTCCACCGCCAACTTCGTCCCCGTCCGGACCTACTCCGGACAGTTCTCCGATCTGAGTCCCGCCTCCGCCCACTATGAAAACGTCAAGGCCCTGTATGAGTACGGCCTGTCCCAGGGCAAGGGGGACGGGCGCTACGGCATGAACGAGCCCATGCTGGTGGGGGAGATCCTCATCTTTGCCGGGCGCATCCGCAGCCTCTACCGCACGGGCGATCCGGAGTCCGGCGCCCGGGCCCACGCCGGGGAGGGCAGCGGTGCCTGGGGCCCCTATCTTGCCTACCTCCAGGCCGAGGGCGTGGTGGGGGACGAGCTCACCGCCTCCTGCGGCAGCGCCGCCACCCGGGCCCAGGTTGCCCATGTGCTGGCCAACACCCTGCCCACCTCGGCTCTGAGTCCCATCAACGACGCGGTGGTCACCGAGGGGTACGCCCTGGGGCTCTATATCACCGACGTCACCGAGTACACCCCCTATCAGCGGGACATTCTGCAGCTCTATCGCCTGGGCCTGTCCCAGGGCAGCGACGCCAAGGGCAGCTTTCGCCCCTCCACCCCCATCACTCGGGCAGAGGCCGCCTCCATGCTCACCCGCATGGTGGACAAGGACCTGCGGCTGACCCTCCGCTGGGATCTGAGCGGCTTTGTCAGCGCCCAGGGCACCACTTTGGGCGACCTGGTGGAGCCGGGCACCCTGGTGACCGCTCCTGAAACCGACGCGGAGATGGACAGCTCCATCCGCTATATGCTCTCCCGCAACGAGCACGTTCTGAACCTGCGCTACTCCGGTCTGACGGCAGCCAAGGCCAGCGCCGTGATGAATCAGGCCCTTTCCATTGTGAAAGCCTACTGCGAGCAGATGTACAACTCTGTCAGCTGCACCTATGACCTGAAAAAGGGCACCATGCGGCTGACCTTCGGCTGCTCCGGCGCCACGGCCACGGAGCTTTCCGCCTACCGACAGGAGGCTATGGAAACCGCCATCGCCGTCCACGACCAGCTCTGGCAGTCGGGCACTCTTCATGCGGGCATGACCCAAAAGGAGATCGCCCGAGTGTATTTTGAATGGATCTGCCGCAACTGCGTCTATGATGACGGCGCCGATCTCTACTCCCTGAGCCACATCGCCTATTCCCTGTTCCACTCCGGCACGGCGGTGTGCGACGGCTACACCGGTGCCTACAACCTGCTTTTGAAGCTGGAGGGCATCTCCTGCTGGACCCAGTCCAACACCAATCACATCTGGACCGTGGCGGAGCTGGACGGCACCGTGTGCCACATCGACACCACCTGGGGCGACAGCTCCAGCGCCGTTCAGTACCAGTACTTCGCCATGACCCCCTCCCAGTCCTGGAGCGTCCACCGCTGGTAAGGGACACCTTTTCCCCAGATCTTTGCGGAACCCATGGAACAAAAAAGCACCCTGCGCGGAAGCTTCCGTGCAGGGTGCTTTTGTATTCTCTCACTTTCGGCCCAGCAGGGTCTCCACCACCTGGGCCAGAGTCCCCGTGTCACCCACGTTGCCGGGGAAGATCACATAGGGGATGTGGGGGAAGCGGCTCTCGCCACCGGTCTCCCACACAGGGATGCCCGGCGCAATCTGGCCCCGGACCATGGCCCGGCGGACCGCCAGCGCCTTGACGCCCACGTCGCTGGAGGTGATGCCGCCCTTGGCCAGCACAAAGGCCGGGCGGAGGGGCAGCTCCGCCACCAGGGAGGTCAGGGCCTGGGAGATGCGCACGCTCAGCGCCAGGTTCCCCTCCCGGCTGTCCTCCGCCGTGCGCAGCACGGTGCGGCTGGTGTAGACCACGGCGGTCTTGCCCTGGGCCATAGCCTCCGCGGCCAGGGCCAGCACCCGCCGGTGCTCCTCCTCCAGGCCGCCGCTGACCAGGGCCGCGGCGGCGTCAAAGCACAAATAGGTCAGGTCCGGCACCCGGCGCTGGAGCTCCTCCAGCTGCAGCGTGGTCTTTTTTACATGGGAGCCCACGATGACGATGCCGCCGGCAGCCGTCTCCTCCCTGATCAGGTCCGCCCGCTTCAAAAGGGGCTGGTCGGAGATGTGGCCCAGGACCTTGACGATGGCGGCGGAGCCCCGGAAGAGGAACTCCTTCCCCGCTGCCAGGGCCTGGAGAAAGGCGGTGGCAAAGACCTGGACGTCGGCATAGGCCGCGGCGTTGACCACCACCTTGCCAAAGTCGTGGACCGCCAGGAGCTTTTCCCGGATAGCGTCATAGTCCCGATGGCGCAGCTCCTCCAGGGAGATGGAGGTGACATCCTCCGCCCGGCAGGCTCCGCCGGTCTTTTCCTCACACCACGCCTTCAGGTCTGAGGCGGTATAGCCGAAGGTGGTGTCCCGGGCGAACTCGGTCTCACCCGCGGGGATCAGACGGTCCCCCTCCCGGACATAGTGGACGTCTCCTACGGTGTACCGGCCGCCCTCCAGGAAGAAGGGCAGCAGGATCTCCCCGTCGAACCGCACCGGCAACCGGGCCTCCAGCTCCTGGCGCAGGGTCTGGGTCTCCAGGGGATAGTGGCCCCGGAGGGTGGAGTCGCTGCGGCTGATGAGGACGAAGGGCCGGCCGGTCTCCCGGGAGGCCTGAGCCAGATGGTCGGCGATCTCCCGGTGGACGGCGCGGGTCTCCTCCGCGGAAAAGCTCCGGGAGTTGGTCAGGACGAAGAACAACTTCTCCTCTCCCAGCAGGCCCGCCCGGAAGGTCTCCACGCTCCAGTCCGTATACACCGCCACATCGTGGACCGTCTGGACCCCGGTGGGGTCGTCGTCCAGTACCACAATTTTACGGTTGAAGCCGGAAAAGACGGCAGCAAAGTCCGCCTCTGCCGCCTGGGGCTCCGCCTCTCCCCAGCGCCCAAGCAGCGCCAGGGTCTCCTCCCCGGGTACCGGGGCGGTGATCTTTTCCGTGCTCACTTGGCCTGGATCTCCTCAGGCCGGATGTTGGTCACCTGGCCATAGATGCAAAGGGCGTCCAGGTAGCCGCCCTCCCGGTAGCCGAACACATGCCATTCCAGCTCCGGGAAGTGCATCAGGTCTCCTTCATGGAGCTCCACAGTGTATTCCAGGGAGTCCTTGGCGGAGCCGTATTTCACATAGGCGTCCCGGCAGGAGAGCACCACCACCGACTCCTCGGCGTGGTTATGGGGCTCCATGGGGCCGCTTTCGGCGGAATAGTGGCAGAAGCTGACGGTCATTTTCTCGCTGGCCACGGCGGAGTTGCGTCCCACCGCGTTCTGCACCACCCGGCCGGGCAGGCAATTTTTGGCAATGTCCTCTCGCTTGACAAAATCCATCGTGGTACCTCCTGTTGATTCGGTCCGGCCCCGGCTGATTCCGCCGGGCCGGAGGTTCTATCTGAAAAAGCCCTGGGGCTTTTTCTTCCCGTGTGTCTCCTCAGGCCATCAGCTCCGCCAGCTCCTCCTCACTGGGGATGGAGAAGTGGGCGCCAAAGCGGCTGCCGCACAGGTTGGCGGCAGCATAGGCGATCTCTGCCGCCCGCTCCGGATCCATACCCATCACATGGCAGCCCGCAAAGACCCCCGCCAGGGTGTCGTCCATAGCGGAGGCGTCAATGAGCTGATAGTCCCTCGGCGCCTCCAGGGTCCTGGTCCCGCCGTTGGTGGCGGCCAGCAGGAAGCGGGACTTCATGTGAACCAGCACCGCCTGCCGCACCCCGTGCTTGAGGAGCAGGCCCGTGGCGATGCGGGCGCTTTTCAGGTTGGTGATCTCAATGCCCGCCAGGGTGGCCGCCTCCCGGGAGTCCAGCACCAGGATATCGATAAGGCTCAAAAGCTCATCGGAAAGAGGCCGGGACTGATAGGCCACCAGCATCACCTCGGTACCATGGCTCCGGGCCAGCTCCATGGCCAGCACCGCGGAGTCGAAGGGAATGCCAAAGCCCACCACCAGCAGCTTGGCGGCGGCGATCTGGGGCTCCAGGGAGCGAATATAGGCCTCATCCAGGCAGGCATTGGCCCCCACGATGTCCCAGTAGGTGTTCTCCTGCCCCGCCGAGGACAGGATGAGAGACAGTCCCGTGCTGGCCTTCTCCGTCACCTGGACCAGGGAGCAGTCGGTCTTTTCCCCAGCCAGGGACTCCTGCAGCTGGCGGCCAAAGGAATCCGTGCCCACCATGCCCGCCAGAGCCACCGGCACGCCCAGCCGGGCCGCAGCAGAGGCCTCGTTGTTGCCGTTGCCGCCGGGGGAGAGACAGAAGGAGTCGGCGTACTTCTTCCGCCCGGTCTGATGCAGGTCCTTCTGCTCCAAAATCAGGTCCATATTCAAATTGGCGATGACCAGAATGTCCTTTGCCTCACTCATTGCAGCGAACCTCTTTTCACCAGCTTGGGCTCCACTTCCACCCGGGGCGGCAGCATCTGCTCCTCCTCCAGGTGGTGCACCAG
Organism: uncultured Oscillospiraceae bacterium; assembly: GCA_944387205.1. Classification (GTDB taxonomy): domain Bacteria; phylum Bacillota; class Clostridia; order Oscillospirales; family Oscillospiraceae; genus Oscillibacter. Next base: position 18,801 of record CALXDZ010000017.1, read on the forward strand.
GCTCTGGGCCCCCACCATGCCCATCTGATAGCCGGAGGGAGCAGCCACAGACAGGGGCGGTGCCGTCAAGGTGGCCAGTGTGGAATTCTCCAGGCACAGCACGGACACCTCTTCCGGCACCCGGCGGCCCAGCTTATGCAGCAGCTGCATGACGGTAGCGGCGGTGAGGCCATCCCGGACCATCAGGCACTCCGGCGCCTCCGGCGTCCCCAGCAGGGCCTCCAGCCGCTCCCAGGCCTGGCGTTGGGTCAGGGACAGATACTCTGCCTGCTCCCCTTCCTCCTCCAGTGCCTGGCAGAAGGCCCTGTACACCAGGTCTCCCTCCTGTCCCGGCAGATCCGCGCCGCCGCACAGGTAGAGAAAACGGCTCCTGCCGGTCTCCCGCAGCGTCCGGGCCGCCAAGGCACCAGCTGCCGCCGCGTTCAGACATACCACAGCCTGCTGCCCGTTTTCCGGCAGCAGGCCCTCTCCCACCAAAACCAATGGCAGATCCGGCAGCTGCTCCTGCTCCGAGAGCATGGCGCCGCAGCCGATAAACACCGCACCGCACACCCGCAGGGCGGGCAGCGTCTCCAGCAGCTCCCGGCAGCAGGAGAGGTCATGGTCCACATTAAATAAAAGCGGGAGGTATCCGCTGATGCTCAACACATCCTCCACCCCCCGCAGTACATCCATACAGCAGGGATCGGACAGGTCCTGCACGCACACCGCCACCAGAGACAGATTCTTCTTTCCCGGCGCATGCTGCAGGGTGCTGCTGTGATACTGCAGTTCCTCCATGGCCGCGTAGACCTTTTTCTGGGTGCTTTCCGTCACTGGTACATTTCCTGCCAGAACACGGGATACAGTCGCAATGCTGACTCCGGCGGCCTTAGCCACGTCCTTCATAGTCGTCATGTTCGGATCATCCTTTTCCGACGGGGGAAATCTTGCACTTTTTCCCCCGATCCACTGTTTTTTCTATTATAATCACGGAATATCACGGTTGTCAACAGAAATACATTTGTCTTTCAAGATGAATTTGAAATGTTTTCACACTCTTTGAAAATTATATCAAGCGGAATGAAAATATTTGAAACCCCCCATTGACAATCTATGAAAGAGTCGCTATACTTCGTATCGAACTTTACGGACAGGTCAGACCTGCCGGAAAACGGAGAGGGGAGTGAGCGCCTTGATACAAGATTTGGACTGCCTGTTCATAGGCTCCAGCACCAAGGACATTTTGATGGTGGTGGATGCGCCGCCGGCCAGTGACCAGCGCATTTCCGCCAGCCATTTCACCATCACCTGTGGCGGTGTGTCCAATATCGCCGGCGCGGCACATCAGAACCTGGGCGGCATCACCGGTGTCATCTCCGCCGTGGGCGGCGATGAGACCAGTCACTTTATCCGCCAGTTTCAGGAGGACCAGGGCTTTGCCTACACCAAGCTCTTCACCTTCCCCGATCAGTTCTCCTCCACCAGCCTGGTGCAGGTGGAGAAAAACGGCAAACGGTGCCTGACCTGCTTTGGCGGATGCATCGACCGCCTGACCTTCGATATGCTGGACAAGGCGCTCTTCCACCACACCCGAATGGTCCATCTGGGCGTCATGCGGCCGGAGCTGATGCTGGAGATCTGCCGGTACTGCAAGGAAAACACCCAGGCCCTGATCTCCATTGACTCAGGCAACCTTTCCCGGGAAAACACGGACCTGCTACTGCCCTACACGGACATCTTCATCCCTGACAACAAGACTGTGGCCAAGACCCTGGGGGGCAGCGTGGAAGACGCCTGCCGCTACTATGTCTCCCACGGCGCCAAGATCGCCTGCGTCACCTCCGGCGAGGAGGGCACCTGTGCCTTTGACGGCACGCAGATGTATCACATCGGCGCCCCCAAGGTCCACGTGCTGGACACCACCGGCGCCGGCGACAACTTCCACGGCGCCTTCCTGTACTGCCTGGGCCAGGGCATGGAGCTTCCCCAGGCGGTGAAATTCGCAAACATCTACGCCAGCCTCACCTGCGAGGGGCTGGGCGGCCACACGGTGGTCCCCACCCGGGAACAGGTCATGGCCCGGTTTGATACCTTTTGACCCATCATTTTGTCACATGACATCACAATTTTGATTTGATTGATAGAAAGGACGCGATCATATGGCATTGGTAACCATGCGTGAGGTTCTCGCCTGGGCCCAGGAACGGAAGGTGGCCATCCCCGCCTTCAACGTGGACACCTTGGAGATCGGACAGGCGCTGCTGGAGACAGTGGAGGCAGAGCAGTGCCCCGCCATCATCGCCGTGGGGCAGGCTGCCATCCGAGACGGCAAGCTGGCTGCTCTGGGCAAGATCGTCTCCCACCTGGCCGCCGATGTCTCCGTGCCTGTGGTGCTCCATCTGGACCACGGACAGAGCGTGGAGCAGGTGGTTCAGGCCCTGTGTGCCGGATTCACCTCGGTGATGATCGACGGTTCCCGCCTCTCTTTGGAGGACAACATCGCCGTGACCCGCCAGGTGCTCCAGATCGCCCAAGCCGCGGGAGCCTCGGTGGAGGCAGAGCTGGGCGCCATTTTGGGCGCTGAGGACAACATTGCCCACGACGACTCCAAGCCCTTCCTGGTACGGGTCCAGGATGTGGTGGATTTCACCGGCGCAGTGCAGGTGGATGCCCTGGCGGTGGGCATCGGCAACGCCCACGGCCTCTATAAGGGCCGGCCCAACCTGGACTTCCAGCGGCTGCAGGAGGTCAAGGACGTCACCAATGTGCCTTTGGTGCTCCACGGCGGCTCTGGTATCCCCGGCGACATGATCCAAACCGCCATCGAGATCGGCATCCGCAAGATCAATGTGGCCACGGAGATCCGCATGGCCTATGTCCAGGGGATGCTCAGCGCTTCCGCCAATGGCGACTACTATGAGATGGTCACCGCAGGCAAGGATGCCGTCCGCCAAATGGCCAAGTCCAAAATCGACCTCTTCCTGCGCAGATAACCCCGCGTTTTCCCCGCATTTTTCCGGACCGGCAGAAACCGGTCCGGATTTTTTCTGTTTGGAGTACTTTTTTGCGTTTTTCCGCTCCTTTTTGTTTGATGAAATTTTCAGAAAATGAAAATGTAATGTTTTTTCTTGCACCTTTCCATAAATTTTTTCCATATATCAAGTGCATTTTGCACATATGTTTTTTCATTTTTTGTTCACAACTCTGATTTTATATGGGGCCTTTCTAATTTATCTTGACTTTGAAGTGGGCAATTTGTATCATATCTTTAGCGTAATTCTTCTGTTTCTTGTTAAGTTTTGAACGGTGTCTCAGGTATTTTCTGGTATTTTGTTAGAAATGTGACATTTGTTCAAAATTTTTTTATTTTTACACCGTATTGCTTCTGTATGTAACGTTTTTATTTTTTCGTTTTCTAATGAGCAATTGGTCTGGGACACACCTCTTGCGTATATCCAACAGGCCTTGCTAATATTTATCACCAGAAAGGAAGATACAGATGAAGAAAAGCCTCGCACTTGTATTGGCCATGCTGATGCTGGTAGCCTGCCTGACCGGCTGCGGCAGCAGCTCCAGCGGCGGCAGCACTGCCGAGGGCGGCAGCGACTACCCCACCAAGAACGTCAACGTCATTGTTCCCTTTGCCGCAGGCGGCAACACCGACATGTCCATCCGCGCTCTGCTGAACACCGCCACCGAACAGGACGGTGCCTACACCTTCGTGGTGGACAACAAGACCGGTAACTCCGGCCTGATCGGCATGGAGGCTCTGGCTGAGGCCGACCCTGACGGCTACACCCTGGGCGCCACCTGCATCGACCTGATGCTGCATATCTGCTTCGGCCGCACTGAGGTCACCATGGACAACTTCATTCCCATCGCCGCCACCATGGCTGACCCCTATGCTCTGATCATCAGCTCCTCCAACCCCAACTTCTCCACCCTGGAAGAGTTCGTGGACTATGCCAAGGCCAATCCCGGTGCCATCAAGGTGGGCGACTCCGGCGTGGGCGCTGCCCCCAACGTGGCTGCCAAGGCCTTTGAGAAGTACTTCGGCATCACCTTCGACATCTATACTTACGACGGCTCCGCCGACTGCGTCACCGCCATTGAGAGCGGCGAGATCGACGCCACCTTCACCCAGCCCACTCCCGCTGTTGCCTCTTTGAACGCCGGCACCCTGTCCATGATCGGCGTGCTCAGCGATGTGCGCCTGGCCGCCTTCCCCGATGCCCCCACCGTCATGGAGGTCTATGGTGAGGAGTACGACCTGGTCATGAAGGGTTGGGTCGCCCTGACCGCTCCCGCCGGCACCCCCGACGCGATCGTGGACACCCTCAGCACCCTGATGGGCAAGGCTCTGGAGACCGACGACTACAAGGCCCAGATCGAGTCCCTGGGCATGGAGTACCTGGTGCTCTATGGCGACGAGCTGGCTACCTTCCTGGACGAGCAGATGGTCTTCTATGAGGAAGTCTGCGCCGGCATCGACATCAACGCCTGATCTTTGCCTCGCCCCATCTGAAATCTGTATAGTGAAAAGGACGCCCGGCGATTGCGGCATGGCCCTTTTGCCGGGCTTCTTTTTCCCAGTGCCGTTAAAAATCCGGAAAGAACCCCGCTTTTTTCGTTAGTATTCTGTTTTGTTTCAAAGAGAAAAGTTTTTCCATCTTTTGGCTCCCAAGCGCCCTTGGAGGTTGTTCGTATGAAAAAATACAACTACATCGTCTCGGTGGTGATGTTGGCTCTGGCGGGCTACATCTTCTACGAGACGAGCACCTATGAAATCGGCACATCCGCCCAGAAAAACCCTGCCGTTTGGCCCCAGTTCCTGGCGGTGGCTCTGGCGGTACTTTCCATCGCCCTGATCGTACAGACGATTTTCAGCCGCGATCCGGAAATGAAAAAGGAAATCATCGACTGGAAAGGCCCTGGTATGAAAAAGGTCTATATCATGCTGGGCCTGCTGGTCGTCTTTGTTGTTTTGATGAAGATTTTCGGCATGCTCATTGCGCTGCTGCTCCTGATCCCCGCCATCGAGTGGGTCATGGGCTGCCGCAGCAAGGTCATGCTGGCGGCCCTGCCCGTGGGTCTGGTGGCTTTCGTCTATGTCTTCTTCGTGGTCATCATGAAGCTGACCCTGCCGGCTCCCATCTGGGCCTGAG
>CALXDZ010000018.1 GCA_944387205.1 uncultured Oscillospiraceae bacterium
ATTCAGATTCAGCATATCGGCGTCGTCGGCGTTTTGAGCCGCGCAGTAGGCCTTTACCTGGGACAGCAGGTCCTCCGGGATCCCCACGGCCTACACCGCCAGGGTCCAGCCGTTTTCCGCGGGCCGATAGATCTGCCGGGCGGCCGCCACCGCCGAGCAGATCACAGCGGCATCCGCATCGTGCTGGAACTTTACCGCCACATACCGGCCGTACTCCGGCGACACTTTGTAGCTCACCACCGCCGCCTGGGCCGCCGTGCCTTCGGCGTCGGTAAAGGTGGCCTCTCCAAGCTCCTCCGCGTCGCTGCCGCCGCTGTCGCTGGCAGCCAGCAGCGTCACGGTCAGGCTTTTGCCCGCGCCCAGAGGGGCCGTAGACACCACAAACTCCACCTCGTCCGCTCCGGAGGCATCCACATAGCCGCTGGTGGTTCCCGTGGACGCGCTCACGCTGGCCGGGGCCAGTACGGCCTGAAAGGCCAAATCCTCACAAATACGTTTCATGCTCCTGTCCTCCTTATCTCCGGTCCGCCAGCGCCACGAAGGGGCTGCGGGTCTTGGTGCTGTTCTTGATGGTCAGGGGGCTTTTCACCTTGGGCGTTCCGTTGCAGCGGAACACCACCCGGAAGCACATCTGATCCGTCAGGAATTCCACGTGCATGCTCCAGTCCTGCTTGACGGAGCCCTTGCTCAGCAGGATGTACTGGAAGGGATCCACCAGCATCACATCGCCCACCACGCCGGGGGAGGCGCAGTTCTGGTCAAAGATCACCGGCTTGCCCAGCACCCGCTGGGTGTCAAAGTTCCGGATGCCGCCCTCGGGGTCCCAGAGGAATTTGGAGGCGCTCCCGTCGCCGCTGGAGATGGAGAGGGTGGGCAGCTGCTCCTCCAGATCCGGGTGCATCACCCACACCAGCCGCTCCCGTCCCTTGGGCATGGAGCGGGCCTGCATCTTGATGACGTTGTTGCCCACCAGCGTGCCGGCTGCCTGGCCGGACTCCTTGGGTACGGCAATCAGGGCGGAGCTGTTCAGCCAGCCCAGGGGCTTGCCCACGCCGTCGCCGGCGATAACCGCGCCGGTGAGCAGTTCGTCCGCCGCCAGGGAGAAGGCCGTGGAGTAAAAACCGCTCATGAAGACCGCGTCCTCCAGCATCTCGTCGGTGGCATAGGCGAAGCCCATCATCTTCTCCAGATCCAGTTTGATCTCCCGGAGTTTGGGATGGGTGGCGGGCACCGTGCCGCCCTCGCTGGCCCAGAACATCCGTACGCCGCCGAACACGCTGGAGGAAATGTCGGTTTCATCCACCGCCACCCAGCGCATGGCGTTGGCACCGGAGCTGCAGGTGTAGCGGTCCAGGCGCTGGAGCAGGCTGTTGCGCTCCAGGGCGCTCTCCAGGATCCGGCCGGCAAAGTCGGTCTGGATGGCAAAGCCTCCCTCCGCGCCGGTGCCCTCGTTGTTCCCCAGCACCGCGTTGTTCACCTGCTGGAGGCGTCTGTCCTGGATCCCGTGGCGGCGCAGGTTGTACACGGCCTTCAGCTGCTCGCCCAGGCTGGCAAAGGGCCGGGTATCGTCCTGCTTCTGAGATTTGGGGGACTCGCCGTCCTGGCGCAGGGCGCCGTCATAGACCGGGTCGGCCTCCTGCCCGCTGGCCTGGGCCAGCCGCTCCAGGCTCTTGATGGAGTTGTTGATCCCCTCCATCTGATCGGTAATCTCGTTGAGCTCATCCACCTTGCCCTCGTCCGCCAGGGACTGCGCGCTGGCCATCAGCTCCTTCTTCTTCGCCCGGAGCTCCTCAATTTTCGCCTTGAAGTCCATGTTGTCAAAATCTCCTTTCTGTCTGTTTAATACTGTGCAAGCGCCCTGAGCTTTGCCAGGGTGCGCTTTGCTTCCTCCATCTTGGCGGCCAGCGCCCGCTCCTCCGCCACATGGACCTGATACCGCTCCCGCATGGCCGCTGTCAGCCGGATGCGCCGCCCCGCGGCCACAAAGGCCGCCGGATCCGCGTTCTCTCCGCCGCTGCCGACGATCTCGTCGATCAGGCCGTAGCCCTTGGCCTGGGTAGGGGTAATCCAGGTGTCCTGCGCCATCAGTTCCGCCAGGGCTTCCCGGTCCGCCGCTCCCGGCCGGGCTAGGTAGATCTCCAGTACGCAGTCCCTGGCATTTTCCAGTCCCTGGGCGCTGCGCCGCATCTCCCGGTAGTCCCCATCCGCCTGTCCCAGCGGGTTGTGATAACACAGCAGAGCCCCAGGCTCCGACTGGATCACCTGGCAGCCCGCTGCCGCCAGGGTGGCCGCGCTGGCTCCATAGCCCTGGAACAGGGCCGTGGTCTTTCCCTGATACCGCCGCAGCATGGAGCGGATCTCACTGCCCACCGCCATGCTGCCGCCCGGGGAGTTGATGAGCAGCGTCACCTCATCCCCGCCGGCGGCATCCAGGGCCGCCTGGATGTCCATGGGGGCCGTGATGTCCCGCCACCCCCACCACCTCAGAACGTCCGCGCTGTCGTTGTCCCAGAGCTCGCCCCGGAGCTGAATATCAACCACCTTCGCCTCCTCCTCTCACAATGGATCGCAGGGATCCGAAATTTTTACTCAGCAGGAACTCCTGCCCTAAGCCGCCGGGAATCGGCGGCTTCTCCTCCAGAGCCCGGCACTCGTCCGGGTTGTAGATGCTGTTGCGGATCATCCGCTCGTAGAAATTGGAGCGGGTCAGGTCGTCCCCCCGCAGCAGAACCGACACATTGCCGTGGACGTACCACCCCAGCCCCCGCTGCTGACGGCTCAGGAGCTTTTGGGTGTTCTGCTGCTCCCACTGGGTCACAAAAGGCACCAGGGTGTCCGTCACATAGTTCACCCGCTGCTGCTGGTTGGAGTCGTAGCTCTCCTTGCCGGTCTGAAGCATGTGCTTCGGCACCCCGGTAAACCGGGCGATCTCCTCCACGGTAAAGGTCCGGCTCTCGATAAACTGTGCGTCGCTCTGGCTCAGCCCCAGGGGCGTGTACTTCATGCCGTGATCCAGCACCGCGATTTTGAAGGCGTCGTCTGAGGCATACCGGGCGAATTCCCGCTTGACTTTGTCCTTGGTGACGGGGGAGGCGTCCGTGTCCACCTCCACGATCCCGGAGATGCGCGCCCCGTTCTGGTAAAACTTCCTGCCATATCGCTGGGCCAGGGCGTCGGAGGCCACCGCCTCCCGGGCCAGGTCCAAAACCCCGCGCCCCCAGATCCCGTTGTAGGTTTCGAAAAACAGGATGCTCAGCTCCCGGGGAGCAAAGACCTTCTGGACTCCGTCCACGTTGTAGCTGTACCAGTAAAGCGGCCCCTCCGGATCCTTGTAGACGCTGCAGCAGTCTGTGGGCAGGGCGATCCGCTCCACCAGCCGCCCGGCGCTGTCCCTCCGGTTCCACACGGCGCCAAAGCCGTGCCAGAAGGCATTGGACATCACCACCTTGTTCAGGAGAAACGGCGTCATGTAGGCGCTGGGCCGCCGACTCAACAGGCGCTGGAGAAGTTCATCCTCCGCTGGCTGCCGGGCCCCGTCCACCTTCTGAAACACGCCAAAAGGGATTACCCCGAAGGCGTTGGACAGGATCCGGTGGGCCGCCGCCACCGGGGAGAGCTGCTCGGCGGCCTCCTGGCCAGTGGGCGACTCCTCCCCGAAAAAGAAGATATCCCGGAGAATTTTCTCAAACTCTCTCTGGGCGTCCCGACTCTCCTGACCGGCCCCGGGCGCCGCCATGGCCTGGCTCAGAATCATTTGCCGCCGCCCCCTCTCCTGGACCGGGCGATTACCACGGCGTAGGCTGTGAGCCAGACGCCCGCGCAGATCAGCGCCCCTGGCTTTCCCGCCAGCTCAGCGGCCGCCGCTGTGCAGCAGCAGCCAGCCCCCAGCAGGCACAGATCATCCAGATATAGGGCCAGGCCGCGGCCCAGAGCCCGCAACCCCTGCCCTAGGACGGGAGCCGCTCTGCCCCAAAGGGCTCTCCATTTTTCTTTCACACGCTCCTCCTTCCTACAGGTGCCAGGATTCCGCCAGCACATGCTCGTTGATATCCGGGCCCTGGGGCATTTTCGCCATGGCCGTCGCCAGCGCGATGATCCAGGCCACTGCAATGTCGATCCGCCCGGTGCTGCGGTTTTTCATGGGCTTCATGTTCTCGTTGCCGTCCACCGCGCAGCGCACATTTCCAAAATTCCAGCGGGCACAGGTGTTGTGCTCGTGGAGCATCGCATGCTTTCGGATCAGCAGCTCCAGCTGCTTGGTCGCCGGCGACATGCCCAGCATGGTCTGGGAGATCTCAATAACCTCCAGCCCTTGGCGCTCCTCGCTTCCCCTCATCAGCCGCTGGCTCAGCGTCCAGCTCATAGCCGGGTCCAGCCCCAGGGTCAGCAGATCAAACCTGTCCGCCGCCGCCCAGATCGTGTCCTCTACCCGGCTGTAGTCCACAATGTCGCCCTCACACAGCTCCAGGAAGCCCGCCCGGGCCCAGTCCCGATAGGGAACGTGGTCCCGCTGCTCCGCTTCTTCCACGCCTTCCTCCGGCCGCCAGGCCCAGAACAAGGTCACCCAGGTTTCCAGCCCCTCCTGGGGCGGGAATACCAGCACAAAGGCCGTCAGGTCCGTACTTTTGGACAGATCCAGGCCGCCGTAGCACTTTTTCCCCGCCAGGCAGTCCCGGGCCGCCTGCCGCCGCTCCAGAACGTTCAGTTCCTTCCACTCCGGCCGGTTCCACTGGGTCTTGTCGTACAGGGGTAAGGGAATCCAGCTGACAGCTTTTACGCTGATCCACTGGTTCAGCCTCAGCCAGCGGAACAGTTTCTCCGCCGCCGGGCTCCGCTTCGCCGCCTGGGCCTCCAGCCGCAGGGCGCGCAGCGTCAGATTGTATCCCAGGGACGGATTGCACTGGTACCATAGCTTCTCATCCCAGATATCCACCGCCGCCAGGTCGTCCGGATCATCCCCGACCAAGGCAGTCAGGCCGTAGAGCACCGGAAGCCAGTTGCTCTCGTCCCGCTCCAGCAGGGCCGCCTGGGCTGTGGGGAGATCCTCCTCTGCGGTGTTACGCAGGGACAGGACCTGCCGCGGGTCCCCGCCCTCCGCCAGGATGCGCCGGAGCTGCCGGGCATCCCGGATGGCCACCGCCTTTTCGTGGATCTCCCAGCCGATGCTCTTCCGGTCCGGATCGTCGCCCGCCGTGGTCAGCACGATCCACACCGGCTGGCTGTGGGCAGCGCCTGCGGCGCCGGTCATCACGTCCCACATGTCCCGGTTGGGCTGGGCGTGGAGCTCGTCGAAGATCACGCAGCTGGGCTTATATCCGTGCTTGGAGAAGGCCTCGGCGGACATGACCTGCATTAGGCCCACTGTAACCCACCGTAGGCCCCCGTTTTCCGATTTGACCCTCCGGCGGTACTCCACCATCTTCCGGGACTTAGTGATCTTCAGCTCCCCACGGGCAATCATCTTTGCTGTCCAGGGTGCCGACTCCAGCATGAACACCGCCGCCCGGAACACAATACTGGCGTTGTCCTTATCCGCGGCGCAGAGATAGACCTCGGCGTTCAGCTCCCCATCCCCGAAGAGATGGTAAAGCCCCAGGGCCGCCGCCAGCTCACTCTTTCCGTTTTTCTTGGGGATCTCCAGGTAGAGGTATTGGTACTGCCGCAGCAGCCGGCCGGACGCCTCATCCCGTTCCAGGGTGGAGTAGAATTCCATCAGGTTTTCCCTCTGCCAGGGGTACAGGCGGAAAGGCCTGCCTGTGGCGGTGGTGGGCAGCCGCTCCACAAAGTCGCAGACAAACTGCCCGCACTCCCAGTCCCGCTCCGCCACAGGTTATCCCCCCGCCGCCCGAGCCTGTCGGGAGCGGAGTTTCCGGGTAAATTCGTCCTCCTCGCCCTCATCCCTGGCCGCATTGGCCAGGAACTCCGGCACCACCAGCCGGCACCGGGAGGAGATGGAGAGCCCCATCACCTCGGCGCACTGCCGGCACTGGCGAAAATAGGTGCTCTGCACGCCGGTCCACTCCCTGGCTGTCCGCTCATCCTTCTGCCGGATGGCAGCGGACGCCAGTTTATCCGCCCGCTGCCATCGCTCCCTGGCAACCAGGAATTGGGCCAGCACGTCCCGGTCCAGCTCCGTGTACAGGCCTGCCTGCCGCAGGATCTCCCCGATCTCCCGGAACTCCCTGTGGAATTTCTTTCCCAGCCACACCGGAGGTGTTACCTGGTCGGGAGGAGGGACGTGGACCTCCTGATCCCGCCGTCTGTCCTCCTCTACCTGGCTGAGGTGCTTTTGCCCCCGGGCCTTTATCACGTCAGTTGGCTGCCTTGGACCCGGCATTGCCGGCACCCCCTCTCACTTAGACTGAAATCATTTCCGCTATCCGCGCCTGCGCACGGTCCACAGCAATCTCAAAATAGGACCTCTCCCGCTCGAACCCCACGAACCGCCGCCCGGTGTTGAGGGCGGCCTCAGCAGTGGTGCCGCTGCCCATGCAGTTGTCCATCACCAGATCCCCTGGATTGCTGTAGGTTAAAATCAGATACTCCATCAGCTCCAGAGGCTTCTGGGTGGGATGATGCCGCCGCCCGCGGAAAGGGAAGCGCAGCACTGAGCGCGGGTAATTGGTAAATTCCTGCACATGCTCCTTGTCCAGGCCGCCGTATACGTTCCCGCCCCGGCGCCCTGCCGCCCGGCGGACGGGCCGCTCCAGCCGGATCAGCCCCTGTGGGTTGTAGGTCGGCTGACGCTGATAGAACACCAGAATCAGCTCATGGGAGCGCAGGGGCTGCCGGCGGCAGTTGGCAAAGCCCACGGGCGCCGTCTTTTCCCAGATCAGGTCGTAGCGAAACAGTTTCCTGGCGCTGTTGATGAGATCCGTGGCGAAGGGCTGTGTAGCCGTCAGTACCACAGCGCCCCTGAGCTTCAATACCCGGCGGTACTGCTCCCAAAGGGGCTCGAAAGGGATCAGCGCATCCCAGGAGCAGTTTGTCGTTCCATAGGGCAGGTCGCAGAGGATTAGGTCCACACTGCCGGTACCTACACGGCTCATACCCACCAGGCAGTCACAGCAATGCATTCGGATCCGCCGCTCAAACTCTGTCTTTTCCAGATTGCCTATTGTTTTCCACCTCTTGTCCACCATCTCTTATCGCTTGCCATCCCGGCAGCCCCGGCTCTCGGTGACCTTGGCTTCTGCGCCTTCCGCCGGTTCCGGCTATCCTCCATGCTCTTTTCGGAAAATCTCCGTGGGGAAAATTTTTCTCACGGAGGGCTGCCTGCGGTCTTGCGCACTTTTGCCGCAAATCTTCTTGACGGGGGGCGGACGGAAAGGAATTCCTGCCGGCGCGCGCCCGTCAGGCACGTGCGCCCAAGCGTTCCGCCGCAAGCCCCACCGGCTGGGGCGTAATCAGCGGCTGTTTTTCTTCCGATCCTCCGCCGTTTCCCGGGCGGTCTTGCGGTCGTGGCAGGACTTGCACAGGCTCTGGAGATTGGCCGGGTCGGTGAACTTCCCCCAGTCCCCCCGGTGGGGCGCGATGTGGTCCGCCACCGTGGCCCGGGTACGGATCCCCCGCCGGGCGCACTCCCGGCAAAAGGGCTCACGCAGAAGCTGCGCCGGGCGCAGGCCGTCCGTCCAGATGGGCAGGCTGTACCAGCCGTGGTACTCCGCCGAGGCCCGGCGAGGCGCCTTCTGAGGCTTGTGTCTGGGGCAGTAGCCTTCCCGGGTGAGGGCGGAGCAGCCGGGATGCCGGCACGGTCGGAGCGGCTTTAAGGCCATCGGGCTATCACCTCCGGGCAAAACAAAAAGCCGGCACCGACGTTCTCCCGCTCTGGGAGATCATCGGCACCGGCTAACAATCGAGCACTGGCCATGGTCGATATTCACGACGAACTCTGCCTTGCAGTTTCGGCACCAGAGGATCAGCCGGTCGGCGTTGGTGTCCGGGCTGGCCTTCTGGTTCGTGGTCTGCTTGCAGTTGGGACAGACATACCGTCCGTTCCTTATGATCAGTTTAGCAGGTTTCACAGCAGATTGCAAGGGCTTCCCGTCCTTTCTTCATTTATTACACTCTATTCCAAGATTGTTCGCGCGCGCACGCGCGGGTACATCTAAAGGCGGCAGGAGCCACTTGGCGTAGGTGTAGCACCCAAAGCGGTTCCGGTAGAGCGGCTGGTGCTGGAGCACCACGGCGCCTGTCGGGATCTCGATGACGCCGCTGAAATCTCTCCAGGTTTCCACAGCCGGCAGCTGCCGGCACAGAGAGCGGCTGGACACCCACAGCTTCCTGTCCAGCGGCAGGACCACGCCGTCGGACCGCTCCTTGTTCATGTACTCCGCCAGCCGGGCGTAGCTGTCCTTCTCGCCCTTCAGCAGCGGCTGATCGTCCACGTCCACGCCGAAGGGCCAGAGATACCGAACAACCGCCGGCGGGAACTCGCTGTCCCGCAGCACCGCGTGGATGTGGTACCGCCGGTCCCCGTGCCGGCCCTCGATCAGATAGATGTAGTCAATCTCCTGCCTGCCGCTCCACTTCCGCAGCCGGTAGAGGAAGGCCTTCCACCGCCGCCGGACCTCATCCAGGCTATAGCACTCGTGCTCCCGGTCAAAGGTCAGAGTATAAAAGATGCCATCCCGGCCGAAGAGGGCCAGCCGAAGCTCCAGCCGGTCCCGCCTGGTCCGGCAGACGCTTGTGACGCCGGAGCTGCGCTTGATCTCCGCCTTCTCCCGCCGGACGTCCGGGGTGTCATACCTGCTGTAGTTGGGCCGCAATGCCCGGCACTCCTTCACCAGCGGCCCCGCCTGCTGGCGCACACAGATCCACGGCCTGCCGGCCGCCCTATCGTCCAAACCGCCGCACCTCCTCCGCTGATACGCACCACTTGGTGCTGTAAACGCTGCCATCCCAGATCTCCAGGCGCGCCAGCGTGGTGTGGGGCAGCCACACCGGCGAGGCCCGGCCGGTGGTGACCCGGATCCGCAGGGCCCCCAGCGAGCGCTCCAGCTCCAGTTGCCGCCCGCCATCCAGGGCGGCCTGGATCGCCTTCAGATCATTCCCGCTCAGGAGCACCCTCAGTCCCCTCCCGGCCTGCCGGCCCATCTCCCGGATCCTCCAGCATGATCTTGTCCAGAGCCCGGTCCACGGCCCGGAGCTGCTCCATGGAGATCGCCCCGCCCTCAAAGAGGGCGGAGCGCAGGAGCTCCGGCGTCACCTTCCACCGCCGGCACTTGGCGGCGACCGGGCCGAAGCAGCCCAGGCCCTTGTCCCTGCGGTACGCCTGCAGCCGCTCCAGGATCCTCCGCTTCTCGGCGGCCTCTTTCCGGGACGCGTCCTCCTGATCCTGGCCGGACGCCTCCGGCGGCGGATCAGCCGCCCGCAGGAGGACGGCCTCGGCGCCCACCGGCAGCAGCTCCACGCTCCACCGGACGCCGTCCGGCACGACCCAGAGCCGCTCCCGGAGCTGCCTTGCAATGGATCGGCGGAGTTGGTCCAGCCGCTCCGCCGGCAGCTTCGGCGCCGTGACCACCAGCACCGGCTCCAGCCTCTCCGGCCCAGGGGATTGCTCCAGTACCTTTGAGGTATTCATCGGGTGCCCTCCTCCCGAAAATCCCGCACCTTCTGGATCGCAGACCGCAGGTTGTTAATTGTGTGGTCATCCCAGAGGACAATCCAATTTAAGATGCGGATTTCTCCCTCCGACAGCTCCACGCCGCAAAAAACGTCTTCAAACTTTTTCGGTATCTTCATTGGGTGTCCTCCTCTCCTTCCGGCGGGCGGTGGTATACTTTATATCCGTGAGGCTCCAGTTTTTCGCCTCGCATGTAATCGGTAAAATCAAAACCGGCCCCCTCTAACGTGTCTATGCTGTAAATATATCCGTTACACACGAGCGCCCATTCTCCGGTCCCGTCCTCATAGTCAATCCACACCTTGTCATAGTCCATTACATCGAGGTCTGCCTGGGTCAGCGGCTCGTTCGGCGGGGTGAGGGTGGGCTGCTCTGCCTCCAAAATGTCCTGCAATTCAGACAGGCACCACTGTACATCGTTGTTGGAAATCACTCGGTCGGCAAGGTTATCATCATTCAGCGTGTTCAGTTCACGCACCAAATCCAACAGGGAACTATTCATCTTTCAGCACCTCCAATTCCCGCAAATACGCCAATATTGCCCGGTACATCCGACACGCTCCAGGGAGCAGAGCGCCCCGCAGGCGGGCCTCCGTCCAGCCGATGGTGCGCTCCAGCGGGGGCCAGTCGGTGCCGTACTCGCAGCCATCCTCCGCCTCCGTCACATCGTCCAGCCTGGGCGACGGGTCGCAGGCGCAGCGGTGGTAGTCCGTGCCCTCATCGTTGTCCAGCTCCCAGAAGATACAATGCTTACAAGTCACTGTGCACCGCCTCCAATCGCCGCAGGGTGATCTCCACGGCCTCGTCCATCATGGCGGCACCGCAGGCAGGGCAGAATCTAAACCCGTGCCCCCACGGGGTTCTGTACCCGCACACGGAGCAGTCCTCGCATTCGTTCATATACGGGGATTCTGTGGGCTTCCACTTACCCCTCCACACCTTCTCCACCTGTTCCCGGCCCGTATACCGTTCCATCACGCCGCCTCCCGGAATACCGCCAGCACGGTGTCCAGTGTGGCGGGCAGATCCAGGCCGGTCACGTCCACCCGTCGGGAATAGCCCCCGGCCAGGTGGATCATGGCGGTTTCCAGGAGGCCCTCGTCGGTTTCCCGGATGTGGTAAGCCACCCGGCACACATTGGGATACATGGCCGCCACGCAGCGGCTCAGGGCATGGTTGATAAAGTCCTTTTTTCGCTCAAATGCCTGCTCACTCATGATTCTGCTCCTTCCTGCGCGTTACCTGCACAATCTTGATGCCCACAGATGGGTCTGGAACGTCCTGCCTGTCCCAGATCGGACTGCCCGGCAGCATGACGGCCATCAGCCGCATGCGTAAGTTTTCCGCTTCCTGGGGATTCCGCGACCGGATCAGGTTGTACGACGTCCCGATCAGAAGCCCAAGCTCCGCGGCAATATCTGTCGCCGTCCCGCTGGCTGTGGTTTCCATCGCTCCCGACTCCGGGTCATAAATATATCGGATCATTCCTGCTCTCCTTTCGCTGGCTCCGGCGGCAGCCGCAGCCACCAGCTGGGCAGGATCGCCGCCTGCTGTCCAGAGGGCAGCATCAGCCACGAGGCCCCGTCCCAGCGCATAAACGTCTTGAAATAGTGCGTATTGCCTACATCCACCAGCACGGCAAACTCCCCCGGCTCCGCCGGATGGCAGCTCCCGGGCATCCACCCGGCGATCACCAGCTGCCCCTCCGGCTCCGCCGCCCCGCCCCGGGGCTCGTCGCTGAGGCCGTAGAGGTAGTCCGTGGTGACGCCCAAAGCGCGGGCCAGCTCCGGGAAGCGGCTGCTGCCGGGCAGATCTCCGTTTTCCCAGGCCGAATATGTGGCCTTATAGAGCCCCAGCTTTTCCGCGAATGCCGCCCGGTCCAGCCCGGTGGCCTCCCGGGCCTTCTGCAGGCGTGCGCCAAACGCCTCCCGCTTTGCCTGCCAGTCTGCGGTGGCGGTTTCTGCCTCCGCTTGAACCCGGTCGATTCGGGAATCCAGATCGTCTTGCGCCTCCTGCTCCGGATCCTTCCGCTCCACATAGTCACAGCAGGCCGCACAGGTGTCACGCCGCAAGCATTGGGCGCAACAGCCGGCGCCATGCCAGACGCCGTCCCGAAAGTCCTCCTGGTACATGGCCTCTGCATGGGGGCAAAATGCCCCGTCCGCCTCCGGGCACTCATGGCGGCAACCGCCCCAGATCACCCGGAACTTTCGAACATTGGCCAGAGTCGGCTTTTCGCAGTGGCCCAGCAGCCAGAGGCAGAGATGATCTTGTTCTTCCGCATCCATTCTGGCCGCCTCCAGAGCGGCTGCTTCCGGCATGGCGCCGGCTTCCCACCAGACAATCAGCTGTGTATTTTTCAGCCCGTTCTTGATGGCGCTCAGGTTGGCCAGCTTGGTTTCGCTGACCTGCATGGCCAGCGCCACCCGGGACCGGATCCGCCCCGGAAGATCTTCCCCGGCCTGCTTGCGCCGGGTGTAGGCCGCCGTCAGGGCCTCGGCCTCCTGCTGGAGTACCGCCGGCGTCTTTTTCCGCTGCCGGTTGGCCTCGATGATGGCCGCGATCTCGTGGTCGGTATCCATGGCCGGCAGCACCCGGCACAGGGCGGTTTTGGATGGCAGGGCCCGCAAGGCCCGCAGCCGGTTGTGGCCGGAAACCAGCCGGTAGGACTCCCCGTCCCGGACCACCAGCAAGGGTTCCAGGAGCCCGTTGGCCCGGATGGAGTCCTCCAGGGCCAGGGCCTCCGCCTCCTCCAGGGGCGGGTAGAAGTTGTCCGGGTTTTCACGGATTTTGTCCAGGGGGATCTCCCGCAGCTCCGTGTCCGAATCGGACACGCCGAAGCCGGCGGCAAACCTGGAGATATCAAAGGCCACAGATCTCACCCCCCAGATACTCCCGGACCCACCGGCGGTAGTCCACGCTGGCGGCGCTGTTGGGGCTGTACTGCGTCACCGGCTGCTGCTCAAAGGTACTCTCCGGCACCTTTTCCGTCCGCCGGATCACCTGCCGGAACACGGGAATGCCGGAGCTCCGGAGAAGATCCTCCCCCTGGAGCACCACCTCGCTGGAGCGCCACTGGGTCAGGAGCGCTCCGGCGATATGGATACCCACCCCCGCGCGCCGCAGGCCCTGGAGCTGCCGCGCCATGGATGCCAGTCCCCGGAAGCTGAACCCGTCGGGGTTCACCGGGATCACCACATCGTCCGCGGCCATCAGGGCCGCCACGCTGGCGCAGGTGAATCCGGGGGCGCAGTCAAAAATCATGTAGTCCGTGTCGCCGTCCTCCCGGGCGCACCCCACGAAGTCCCGCAGCCGGGCCCCGTACCGGTCCCCGGAGCCGTCGATCACGGAGTGGAGATCCAGCTCGTAGAGGTCAGGGCTCCCGGGCAGCAGGTCAAGCCCCGGACAGACAGGGGAGAGGTTGTCGCTCCACAGGGGCTCACTGTTTCCGGTCAGCACCTCCGCCAGGGTAGGGACGGCGTCCGTATCCAGGGCGGGGGCGTAGAAGCTGGTCAGGTTGCACTGGCCGTCGCAGTCCACCAGGACGACCCGGCTCTTACAGCTGCGGACCAGGATGTCCGCTAAATTGATGGCGGTGACGGTCTTCCCGACCCCGCCCTTGTTGTTCATCATTGCAATCGCACGCATGGCTGCTGTCCTCCTTTTCCATCGCGGCCTCCAGGACGTCCGCCACCAGCAGGTGATCCCTGGCCAGCAGCTCCTCCTCCATCAGCTCCGCCAGACGGCGGTGGCGCAGGGCCTCCGCCGCCAGAATCCGCCTGCTGCTCCGTTGGTCCATGGGGCCTCCTTTCTCTCGTCAAAAGGGCAGGGGAGCCCTCGCCGGCTCCGCCAGCTCCGTAAACGTCACCTGGCCGCTCTGGCAGGCTCTGTTCCGCTGCTTCGCCTGCTTGCCGGCGGCCACCATCTGGCTGTGGACGTCCGGCCCCAGGGGCCGCATCGTCTGGGTAGCGCCGTCAAAGCTCAGGTGGATGGTCTCCCGTTCGCCCTCCTTGTTCTTTCCGATCTTCAGGGAGCGGCCGCTGCGGTTGTCCCTGGGGTCCTCCGCCCACAGCAGCAGCGCCACGTCCGCGTCCTGTTCAATCTGGCCGGACTCCCGGAAGCTGGACATACTGGGCGGGATCAGCTGCCCGCCCGTCTTCTCCGGCCGGCTCAGCTGGGCCAGGGCCACCACGACCGTGCCGGTGGCCTGGGACATGGTGTGCAGGTCCTTGGAGATGCTGGTGACCTCCTCGTACCGGTTCTTCCCCGCGGCCGACACCAGCTGCAGGTAGTCCACGTAGACCACCTGATAGCGCCGGCTCAGGGACATGGCCCGGATATCCCGGACGGAGAAGCCGCCGGCGGCCACAAAGTCCAGGGGCAGCTCCGCCAGGGCCTGGGTGGCCGCGGCCAGCCGCTTCCAGTCCCCCTCCTCCAGCTCCTGCTTCTTGATCTTCCACAGGGGGATCTGGGCCATGTGGGCCATGAGGCGGTCCATCAGCTTCTGGGGGTTGGTTTCCAGGGAGAAATATCCCACCCGGCGCTCCGCCGCCATATGCAGAGCCATCTGCAGGCTCAGCAGGGTCTTGCCGGCGCTGGGATACCCGCCCAGGACCAGGAAGTCCCCCGGGTCCAGGAAGAGGAACTTGTCCAGGTCCTCGATGCCTGTGGTGATGTACACGGGGCGCTCCTCCCGCCCCACCCGGCTGAGGAAGGCCGAGGCGGCGTCCCTGGCGCTGAGCACCTGAGGGTCCCGCCGGGCGACCAGCAGGGCGTTCAGCCGGTCCATCGCGGCCTCCGCCTCCTCCAGCGTCTGGGCGGACACCAGGTCGTAGGCCCCGCCCTGGAGCCGCCGCAGCTGCTGCTGGGAGCGGAGCATGCCGCAGTAGTAGCCGAAGTCGCCGGTGCAGTAGGGGAGCACCTCCCGGATCAGGGGCTCCAGATCCTCCCCGGCGGCCTGCTCCACGGTGATGGGATCAATGGGAGCGCCGTCCATGTGGAGCCGGACCACCGCGGCAAAGAGGGCACGTGTCCCCTCCGTGTCAAAGTCCGTGATCTGCAGCCGCTCCGCCGCCTCTCCCACGCACTCCGGCCGGAGGATCATGGTGCCGAGGATCGTGTACTGGATCCGGAGGGTGTGGTTCTCCGCCATCACGTCACCTCCGGATCCGGCGCCCAGCAGCTGCCGGGGCTCTCGGCTGCCCGGGGCTCGTCCTCCCACCGCCGGCCGTTGAGCCAGGTGGAGGCGTAGGGGATCCCCACACCCCGCTGCCACATGGGGCTGGCCATCTGCCGCTGGAATGCCAGGGCCATGACCTGAAGGAGCGCGTCATCGGGCCGCAGCCTGTCCCAGGCCCGGATGGCTGCCTGCTTGTTCTCCCCCCTGGGCCACGCCTCCCAGAAGGCGGCGAACCGCTCCGGCTTCCACTCCGGGGCCTCCCGGGCCGCCCGCTTTTTCCGTGCCGGCCTCTCCACAGTCCCCTCCCCCTGTGGGGGGACTATAGGGGGGACTATATAATCTTTGGTTTGTTCTTCTTTACTTTGTTGCGGCGGATTTACCGGACACGGATTTTCCGGACACGGTAAATCGGGACAGGGCGCCGTGTCCTCATTTTCCGGACACGGTTCCTCCCCGCCGGGCTCCTCGTCCTCAAAGAGGGCGGAGGGGTTGTCTGTCAGGATGTACTGGGTGCGGCCGAACCGGCCGCCCTCCTCCCGGGGCTGGCGGCGGCGCCGCAGGTAGCCCGCGTCCTCCAGCTCCTGGAGGATCCTGCCCATGGTGTCCTTGCCCACGCCGGCGACGGATGCCATCCCCCGGACCGAGTAGTCCCAGTCCGGGGGAAGGGAGAGCATCAGCATGAGCACCGCCCGGGTCTGCAGCCGCAGGCGGCTGTCCCGGATCAGGGCGTTGGGGATGTGGGTATACGGGTCCGACGTGCGGACCTCAATCTGCAAATTGGCCATGGATCGCTCCTTCCGCCTGTGCTTGCAAATGCCGGCAGTCTGTGCTATACCGGACGGGGCTTTTTCATGCCAGGACATAGACCATCGCCGCCAGGAGGGACGCCGCCAGGGCCACTCCCGTCCGCTGGAGCACCGCCTCCCGCCGCTGCCGGCGCATTCTCGCTGTCCGGCGGATATATGCCTCCGCCCGCAAAGTACGTTCCATCATATTGATCTCCTCCTATGTGTTGTCCTCAGCGGGCCTGGATAGCCAGGCCCAGGGCCAGCCCCAGAGCCAGGGAGAGCCCCGCCCCGATCCTGGCCGCCAGCGCCACCCGGCGCCGCCGGCGTACGCTTGCGCTGTAGCGCAGCGCCCGCACCACGCGATCCTCCATGTCAGCCTCCGTAGCGATTCCCCCTTGCAATCCGGGGGAGTTGTGGTATAATGGTTTTGCAATCGTCCTCATGGCAACTTGAGGAGAGGGAGCGTCCCACGGTGTCCGCCGTGGGGCGCTCTCTTTTTGCGCTCTCCGGCGCCTCCGCGTAGAGCACCTCGTAGGCCGCCTGGATCACCCCCTGGATGGAGGCGGCGATCCGGTCGAAGTCCGGGGCCTCCGCCTCGTCGATGATCCCGTCCTCGGCGATCCGCATGAGCCGGCGGTAGTCGTCCGCCAGGTCCGTGGATTTGTTGATCAGCGCCAGCACCGCCGCCGGCAGCTCCCTGGGCGAAACCTCCGGCACCGCCCCCAGCCGCCCGCAGGTGGCCCGGGTGTACGCCAGGCCCAGCCAGGGCGCGGCGTAACAGCGCATCATCCGCTCCGCGTCCTCGGGCTTTGGCACCCGCTGCCCCTGCTCCCAGGCCTTGACCGTTTCCACGGATACGCTCAGCCGCTCCGCGGCCTGCTCCTGGGTCAATCCGGCCTCTTTCCGGGCCCTTTGGTAGATGTTCGGGTATCGTTCCGCCATGGTCAGCCGCCCTCCTCTGTGGTATGCTGTAGCCAGTCGATGGCTCCCATGGCGTCGATGCCGTATTCCGCGGCGATCCTCTCGATAAAGGTTTCCATCAGCTTGGGCAGGGCCATCAGGCCGCAGAGGTACGTGTAGCCGCTGATGCCGGCGGCATAGGAATAGGACCCGATGCAGTCCTTCTCCGGGCTGTCAAAGATCCCCATGATCAGGCCGGTTTCCAGGTCGAGCTCCACCTTGTTGGTGTCCAGGTCCGTAATGGTGATGCGATACATTGTGATCCTCCCTTTTATCCCTCTGTGTACTGCTCCGCCGCCACCACCTGCAGGCCCGCAAAGCGCAGCAGCCGCAGCGTCTGGTTGATCGGCAGTTTCACGTCGTCCCCGTTGAGAATGTGGCCCACCGTGTTGCGGCCCAGCTCCAGGCCCTTGGCCACCTGCTCGTTGGAGAGCTTCTTGCGCACCTTTTGCACGGCGATCCCGTCGGAGATCCGGACGCGGATCTTGTCAATGGCCGCCTGTTCCCGCTGGGCCTGGGTTAAATAGACTTTCGGCATATAGCTGTCCTCCTTTTTGATGTTTGTTCAGGCGGAATCCCGCCCCAGGATGGCGTCTGTCGTGACGCCGAAGATCTCCGCCAGCTCGATCAGATTGCCCACACTGGGGCGGATTACGCCGCTCTCCCACCTGGATACCGTTGGGACGGAAACCTGGAGCCGGTCCGCCAGGTCCGCCTGGGTCATGCCGGCCGCTTCCCGCAGCTCCCGGATCCGATTTTTCAAGGGATCGCCTCCTTTCTGTCTTGCAAGTCGCCCTGGGCTGTGCTATGATTGCATCATAGGCAACTTACCTTACAAGTAAGAGTATAATTGCCATTTTAGAAATTGTCAATTGCTTTTTTGGAAATATTTCTATTTTGGCAACTTTTACAAATTTCCAAATCGGAAATTATACAGATTGGGAGGTGACCCCATATGGATGCAATTGACCGCATTTTTGAGTTGGTTGACCAAAAATATAAAGATCAAAAAGATTTTGCAGACGCATTAGGGGTCATTCCCGCACAAGTAAGCAAGTGGCGGAACCGGAAATCCAGCTCTTACCGCAAATATCTCCCGGAAATCGCTGTGTTGCTGGATACCTCCACGGAATACCTCCTCACCGGCGAAGGCCCCAAGAGAAAAGAAGCCCCCTCCGGGAGCGGAGAGGGCACGATCACCGAGGAGGACATCAAGGCCGCCTTCTTCAACGGAGCCGATCCCACGCTGACGCCCGAAGAGCGGGACGCCATGTGGGAGGATGCACAGGAGTATTTCCGCTTCAAAATAGCTCAGAGGAGAAGAAAGCAGCGGGATGGAGAATAAGCTGATTTCACTGTATGCTTTTGCGGAAGAGCAGGGGATTGATGTGGACTGGTTCCCCATGATGGCAACCGCTTCTTTGTCCATGCCTCTGCCGGGCGACACCTACGGCATTGCCATTGATCCGTGGAAAATGGAAACCGTCGCCCAGGAGATCGTTTCTCTGGCCCATGAGCTGGGCCACTGTCAGACCGGCAGCTTCTATAACCGGAAGGCCGCTCTGGATGTCGTTGAGAGGCACGAGAACCGGGCCGACAAGTGGGCCATCCGCCGGCTGGTGCCGGTTGGAGAGCTGGACGCCGCCATGGCGGACGGCTGCGACACGATCCCGGCCCTGGCGGACCGCTTCGGCGTCACGGAGCCCTTTATGCGCAAGGCCATCTGCTGGTATGCCCATGGCAACCTGGCCGTGGAGATGTATGCTTGACGCCTGCCAGCGTGCGGATAAAATAAAAAACGTGTCCGATTCGGACACGCTGTCTTGCATACAAACCCCTCTATGTACAGGGTTTCACTTGACATTCCCACAATTTGCGGTTATACTGAGAGTAGAAAAGGGCGCTGCCGATAAGCGGTTTGCCCCTATACTGTGATCAGAAAATGACCGTCAGTTTGTGAGGCTGGGCGGTCATTTTCTTTTGCAGATCTGGAAAACCAGAGTCGCAACGCCGATGAGTACCAGGGAGTAAGCGAAAAGCTCACTATATGTAACCATTGGCACCACCTCCCTTCCCGGGAAGTGGACAAACCGCCTACCGTATATCGCAGCGCCTGCGTTTATCCTACCATATTTCCCCAAGATTCGCAACGAGAAATACCACCACCGCCTTGTGTAAATCGGCAGAATCATGTTCACCTGCAATTTTGTGCGTTTCAGGCTCTTCTGTGATGTGTATCTCGACAAGTGATGCCCGCCAGTGTGCGGATATAAAACGTGTCCGATTCGGACACGCAGATAGAGAGATAGGAGTGTGCGCGTATGGATTTCATCGATCAGCTGAAGCAGTTTACCAAGCGTGTGGAGTCAATGAAAGACTCTCTTCAGACCGAGGAAGCCACAAAGACAGCCCTAATTATGCCCTTCTTCTCCATGCTGGGCTATGACGTCTTCAACCCCCAGGAGTTTGTTCCGGAGTTCACCGCAGACGTGGGTATCAAAAAAGGGGAGAAGGTGGACTACGCCATTCTCAAGGACGGTGAACCCGTGATCCTGGTGGAGTGCAAGGCCATCACGGAGAACCTGGACCGGCACGACTCCCAGCTCTTTCGCTATTTCGGGACCACTTCTGCAAAATTCGCGATCCTTACCAACGGGCAGTATTATCGCTTCTACACTGATTTGGACAACCCCAACAAGATGGACGAGGATCCCTTCCTTACCATCAATATCTTGGATGTCCGGGACAACCAAGTCCCAGAGCTGAAAAAGTTCTGCAAATCTGTCTTTGACGTGGACTCCATCTTCAGCACTGCCAACGAGCTAAAATATGTCCACGAGTTCAAGGATGTCTTTACCCAACAGCTGACAGATCCCTCTGACGATTTTATCCGCTTCTTCCTGCAGGGGTGCTATTCCGGACCAAAGACCCAAAATGTGCTGGAGAAGTTCCGTCCGATCCTGCGGAAGGCTCTGAATGACTATATCAGCGAAACCATGAACGACAAAATCAAGACTGCCTTGGGTGGCTCCGGCGGCAGTGTGTCCATCTCAGACACCAGTGCTCCTGCCGCGCCGGCAGAGGATGCCGCGCCGGAGGAAGACGGCAAGCGGGAGCCGAATATTGTCACGACGGAGGAGGAGCTGGAGGCATACTTTATCGTCAAGAACCTCCTGGCCGATCTGGTCGATGTCCACGAGCTCACATACAAAGATACCGAGTCCTACATCAACATCCTCTATAAGTCCAACACCCGTAAGTGGATCTGCCGCCTACGGCTGACGGACAGTGTCAAGTATCTCATCATTCCCGACGAGAACAAAAAAGAAACAAAGTATGCCCTTCAGGATGTCTATGACATCCGCCAGTATGGCCCCCAGCTGGAGGAAGTGCTTAAGCGGTATCTGTAACGCATAGAAGGGAGTATCCCCATGTTAGACGAAAAAGACCTGCTGTCCATCTCCCAGCTGATGGCCCAGCAGAAACAGGAGATCATTGACGAGCTGGATACCCGCATGGACCAAAAAATGACCGATTTCAAGCGGGACACCATCGCCATGATGGAGGCCTATTTTAATCCCAAATTTAACCTGCTGGCTGAGGGCCAGAAAAACATCCTGGCAACCTTGGCTCCCAAGAACCGGGTGGAGCAGCTGGAGGAGGAAGTCGATTTCCTCAAAACCGTCATCCGGTCTCTCTCCCGCGACGTGGCTGAGCTGAAGAAAGCGCAGTAAAAGAACCGCCCCTGTGCGGGGCGGTTTTCTCTGAACTGATAGTAGAACAGATGTACCTGCAAATGGAAAGGAGGTGGATCCGTGCTCTGTCCGAAATGCCGAAGCGAGATCCCGGATGACGCCAATATCTGCTGCTACTGCGGCCGGGTGATCCACCGGCTGGAGCCCCGGCCCAGGAAGCGGCCCAACGGCGCCGGCAGCGTCTACAAGCTCACAGACAAGCGCCGCAGCAGGCCCTGGGTGGTGGCCAAGTCCGGGACCATTATGGGGCGCTACGCCACCAAGTCCGGCGCTATGGAGGCCCTGGCCAAGCTGGCAGGCAAGCCCGTGGGCGACGCCATCGACCTGACCGTGGGGGAGATCCATACCTTATGGCAGGCCCAGCATTATGCCCGACTGACCCCGAAAGGGCAGGAAACCTATGATCTGGCCTGGGCCAAGCTGGAGCCCCTGGCCCCCCGGAAAATGCGCTCCATCCGCACGGAGGACGTGCAGGCCATCGTAGACGGGGAGGCCGCGAAGGGCCGCTCCCGGTCCTCTCTGGAGAAAATCCGGATGCTGTACAGCCAGCTTTGTCAGTACGCCATGAAGAAGGACATCATCGACCGGAACTATGCGGAGTATCTTGTGCTCCCCCGGCAGAAGCCGGTTGTGCGGGATGTATTCACCGAGGACGAGATCCGCCGGTTGAAGGAGGACGCAGCCGCCGGCGGCGAAACCTCCATGGTGATCCTGATCCTCATCTACACCGGCTACCGGATCAATGAGCTGCTCCAAAAGCGTCGGGACCAGGTGGACCTGTCCAAAGGCGTGATGTATGGCGGGGAGAAGACGGCCGCAGGTCGGGACCGTGTGGTGGTGATCAACGATGCCATCCGCCCCTATGTGGAGCATTTCATGGGGAAGGGTGGAGGAACCCTCCTGCTCAGCGGATACAGCGGCAATATTGTGCGCAATAATTTTGCACGCCGGGACTGGACGGACACGCTGCAGCGCCTGGGAATCAGCCGGGAGGGCCGCCAGCTCCATCCACACTGCACCCGTTACACGTTCGCCACCCGGGCCAAGGCCGCCGGCGTGGATAATGACGCGCTCAAGCGCACGATCGGGCACACAGATTTTGCGACCACCAGCGAATATTATATCCAGACAGACATCGAGTATCTCAAAAAAGAAATGGGGAAAATGGGGTAGCGGCAGTGGTAGTAACTGGGAGCAACTGCCCCTGTCTGGAAACGCCGCACCCTTTGCGGCGCAAGGCTCAGTCGGCATGAAACACCTGCAAATAGATCTCATTCTGTTTCACACGCAGGAGGTCACTGGTTCGAGTCCAGCAGTCTCCACCACAGAAAACCCTGCAGCTTTAACGGCTGCAGGGTTTTTCTTTGTTATCTGGCCGATGCCGTGTGGTAGCAACGTGGTAGTAACCGGCAATTTATCCGTTTTACTCCGGTGCATGATCCGTCCGGAGCTGGTAGACTTTCTCCAGGCGGGCGTCCATGTCGCCGTTCCAGCCGTGGTCCTTGTAGTTGGCGTACATCTCGTCCAGGACCCGGCGCTCCGCCGGGGAGGCGTAGCCCTGGTCCAGAAGCCGCTCGATCTCCTGGCTCATCCGGTGGTAGCTCAAAAGCCGCAGGGTCTCCAGGGCCGTGTCGATCCGGTGGAACAGGTCTTTCTTCTGCTCCAGCGCCTCCCGCTCCCTGCTGTCCCGCCGGTCAAAGTAGCGCTTGATGAAAAAGAGCACAATGCTGTTGATCCCCAGGGTGGACAGCAGGGAAACGGCAAGCTCCATGGTCTATTCCCCCTTTTTCTGACTGGCCTTCTCCACCTGGCTGCCGAAGTAGAAGCTGATGATCACCGTGAAGATGGTGAGGAACTGTCCGCTCTCGATGGTGCCCCGGAGGGCCAGCACGGAGAATACCCCCGTCAAAGCGATGGTGACGATACTCTTCACCGTCAGGAGCCGCGTCAATCTCTCTTTCAATTTTCCACCTCCTCCATCCTTGCAATGATCGCCGCCGCCTGCTCCCTGGTTAAGGGGGCCTGGGGCATGGTACCATCGAAAATTCCGGCCTCCACCGCCCGCTCCCAGTCCTCCTTGGCCCAGGCGCTGACCTCCTTGCTCTCCAGCTTCTTGGTGTAAGTCGCCATCGCCTGTAAGAACATCTCGTAAAATTGCTGTTCGCTCATAGTTTCCTCCCAAAGGGGCATCTCGGGCGGATACCGCCCGGCCTTGATATCGCTGTCTGTATACCGCCTGCCGTCGTCCCACTGGATGTGGGGCAGATCCACAAAACTCTTCCAGTCCCCGCCCCAGGAGAAACCCATCTCCTTGGCGATGGCCGCCGCCTCCCGGAAGAAGTCCCTGTCGTCGTACTCGTGGCCCTTGACGTTTTTACAGAAGTCGAAGGCCAGTCCGGAGGTGTCCGCGTGGAAGGTGGGCACCGGGCTGTTGGTGACGATCCCTCCCGGTCGGGTGCGGCCCTGCTCGTAGAGGTAGGCCTGGTATTCCCGGTCCCGGACCGTGTTGGTCACCAAGACGTTAAGGCCGGCGGCCCTGCACCGCTCCACCCACAAATGGCAGTTGGCCGCCACATCCGGTCGTAGCAGGTCGATATCCCGACTATTCAGCACGGGAGCACCCCCATTCTGTCCAGGGTGGTCATCACCCGGCAGTAGGTTTCGTCCACATCCAGCACGTTGTCCTCTAGACTGTCAGGGTCCGGGTCGCTGTGGCCTTGGAGCACCCCGGCCTCCATCAGTTTGCGGATAGTGGGCCGGTAGCTCGTAGGCACGTCGCCCAGGGTATGATAGGTCGCCACGTCGCTCACCTCCTCCTGTTTCACGTCCGTATATTTCCCTATGTCGATCTCGCTGGGGGCCGGCAGGATCACCGCCCCCGCTCCGGTCTTGTCGTCCTGCCCCGGATCTCCAATGTCCATGCAGTGGTCGGCGAAGAACCGCAGTAGCGCCTCCCGTTTCAGGGGGTGGCCTGTCCGGTCGATGAAGAAGTCCTGCACCAGCGCCGCCATGCCGCACAGGTAGGGCGCAGCCGCAGAGGTTCCGGTGCCGGAGCGGATCTGGCTGCCGTCCCGGTACTTGATATCCGTGGGGGCCGCGAAGTCCACATACTCCGATTCGCTGGAGTAGTGCTTGGGGACCGCTTTCCCGTTGACCACGCTGTAGGCCGCAACACCCACGTTTCCGGCCAGTTTCAGCTTGCCGTTGGCCTTGTCGTCCCCGTCGTTGCCAGCGGACCAGAAGGGGATAAACCAGTCGTTCTCCTCCACAAACTGCTCCGCCCTGGCCCGCTCGTTGCCGCCGGGGGCGCTGGTGCTCCGGCTGGTGAACATCTGGGTGATGCCCAGCCGCTCCATCTCCGGCATCAGGGTGTCGTACAGAACAAAGTTGTATGTGCCGTCACTGTTGCGGCCGACGTTGTTGGAGGCGCGGTAGAGGATGGCGTCCGGCGCCACCTCGAAGAACACGGAGGCGGTCATGCGGCTGTGGCTGCCCGTGCTCTTTTTACCGTCCTGCACCAGGGTTTCCACATGGCCCGGCCCGTCCCAATCCTCCGGGACCAGCACCTCGCCGGTGGCCGCTCTGGCCCGGCTGCCGGTGTACCCGGCGGCGTGGAATCTGGCGACGCCGGTGAACTCATGAATCGGCCTGTTCTGTTCCAGCATAGATCTGCTCCGCCTCCTCTCTGGTCAATCTCCCGGCGGCCACCAGGGCCTCGATCCGCTCCTGGGGCCAGAGCCGGGGGTAGTATTTCTTCGCCATCTCCAGCACCGTCATAAGGTCACCCCCGTCATGGCCGCGATAAAGTCCACATCCGCCCGCAGCTGCTCAGCCTCCGTGGGCGCAGGCTCCGGGACAGGCTCCGGCTCCGGCTCTGGCACCACCCCGGCGGTCATGGAGGTGACCATGCCGTCCTCCGCTTCGATGTCCACGAATGGAAAGGTGTCCGGGATTTCGATCTCTGCCGGGACCACCGCCCAGCCGTCTGGGATGGTGCGGAAGGTGCCTGTCTGGTTGCGGTGCGCCCCGTTCTCAAGGGCGGTGATTTCAATGATAAGCATGGTTTCACTCCTTTCAGCCGATGGCCACGTAGTAATAGGTAACGCCAGACGCATTTAACTGTCGGTACTGATAATCTCCTCCAGATCCACCTGCATCCCAAGTTACTGTATTACCAACAAGATCCATAGGAAGCATCGACATACTTCCGTCTACACTAATATTGGCAAACCTATCCTGGGATGGAAAAGCTATTGCCCAATAGTTTGCATAAGATCCGGACGACGTTTGCCTTGGAAGAATAAGGAGAAATTTGGGTTCAAAATCAAATGTCAGACTATTCGGATTTGCGCTTCCGCTGGTCCCCGTCCCGACATAACTCCCGGTTTCGATCTTTGCGCCGGACATTGCCAGAGGTGCCAGCATTTCCAGCGCCTGGTCCAGGCTCCCGCCCCAGAAGGGGTTAGTCCGCACCGCCTCGGAGATGGTCAGCGGCAGCTGATTGACGCTGTCCTTTGCCAGCTGCGTCACCGCGGCAGCCGCCGGGAATG
The DNA here is from genome assembly GCA_944387205.1 of uncultured Oscillospiraceae bacterium. GTDB lineage: Bacteria > Bacillota > Clostridia > Oscillospirales > Oscillospiraceae > Oscillibacter. The sequence continues at coordinate 24,858 of CALXDZ010000018.1, forward strand.
TGGCTGCCGTTTTGGTATAGGTCCAGCTCCGTGTCACGCTCACCGCCCCGCTGGTGGTCTGCACCGATGCCGAGATCACAATGGAACCCGTTCCCGTGGGCAGCTCCATCACCGGGATGGTCCCGCTGTATCCGCTGGAAACCTGGCCGGAATACCACTCCACACCGTTGACGGTGTAGGACAGTGTGATCTGATTTCCCGTGTCAGAGGCGACGCTAAAGTCCACGTCAGCCGTCAGCGTCCCCAGGCTCCCGTCCGTGCCGGAGATCGACAGGGCGGACGCATCAATCACCGTGATGGATGCGCTGGTCTTGTAATCCCCGTAGTTTCCGTCCAGCCCCGCCTTGACACGATATTGTACCGTGCTCCAGCTCCCGGTGGTATCCGTGTAGCTGGTGTTGGCCCCGGAGTAGACCTGCGTCCACGCGCCGCTGTCGGCGCTGCGCTCCAGGATGTACCCGTCCGCCCCGTCCACCGCGCTCCAGGAGATGTTGATGGGCTGGCCCTGCATCCCGGC